>NZ_JARANX010000003.1:0-285236 GCF_029889785.1 Chromohalobacter sp. 48-RD10 | reverse complement strand
AAGAGCGGAG
The DNA here is from genome assembly GCF_029889785.1 of Chromohalobacter sp. 48-RD10. Lineage (NCBI taxonomy): Bacteria > Pseudomonadati > Pseudomonadota > Gammaproteobacteria > Oceanospirillales > Halomonadaceae > Chromohalobacter > Chromohalobacter sp. 48-RD10. Next base: position 285,226 of record NZ_JARANX010000003.1, on the reverse strand, counting down.
CGTCTCGTTGTTGCCGAAGCGCCTAACGAGGAAGGCGTATTCTACCGAAAGCGCCGTGATTGTCAAGGCCGAAGCCGGCGAGACAATGCTTGGCAACGCTTTCAATCGCGGCGTTGCCCGAGGCCTTTCGAGATGCGGCGCATTCTACCGAAATCGGCGTTACTGTCAAGCGAGAAAGCCACCCGAAGGCTTGAATTTCTCAAGCATGTCAGCCACTTGCGCCACCCCTTCACCGCCGGCCACGAAGCCCGTCGCCGGCAGCGGATGCGTACTTTACGGATCCGCCGACGCGAACGCAAGGGGTTTTTACACCGATGAAACCTATCGCTCGTCTCTACCCTAACGTCACCCGCGCGTAACGCTTCTTACCCGCCTGGATAACATAGCTTTGTCCGGTGGCAAGCATATGATCACGTGCCACAACGTCGCCATCGACCTTGACGCGACCATTGCCCAGCATGTCCTTGGCCTGGGCACTGTTGTTGACCAAGCCCGAGCGGTTGAGTACTGCAGCAACCGGAGCCTGCTCGCCTTCGAAGACCACCTCAACCTCCGGCAAGTCCTCCGGAAGCTCACCTTCCGCCAGTTGGTTGCCCGCCGACTTGTGCGCATTGGCGGCCGCTTCATCACCGTGATAACGCCCGATCAATTCGCGCGCCAGCTCCATCTTGATATCACGCGGATTGGCCCCGGACTCGATCGACTGACGAATCACTTCGATGTCTTCATTGGACTTGAGCGACAGCAGTTCGAAGTAACGCCACATCAGGCTATCGGGCATCGACACCAGCTTGTTGAACATCACTCCCGGCGTATCGTCGACGCCCACATAGTTGCCCAGCGACTTGGACATCTTCTGGACACCGTCAAGCCCTTCCAGCAGTGGCATGGTCATGACCACCTGCGACGCTTGACCGAAATGCTTCTGGATCTCGCGCCCCATCAGCAGGTTGAACTTCTGATCGGTGCCGCCCAACTCGATATCGGCTTCAAGCGCCACCGAGTCGTAGCCCTGCACCAGGGGGTACAGGAACTCGTGAATCGAAATCGACTGGTTGGCCGTATAACGCTTCTCGAAATCGTCACGCTCCAGCATGCGTGCCACGGTAGACTGCGCTGCCAACTCAATCATGTCAGCCGCGGAAAGCTGGCTCATCCACTCGGCGTTGAAGCGCACTTCCGTGAGTGCCGGATCGAGGATCTGGAACACCTGCTCTTTATAGGTCTCCGCATTGGTCTTGACCTCTTCCTCGGTCAGCGGCTTGCGGGTCACGCTCTTCCCAGTGGGGTCACCGATACGCCCCGTAAAGTCGCCGATCAGGAAGACGACCTGGTGGCCGAGCTCCTGAAACTGACGCATCTTGGTCAACAACACGCTATGCCCCAGATGAAGGTCCGGTGCGGTAGGATCAAACCCCGCCTTGATACGCAGCTTACGCCCGGATTCGAGCTTTTTTACCAACTCGTCTTCCAGCAGGATTTCATGGGTGCCACGCTTGAGCAGCGCCAGCGCATCGGCAACGTCGGTCATCGTATCCTTTCTCCGCAAATGGGGTGGCTTGGGCAATAATGGGGGGATGTTAGCATGACTCATCGACGCGGTTGAGCGCCCCGACACATGGAGAGGAACATGCCCCTTTATATCGGCCTGATGTCCGGCACCAGCCTGGACAGCATCGACGCCGCCCTGGTGCATTGCGGCGACGACCGCCCCGAGTGGCTAGGTGCTACTGGAGTGACCTTTCCCGCCGCGCTGCGCGAGGATTTGCTGGCCTTATGTCTCGCCCGCGAGACCTCTTTCAGCGAACTGGCCCGACTCGAAACCGCGTTCTGCGAGTACCAAGCCGAGGCAGTCAACCGCCTGCTCACGGAGACCGGCACCTCGCCTGACGACATCGCTGCCATCGGCAGCCACGGGCAAACCATCGAACACGCCCCCGAGGGGGTTCCGCCGCACACCTACCAGCTCGACAACCCCAGCCTACTTGCTGAGCTGACCGGCTGCGCAGTGGTCGGCGATTTTAGGCGCCGCGACATGGCCGCCGGCGGACAAGCCGCGCCGCTCGCGCCGGCCTTTCATGCCGCGCTATTCACCTCTGCCGAGCATACGCGCTTGATCCTAAACCTCGGAGGCATCGCCAACCTCACGCATCTTCCTCCGAGCGGCGACTCTGCCCCTGTACTCGGTTTCGACACCGGCCCCGCCAACATGCTGATGGACGCCTGGTGTCAGCGCCATCTGGGCCACGCCTACGACGCCGATGGTGCTTGGGCCGCCAGCGGCCACGTCGACGCGGCCTTGCTCTCACGCCTTCTCGATGACCCTTACTTCCGGCGCCCCCCGCCCAAGAGCACTGGACGCGAGCATTTTCATCTCGACTGGCTGACAACTCATCTCACGGGTGACGAGGCGCCCCGAGACGTCCAGGCGACGCTCGCTGAGCTGACCGCCGCCAGCATTGCCATGGCCATCACCCAAGACAGCGAACGTTTGGATACGTGTTACGATGCGCTCATTCCCTGCGGGGGCGGCGCCCACAACGTAGACCTGCTGGCGCGCCTACGTCGGCACGTGCCGGATATTCCGCTGACGCCCTGTGAGCGTTTCGGCTGGTCAACGGACTGGCTGGAAGCCGGCGCCTTCGCCTGGCTTGCTCATCAGCGCCTCGCAGGGCGCTCCGGCAACCTTCCCGAGGTTACCGGGGCGCGTGCCCCCCGTGTGTTGGGCGGTCTCTATGCGCCATGAAGGCTCACTCATCGTCGCCTTGAAGGGTGAGGCGCTCGGCGGCATCGCTCGCCCGCGCAAGTTGCGAACTATCGGCATCGCCATAATCGATACACAACCGCAGGTCGTTGGCCGAGTCGGCATGCACCAATGCCATCTTTTCGCTGATGCGCCCTTGCCGATAGAGCGCATATAGCGCCTGATCGAAGGTCTGCATACCCTGATCGTGAGAGCGTTGCATGATCTCCTTGAGGTCGTGAATCGCCCCCTTGCGGATCAGATCGCTGACCAACGGCGAACGCAGCATCACCTCGACCGCCGCGCAGCGCCCCTCGCCATCTTCGCGCGGCAGCAGACGCTGGGCGACGATGGCCTGTAAATTGAGCGACAGATCCATCCATACCTGTTCGTGGCGCTCGCTCGGGAAGAAATGTTGTATCCGTTCCAGCGCCTGATTGGCGTTGTTGGCATGCAGCGTCGCCAGGCACAGATGACCGGTCTCGGCGAACGTCAACGCCTGCTCCATGATCTCGCGCGAGCGCACCTCGCCGATCATGATTACATCGGGCGCCTGACGCAGTGCATTCTTGAGCGCCACCTCGAAGGACTCGGTATCGATGCCCACCTCGCGCTGATTGATGATCGCCCGGCCATGGGGATGAATGTACTCGATGGGATCTTCAATACTGATGACATGTCCGCCGGTCGTCTGATTGCGGTGCTGAATCATCGACGCCAGCGTGGTCGACTTGCCGCTACCCGTGCCACCGACGATGAACACTAGACCGCGTTTGCGATTGACCAACTCGCTCAAGACATCCGGCAACGCCAGGCTCGCCAGATCGGGAATGTCGTAGGCGATTCGGCGCACGACCATCGCCATCTGGCTGCGCTGGTAGAAGGCACTGACGCGAAAACGCCCCTTGCCCGACAGACTGAGTGCAAAATTGGCCTCGCGTTCAGCCTCGAAACGTTCTCCCACGCCCTGCGGCAGCGCCGCCGAGACCAACTCACGCACCTGTGACACCGACATCGCCTGTGCGCCCAGCGTGACCAGCTCGCCATTGATCTTGAGACTCGGCGGCGCCCCGGTGGACACCAGCAGGTCGGAGGCTTGCTTGTCGAGCATGATGTCCAGCAGTTGCGTCAGCCACTCGTATGGCGTCATCTCGCGCTCTCCTTCGCGACTGTCGATCATGCCCAGCTTACACGCCCAGTACGCGTCCATCCTTCGCCTTGGCCTGTGCCTCGGCGCGCGAGACGACACCCTGCGCCACCAGGCGCGAAAGCGCCGCATCCAGCGTCTGCATACCCAGGCTGCCACCAGTCTGGATCGAGGAATACATCTGCGCCAGTTTGTTCTCGCGAATCAGGTTACGCACCGCCGCGCTGGCCACCAGGATCTCGTGCGCCGCCATACGCCCGCCGCCTTCACGCTTGAGCAATACCTGAGAAATGACCCCCTGCAGCGACTCGGACAACATCGAACGCACCATGCTTTTCTCGTCGCCCGGGAACACATCGATGATGCGGTCCACGGTCTTGGCTGCCGACGTGGTGTGCAGGGTGCCGAATACCAGATGGCCGGTTTCGGCAGCGGTCAGCGCCAGGCGGATGGTTTCCAGGTCGCGTAGCTCACCGACCAGAATCACGTCGGGGTCCTCGCGCAGTGCCGAGCGCAACGCCGTAGCGAAGCTGCGCGTATCGCGATGCAACTCGCGCTGATTGACGAGACTGCGCTTGCTGCGATGCACGAACTCCACCGGGTCTTCGATGGTCAGCACATGCTGATAATAGTTTTCGTTGACGTAGTCGATCATCGCCGCCAAGGTCGTGCTCTTGCCCGACCCGGTCGGCCCCGTCACCAGCACCAGCCCACGCGGCAGCGAGGCCAGGCGTCGAAATACATCTCCCAGGTCCAGGTCATCGAGGGTCAGCACCTCGCTGGGAATGGTGCGAAAGACGGCGCCCGCGCCGCGCCCTTGATGGAAGACGTTGACGCGAAAGCGCGCCACGCCCGGCACCTCGAACGAGAAATCATGCTCGAGCGTCTCTTCGTAGTCGCGGCGCTGCTGATCGTTCATGATCGCGTAGATCAACTTGTGAACGTCACGATCCTCGATCGGCGGCACGTTGAGCCGGCGGATGTCGCCGTCGACGCGAATCATTGGCGGCAAACCGGCAGACAGATGCAGATCGGACGCCTTCTGTTTTGCCGAGAACGCCAGCAATTCGATAATATCCATGCATTTCTCTCGCTCGCGGACAGGGTTTCTCAGTATGCCAGATGTCACCATCGCCGAATCCCTCGAACGCGCTCGCCAGCGTTTGACCCGCGCCCTGGCGAGCGCGGGGCGTGACGGCGAGGACGCCTGCCTGTTGGCCGTGAGCAAGACGCAACCCACAGCCAGCGTGCGCCAGGCCTTCGCTGCGGGGCAACGCGCATTCGGCGAGAACTATCTTCAGGAAGCGCTCGACAAGCAGGCCTCGCTGGACGATCTCGAGGGTATCGTCTGGCATTTCATCGGTCCTTTGCAATCCAACAAGACCCGCGCGGTGGCCGAGCACTTCCAATGGGTGCATACCATCGACCGCGCACGCATCGCCACACGCCTCGACGCACAACGCCCGACGGCGCTGGAACCGCTGAATGTTTGCCTGCAGGTCAACGTCAGCGGCGAAACCAGCAAATCCGGCGTGGTGCCCGAGGCCTTGCCAGCACTGGCCGACGCCGTGGTGGCACTGCCACGCCTGCGACTACGCGGCTTGATGACACTGCCCGCACCGAGCGACGACCCGGCAGCCCAACGGCGACCCTTCGCCGAGCTGCGCGCCTTGCTCGAAACACTCCGCCAGCGACATCCCCAGGCGCCCCTGGATACACTCTCGATGGGCATGAGCGGCGATCTCGAGTCCGCCACCCTCGAAGGCGCCACCCTGGTCCGTCTGGGCACGGCCATTTTCGGGCAGCGCGCGCCGCGCGCCTGATCGTCTTGTCTCAACGCCACTGTTTCGCCGCGACACTACAGGAGACCCCATGACAAGCCACGTCACATTCATCGGCGCCGGGAACATGGCCAGCGCCATTTTCGGCGGCATGATCGAAGGCGGCCATCCCGCCGAAGCCATCACCGCCACCGCGCGCAGCACCCAGACACTCGACGCGCTCGCGTCGCGCTATGGCGTCCACACCACCTCCGACAATAACGCGGCCGTCGAACAAGCGGATGTCGTGGTCCTGGCCGTCAAGCCGCAGGTCATGCGTGAGGTCTGCAACGAATTGCGCGATAGCGTGCAGCGCCAACGCCCGCTAATCGTCTCCGTGGCCGCCGGTTTGAGTGCCGAGACGCTGGAGAATTGGCTCGGCGGCGAGCTCGCCATGATCCGCTGCATGCCCAATACCCCCAGCCTGGTCGGCCAGGGTGCCTCGGGGCTTTACGCTAACGCCCGCGTCAGCGAGGAGCAGAGGCAACTGACCACCTCGCTGCTGGAAGCCGTAGGGCTCGTGGAGTGGGTCGCCGACGAGACGCTTCTCGAGGCCGTCACGGCCGTGTCGGGTAGCGGACCGGCGTATTTCTTCTTGATCATGGAAGCACTCGAGGACGCCGGCAAGAAGCTCGGTTTGCCCGCCGACAGTGCCCGCCGTCTGGCCCTGCAAACCGCTTACGGCGCCGCCAGCATGGCCCGCGGAAGCGAATTCGAGCCAGCTGAGTTGCGCCGCCGCGTGACCTCGCCCAACGGCACCACCGAACGCGCCATCAATAGCTTCGAGGACGACGGCCTGCGTATGCTGTTCGAAAACGCCACGCAAGCTTGCGCGACACGCGCCCGTGAGCTGGCCGACGAACTGAGCCGCGACTGAATCCCCCTTCACCCATTCGACACGGAGGAGCCCCATGGGCAGCCAAATAGGAAGCGCCGGCTTGATGCTGGTCAACACACTAATCAATGTGTATCTGTTCGTCTTGATGCTGCGCTTTCTGCTGCAGTTTTCGCGCGCCGACTACTACAACCCCGTCAGCCAGGCGGTGATCAAGGCCACGCGTCCAGTGGTCGCGCCGTTACAACGCATTTTCTGCCCGCGTGGACGTTTCGATCCCGCCTCGCTGGTCGCGGGCTTGCTGATCAAGGCCATCACCATCTTCGTACTGCTCAAGCTTGCCGGCATCGGCATGCCGCCGATTCAGGGCGTGCTGGTGGCATCACTGGCCGGGGTATTGAGCGCCATTCTCGACATCTACTTCTTTGCCCTGATCATAATGATCATTCTCAGTTGGGTCGCGCCACAGGCCAGCCATCCCGGCGCCATTCTCGTCCACCAAGTGGTCGAACCGATTATGGCCCCAGTGCGCAAGGTCATCCCCCCGCTGGGCATGATCGACTTGTCGCCCATCGTGGTGTTCATCGCCATCAATCTGGTCGATAGCCTCGTCGTCGGCGCCCTCGCCCGTGCGGCGGGATTGCCTGGCATGCTGGTAGGCTTCTGAACATTCACGACCCTGGCGCCGTCGCGCGCCCCACGCTGGACACGGAAACCGATACACACGATGCCCGATACGCTACCTCCCGACTCGGTCGGTCTGGTTACGCCGCAAACGGCGCACTTCGATACCCCGCTGGCACTGGCCGGCGGCAAGACGCTGTCCGACTATACTCTGATCTACGAGACGTATGGCACGCTCAACGCCGAACGCAATAACGCGGTGCTGATCTGCCATGCGCTTTCCGGCCATCACCACGCCGCCGGCTTCCATGATATGGAAGATCGCAAGCCCGGCTGGTGGGACGCGTATATCGGTCCCGGCAAGGCAATCGACACCGAGCGCTTCTTCGTCGTGTCGATCAACAACCTCGGCGGCTGCCACGGCAGTACTGGCCCTGCATCGACCAACCCCGAGACCCAGCGCGCCTGGGGACCCGAATTCCCGGTCCTGACGGTGGCCGACTGGGTGCATAGCCAGGCACGCCTGGCGGACCGGCTGGGCATCGAACGCTTCGCCGCCGTGGTCGGCGGCAGCCTCGGCGGCATGCAGGTGTTGCAATGGACGATGGCATACCCCGAGCGCATCGCCAACGCCGTGGTCATCGCCGCCACGCCACGCCTCTCGGCGCAGAACATCGCCTTCAACGAGGTCGCCCGCCAGGCAATTCGTTCGGATCCCGACTTCCATGACGGTTGGTATGAGGAGCACGGTACGGTGCCCAAACGCGGACTCAGGCTGGCCCGCATGATCGGCCATATTACCTATCTGTCCGAACACTCGATGGGGGCCAAGTTCGGCCGCGATCTGCGTACCGATCAGCTCAACTTCGGCTATGACGTGGAGTTCCAGGTCGAATCGTACCTGCGCCATCAGGGGGATACGTTTTCCACCAGCTTCGATGCCAATACGTATTTGCTGATGACCAAGGCGCTGGATTACTTCGACCCGGCCGCCCTGCACGGCGGCGATCTGGCGGCGGCGCTGGCACCGGCGCAATGCCCGTTCCTGGTGGTCAGCTTCACCACCGACTGGCGCTTCGCACCGCCGCGTTCACGGGAGCTGGTCGACGCCCTGATGCGCGCCGACAAGACCGTCAGCTACGCCAGCATCGACTCGCCGCATGGCCACGATGCATTTTTGCTGCCGCACCCGCGTTACGAGGCAGTGTTCGGCGGATTCATGCGTCGCGCTGCCCGCGACCTGCAGCTCGAGGAGACGACCTGATGCGCGCCGATCTCAAATTGATCCACGACTGGGTCCCGCAAGGCGCACGCGTGCTCGACCTGGGCTGCGGCGACGGCGCACTGCTGGCCGCCCTGGCGCGTGACAAGCAGGTCGTCGGCTATGGGCTGGAGATCGACCCCGACGGCATCACCGCCTGCATCGAACGTGGTGTCAGCGTCATCGAGCATGACATCGATGACGGCCTGAGCAACGTCGAGAATGACGCCTATGACCTGGTAATCATGACGCAAGCACTTCAGGCTCTGCAGCGCCCGGACCGCACCCTCGACGAAATGCTGCGCGTAGGCCGGGAATGCATCATCGCCTTCCCCAACTTCGCCTACTGGCGCCACCGCCTGTATCTCGGCTTTCAGGGCCGTATGCCGGTGTCCAAGTCGCTCCCCCATGCTTGGTACGACACACCCAACATCCACCTATCGACGTTTCGCGACTTCGGCCAGCTATGCCGTGACAAGGGCCTGACCATCGTCGATCAACGCGTCGGCAACGGCGACCACGAGCCGCATTGGAGCTCGCGGCTGTGGCCCAACCTGTGCGGGGAGACGGCAATCTTCCGCGTCACCCGCGCCTCACGCTGACTCAGACGCTCGGCGGCTGCCGCTCGAGATCCACCGGCAGCCGCCGGGTCAATATCGCCTGGCAAGGTACGCCGGCCGTGTCATGGATGACGCTGACGCCATACGCCAGCACCTCAACTCCCTGGGCGGCGACGCGACGCAGCGTTTCGGCATAGACAGGGTCGAGGTGCCCGGCCGGTGCCACAGTGTCGATCCCGGTATGTGCCACGCAAAACAGCAGTACCGCGCGCTCGCCCATCGCGACCCGCGCCGCCAGGCTCTCCAGATGCCGCCGACCACGTTCGCTGACCGAGTCGGGGAAATAGCCATGGCCGTCGTCTTCACGCAGCGTCACCTGCTTGACCTCGACATGGATCGTTTGCCGTGCCTCGGCGAGGCGAAAATCGAGCCGTGCGCCTTCGACCTTCGCCTCCCGCTTGAGCGTTGTATACCCCGCCAGCTCGGCGATACGCCCAGTGCTCAGGGCTTCCTCGACCCACGCGTTGGCGCGCCCGGTGTGCACCGAGACCAAGGCCGGTGCCGCGCCGGGCATGGGCAGCTCGATCCATTCCCAGGTCCAGGCCAGCTTACGCGCGGGGTTACGACTCGGCGAGAGCCAGACGCGACACCCGGGGACGTTGACGCCTCGCATGGAGCCAGTATTAGGGCAATGCGCGATCACCTCCTCGCCCGACGCCAATCGCACATCGGCCAGAAAGCGCTTGTAACGACGCACCAGAATACCGGGCGTCAGTTGCGTGTATTCCACATCTTCCCCTCTTGGGTCGCTAACGCATCACCGCGTGGGACAAAAAATCACATTTTCATAAGAGCGGCCGCGTGGCGGCGTAACGCGCGCGCTCCAGCGTCTTGACCGAGATCCGAATGCGTCATTTTATCGCCTAGGGTGGTTGCAAAGCCTGCACTTTTCCGCTAAATAAGCAGGGCTTCGGGCGGGCGCCCAAGCCCTACCCTGGCCAGGCATCGGCCCAAGTCACTTGCGTAATGAGGCAGTCCCATGCCAGTAGCGGAAATCAAATCGGAAGCGCCGAAAAAATTCACCCCGTACGAGCCGGCGCCGGGTGAAGAATACATGAACGAGCAGCAGCTCGCGCACTTCCGCCAAATCCTGCTCATCTGGAAACAGGAGCTCATGGAAGAGGTGGATCGCACGGTGCGCCACCTGCAGGAAGAGGCCAACAACTTCGCCGATCCGGCCGACCGGGCCACCCAGGAAGAAGGCTTCAACCTGGAGTTGCGCACCCGTGACCGTGAGCGCAAGCTGCTCAAGAAAATCAACGAGACCATCGAAAATATCGATGAGGACGACTATGGCTTCTGTGAAGCCTGCGGCGTCGAGATCGGCATTCGCCGCCTCGAGGCTCGCCCCACCGCCACGCTCTGCGTCGACTGCAAGACGCTGGCGGAGCTCAAGGAAAAGCAACTCGGCGGCTGATACCGTCCCTGAACACTCTATCGACGGGCACCTTCGGGTGCCCGTTTGTCATTGCGCAGGTCACGCCAGTCATGTCGTATATCGGTCGTTTCGCACCGACACCTTCGGGGCCCCTCCATCTGGGCTCCCTGATCACGGCCCTGGCGAGCTTTCTCGACGCACGCCACGCCCAGGGGCGTTGGCTCGTGCGTATCGAGGATATCGATCCGCCACGCTGCCCTGCAGGCACCGCCGATACCATTGTCCAACAGTTGGAGGCCTTCGGCCTGACCTGGGATGGCAGCGTGCACTACCAGAGCGAGCGTCACGCGCACTACCAGGCAGCGCTCGAGCGTCTCGTTGAGCGGGGGTTTGCCTACCCGTGCAGCTGTTCGCGCAAGGAATGGCGCGAGTATGCCACCTATCCCGGCTGGTGCCGGCACGGACCGCTGAGTCCCGAGCGCCCCCTGGCCTGGCGACTACGAAGCGATCTTGGCCTGCGCCCCGTCGAATGGGAAGACCGGCGCCTGGGTCATCAACGCTTCGACCCCGCCGAGTTGGGCGACGTGGTCCTCAAGCGCAAGGATGACCTCTGGGCCTATCAGCTCGCGGTGATCGTCGATGACGCCGATCAAGGCGTGTCCGACGTGGTGCGCGGCGCCGACCTGCTCGACAACACTCCCTGGCAGCGTCAATTGCAGGATGCATTGGCATTCCCGGTACCGCGCTATTTGCACCTTCCTCTGGTGCTCGGTGACAACGGCCAGAAGCTCTCCAAGCAGAATCTTGCCCCAGCGCTGCCGACCAATGAAGCCGGAATACGCCACACCCTGCACCACGCCTTGCAGCGACTCGGTCAGCAACCGCCACGCGAAATGGCACACGCCTGCGTAGCCGATCAGCTCGACGCAGCAATCACGGCCTGGCGTCCCGAACACCTGCGTCACATGACAGCGAATGAGCACTGAAAGCCCGCCCCCGCACGTGCATCCGATGCCTCGACAGTGCTCTTGTCATGCCATGGTCGCACACCCCTTGGCTTGATTCGCCCAGCCGGCAGGCGTCAGGATACAGGCCAACTGATCGTCGCATGAGCCGGCGCTCGACCACTCCCCATGCATTCACGCGACCATGAGGCCCATGAGCCGAATCCTGATCGTCGAAAACGAAGACACGCCGCGCCAGACCCTGAAGGATCTGCTCGAGCGTCAGGCGTACCGCGTCGCGACTGCCGCATCGCTCGACGCGGCCCAGGCGCTGGCGCCGCAGACCTTCGACCTGGTGATCTGCGATCTGCGCTTGGCAGGAGAAGATGGCACGCAGATGCTCGCGCTGAGCGCCCCGACACCGATATTGGTCATGACCGACCACGCCAGCCTGCGCAAGGCCGTGGTCGCGCTCAAGGAAGGCGCCGTCGATTGTGTCGCCAGACCCGTCGATGACGATGACGTCCTGGCGACCGTGTCACGCGTGCTGTCACACCCGGCGCCCAAGGAAACCGCCGCCCCTAGCGGCGTTCCCCGTGGCATGATCGGCGAGTGCGTCGCCATTCAGCGTGTCTACGAACGTATCCGCAAGACGGCACCCGCCGACGTCACCGTGCTCGTACAGGGGGAGACGGGCACCGGAAAGGAACTGGTCGCGCGCGCTCTGCATCGCCAGAGCCGCCGCGCCAAGGCACCGCTGATCTGCGTCAACTGCGCCGCGATTCCCGAAACCCTGATCGAATCCGAACTCTTCGGCCACGAAAAGGGCGCCTTCACAGGCGCCAACAGCGCACGCACCGGCCTGGTCGAGGCCGCCGATGGCGGCACGCTCTTCCTCGACGAGATCGGCGAGTTGCCTCTGGACGCTCAGGCCCGCCTGTTACGGGTGCTTCAGGAAGGCGAGATCCGGCGTATCGGCTCGGTGGAGACGCGTTACGTCGATGTGCGCCTGATCGCGGCGACGCACCGTGACTTGCACTCGCTGTCGCGCAGCGGCGAATTCAGGCTCGATCTCTACTATCGACTCAATGTTATGCAGATCGAGCTGCCACCGCTTCGCGAACGCGATGACGATATTCTCTCCATTGCCCAGGTTCTGCTCGAACGTGCTTGTACCCGTCATGCACGACCGGGATTGCGCTTATCGCGTGCCGCACGCCGCGACATCCTCGGTTACGCCTGGCCTGGCAATGTGCGCGAGCTGGAAAACGCTCTGGAGCGCGGCGTCATTCTCGCCGAGGGCCACCTTATCCACCCCGACGACCTCGGCCTCCCAATGGAACGAAGACAGGAGCCGGTCTCTGCATCTCCCGAACCCTCCGCCGCCCCCGAGGAGGAGGACGTGCTCGACGACGACCTTTCCCTGGAAGACTATTTCCAGCATTTCGTGCTCGAGCATCAGACGCAGATGAGTGAAACCGAGCTTGCCCAGAAGCTGGGCATCAGCCGCAAGTGCCTGTGGGAGCGTCGCCAGCGCCTGGGAATTCCACGCAAGAAGAACGCCCGCCGTCTAGGGTGAGATCGCTTAATGCCGACGCCGAGCGCCTTTTGCCCCTGTCGCGACTATGGTCTAAGCGCATTTCTCGGCCTTTTTAGAGACCCTATACGCCATTGAGACGAGGCCAATGCACCAGTTGTTACCATCCCACACAAGAGATGCCCCGTTATGCGGCAATTTCGGTAACACCAAGCTTCTTCAGAACGCAGGGAACTTTCATAAAAAACTATAAAACACTGATTAAAAAGAAGAAAACAAATGGTGGCACGACCACTGCAATATATAGATCAAGAAAAACAACAGCCGGACGCCCGTGGCGCACGAACAACGACAATAACGTACGTCCCAGGTGCTCAGCCCGACATCGGTAATAACAAACACAACAACGTCGAGCTTGAACATCGCAAGCGAATCGCCAACAACAACAAACGAGACGCAATGCGAGTCGACCGCCAACAACAACAAGAGGGTCGATATCCGGAACCGAACCAGGACGCGACGCTTCATGCGAGGCCCAACAAGAACAATGCCCTCGCCCGAAGCATCCCGACAACAACAACAAAACGTCGGGAGAAACGATGTCGTCGTGGTTGGATTATTGTTTTGAATACGAGGTGGTCACCACGCGGGAAGAGTCACAACAACAATAATACTGCTTGCCTGCCCGACCTCATTGGTGACTGTGGTGCGTATTCAAGGCGATGCGCCATCACGAAGAAGAAACAGCAGCAAGGACGCTGCACAGCATACTTAGGGGAGGCCCACCGGGTCTCCCCTTTCTAATGATGCATTCCCACCTACTTCTTGCCCTGGCTCGTTCTCGATTCCCATCACGCCACATCCTTTGCAAGCCAAGGAGTGTCGGCTTACACTAGCAACTTCGCTCTCCGCAAGTCGTTAACGACGCATGTTCAAAGGATTTACCCGCTTTCTCCAACGCCCCGGTGAACGTTTGAAGACCCTGTTTGGCGCCCAACAGCCTTCCGGCCACTCCACACCCACATTGCGCGTCATCCCGCGTGATCAGCACGACGTATCGCGGCGCCTGTTCAGCGAAAGTGCCCTCAAGGTGCTGTATCGTCTGCACAATGCCGACCATGAAGCCTACCTGGTAGGTGGCTGTGTGCGTGACTCACTACTCGGTAAAGTCCCCAAAGACTTCGACATCGCCACCGATGCCACGCCGGAAGAAATACGTACGCTGTTTCGCAACTCACGCATCATCGGGCGCCGATTCCGTATCGTCCATGTGCGCTTCGGCCGCGAGGTCATTGAAGTCACAACCTTCCGTGGTCGGCCCGGCGACGATCAAGACACCGCGCATTCCCAGCAATCCGACGACGGCTTGCTGCTGCGTGACAACGTCTGGGGCACCATCGAGGAAGACGCGCTACGCCGCGACTTCACGGTCAATGCGCTTTACTACAACATCGCCGACTTCTCGATTCACGATTGGGCCGACGGTGTGAACGATCTCGAAGCCCGCACCCTGCGCTTGATCGGCGACCCCGAGGTGCGCTATCGCGAGGATCCGGTGCGCATGCTGCGTGCCGTGCGCTTCGCTGCCAAACTGGACTTCGATATCGAGCCGAGCACCGAGACACCGATTCTCGAATTGGCCCCCTTGCTGTTGCAGATCCCTCCGGCACGCTTGTTCGAGGAGGTCCTCAAGCTCTTCCTGTCCGGACAAGCACTGCGTACCTTCGAATTGCTCCGCGAGTATGGCCTGTTCGCCATGCTGCTCCCGGAGGCCGAGGAGGCCATCGCGGAACGCACGTGGGCAAAGCCGCTGATCGAACAGGCCCTGATCAACACCGATCGGCGCATCCAGGAAGAACGCCCCGTCACGCCGGCGTTTCTGTACGGTGCCATGCTGTGGCCCGGCATGCGGCTACGCGCCGAGCGTCTCGAGAGTGACGGCATGCCGCCGATCCCCGCGCAACAGACCGCCTCGCAGCAAAGCATCTCGCGGCAACTGCAGCACACTTCGATCCCCAAGCGTTTCAGCATGCCGATGCGGGAAATCTGGGACCTTCAGCAACGCTTGCCCAAGCGTCATGGCAAACGCGCCTTTCAGACTCTGGAGCATACCCGTTTCCGCGCCGCCTATGATTTCCTCCTGCTGCGAGAGAGCGCCGGTGAGATCGACCCCGGGCTCGGTGCTTGGTGGACAGCCTTCCAGGAAGGCGACGACCACGAGCAAGCACGCCTGATCGCCAAGACCAGTGGTTCTCCGGCCGGCACGTCCGACCGCCCCAAGCGGCGTCGTCGTCGGCGCCGGCGCACCCCATCCTCCGAGCAAGGCAATGACGGACGCCAGGAGTGATCGCGTAGCGGCCTATATCGGCCTGGGCAGCAATCTGGACAGGCCGCGCGAGCATGTCTCGCGCGCGCTGAACGAATTCGATGCCCTGCCGCTGACCCACTTGGCGGGGCATTCTTCCCTATATGCCTCAGCGCCGGTGGGCCCCCAGGATCAACCCGACTTCATCAATGCCGTTGCCTGCGTATTCACACGACTCTCGCCGCTGGCCTTGCTCGATCAACTGCAGGCACTCGAGCAACGCCACCGCCGGGTGCGCCAACGCCATTGGGGACCGCGCACGCTGGATCTCGACCTCTTGCTTTACGCCAATCTCGAATGGCAAACGCCGCGCCTGACGCTCCCTCATCCGGCTATGTACGAGCGGGCCTTCGTACTCGTCCCGCTGGCGGAACTCGCGCCACAGGTAACGATTTCAGGCAAGACCAGCGCTACCCTGGCGAAGTACCACGATGATGCGGACTTGCACCGCCTTCTTCCCTAAAAGTCGAGTTGCAGCCGATGTGTTACCGATCCACACTCTCGGCACCCCGAGGTAACGTTTGCGGTAACACTTCTCCCAGGCCCGAGCGGGCCGCCACAGCATGGAATGTCTCATGAAAACCGTCACCTTGAGCCACCTCAATGCCTTCAAGCGTGCCAGCGAACCGTTCAGTTGCCTGACGGCCTACGATGCCTCGTTCGCGCAGCATGCGGGCGACGCCGGTATCGATGTGCTGCTGGTGGGCGATTCACTGGGCATGGTGCTGCAGGGTCATGCCAGCACGCTTCCCGTGACGCTCGACGACATCCTTTATCACACACGCTGCGTGGCACGCGGCAAGCAGCGCAGCCTGTTGATGGTCGACCTGCCCTTCATGAGCAACGCCGACACGCGCCAGCTGCTGCACGATGCCGGCGCCCTGATGCGAGCCGGCGCCGAGCTCGTCAAGATCGAAGGTGCGGGCTGGATGCATGACGATGTGCGCGCACTCACGCGGCGAGGCGTGCCGGTATGCGCGCATCTGGGCCTGACGCCCCAGAGCGTGCATCAGTTCGGCGGCTATAAGGTGCAAGGCCGAGAACAGGACGATGCCCAGCGCATCGTCGACGATGCCCGGTTGCTGGTCGACGCCGGTGCGTCGGTGATCCTGCTCGAATGCGTACCCGCCGCGCTGGGACGCGCCGTGCGCGATGCAGTGGAGGTCCCGGTGATCGGGATCGGTGCAGGCCCCGACGTAGATGGCCAGATTCTAGTGATGCATGACATCCTCGGCGTAACGCATGGGCAGCCGCCGCATTTCGCCAAGAACTTCCTGACCGGCCACGACAGCATTCAGGCCGCATTCGCGGCCTACCACGACGCCGTCAAGACACGCCAGTTTCCCGCCGAGGAGCATTGTTTTTGATGTTGACGCTGCACGACATCGCCGAATTGCGTGCCCATTTGAATCCCCAACGCCGCGACGGCCAGCGCATTGCCCTGGTGCCAACCATGGGCAATCTGCACGCCGGGCATTTGGCCCTGGTCGATGCCGCGCGCCGTGACGCCGACGTGGTAGTCGCCACCATCTTCGTCAACCCTCTACAGTTCGGCGCCGGCGAGGACTTCGAGCGCTATCCGCGAACCCTCGAGGCCGATACTCAGGCACTGGCGAGCCACGGCTGCGATATCGTCTTCGCCCCCAGTGCCGAGACGCTCTATCCCCAGGGCCGCGATCATCACACCCAGGTCAGTGTGCCCCAAGTGTCGGAAGGACTGTGCGGCGCCAACCGGCCCGGGCATTTCACCGGTGTGGCCACGGTCGTCAGCCTGCTCTTTCATCTCGTGCAGCCCGATCTTGCCTACTTCGGGCGCAAGGATTACCAGCAGTTGACGGTGATCCGCAAGATGGTCGCTGACCTGCATTTCCCGATCGATATCGTCGGCGTGCCCACCCAGCGCGGCGAAGACGACCTGGCGCTCTCCTCACGCAACGCGTATCTGAGTACTACGGAGCGTCAGCGCGCCCCGGCACTACATCGCATCCTGTGCCAGGTACGTGACGCCCTACAAGGCGGCAAACCTCCGGCGTCGGCACTGCGCGAAGGCTTGGCGAGCCTCGCCGCGGAGGGCTTCAAACCCGATTATCTGGAGCTGCGTCGCACTCAGGATCTGGGGCCTGTCGCGCTGGATACCCGCGAGGCGATCCTGCTCGTCGCCGCGCACCTCGGCACCACCCGCTTGATCGACAATCTAACGGTCGACTTACCGCGCTGAGTACCAGCACGAGACCACTACGAGGTTCCCACGATGTACACCATCATGCTCAAGGCCAAACTCCACATGGCTCGTGTTACGCACGCGGTGCTCGACTACGAGGGCTCCTGCGCGATCGATGGCGAATTGCTCGATCTCGCCGGTATTCGCGAAAACGAGCAGATTCAGATCTACGACGTGGAAAACGGCAACCGCTTCACGACCTACGCGATTCGCGGTGAAGCCGGCTCGCGCCTCATTTCCATCAATGGAGCCGCCGCGCATCAGGCCCAGGTCGGCGACCGCATCATCATCTGCAGCTACGCTCATTACGCGGAACACGAGCTCGACGCCCACCAGCCCGCGCTCGTCTACCTGCAGGAAGGCAATCGCATCAGCCATACCAGTCACGCCATCCCCGTGCAGTTCGCCTGATCTCCATCACATTACGCCGGTATACCCGCTCATATCGGCGATCTACGCCCATTACCCGATTGTCGCGCAACACCGTACTCACCTATTCTGAGTGTATCGTCCCTCTACGCTGATCAGGAGACTCTCATGGAAGATGTGGTGATCGTAGCCGCGAGGCGCACCGCCATCGGCAGCTTTGGCGGCGCCCTCGCCAGCCTCCCCGCGGCCCAGCTTGGCGCCACGGTCATCGCGGATTTGCTCGCGCATACCGGCGTGGCGCCCGAACAGGTCGACGAGGTTCTTTTGGGTCAGGTGCTGGCCGCCGGATGCGGCCAGAACCCCGCTCGCCAATCAGCCATAAACGCGGGGCTGCCTTCCGCCGTACCGGCGATGACCCTCAATAAGGTCTGCGGCTCGGGCCTCAAGGCACTGCATCTGGCCACGCAGGCCATCCGCTGTGGCGACGCCGAGGTGATCATTGCCGGTGGCCAGGAGAACATGTCGCTATCCCCGCACGTGCTGCCGAACTCGCGCACCGGCCAACGCATGGGCGACTGGACGGCGGTGGACACGATGCTCCGCGACGGCCTATGGGATGCCTTCAACGATATGCACATGGGCAATACCGCCGAGAATCTTGCCGCCAGATACGCCATCACCCGCGAAGACATGGACGCCTTTGCCGCCGCATCCCAACAAAAGGCGGCCGCGGCCATCGAGGAAGGTCGTTTCGCCGGACAGATCGTGCCGGTCGAGATCCCCCAGCGCAAAGGCGACCCACTCCACGTCACGACCGACGAAGGGCCTCGCGCGGGCGTGACCGCCGAACAACTCGCCGGCATGCGCCCAGCCTTCAAGCGCGATGGGTCCGTCACCGCCGGCAACGCCTCCTCACTCAACGACGGCGCCGCCGTGACCATGCTCTGCTCGGCACAGAAAGCGAAAGCCCTGGGGCTGGAACCCCTCGCGGTGATCAAGGCCTACGCCAATGCCGGGGTCGACCCCGCGATCATGGGCATCGGCCCGGCCCCCGCTACGCGGCGGTGTCTGGAACGAGCCGGCTGGTCACTCGACGAATTGGACGTGATCGAAGCCAACGAAGCCTTTGCCGCCCAGGCGCTCGCCGTCAACAAGGAGCTCGGCTGGGACTCGGCCAAGATCAATGTCAATGGCGGTGCCATCGCACTGGGGCACCCCATCGGCGCCTCCGGCTGCCGCATCCTGGTGACGCTGCTGCATGAGATGATCGCCGGCAACGCCAAGAAAGGGCTGGCGACGCTGTGCATCGGCGGAGGACAAGGCGTGGCGCTGGCCATCGAACGCCCGTGAAACGCTAACAAAAACGCTGTTTTGTAACTCTACGTCAAACCGGTGAACTTTTCGATTATCCTGCCTGCCCAATCGTTTACGACGCCCAAGCGGCGTCGTATTCGTCTTGGCTTCAACAGGAAATGTCATCGGTATGTTGATTTCGGTGCAGGCATTACGTGCGTTTGCGGCATGGGTGATCGTCTTCCACCACTTCGTGCAGGTCTTTTTCGATTTCGAGACCAATAATGCCTTCGAGCACCTCCTCGCCACCCGAGGTCAAATGGGTGTGGATATCTTTTTCATCATCAGTGGCTTCGTCATCTATGCCGCCACCGCGCGCCGCGCACCTTCCAGCGGGGAGTTTCTCCTACAGCGAGCAGCGCGCATCGTGCCCGCTTACTGGCTTTATACCGCCATCACGGCAGGCATCGTCTACCTTTCGCAGGATGTCATGCCAGACTACGGGCTGGACCTCAAAAGCCTGGCGATGTCGCTTTTATTCCTGCCTACCGAGAATCCTGCCGGCTATGGGTACTATCCAACATTACCCGTGGGGTGGACACTCAACTTCGAAATGCTGTTCTACCTGGTGTTTGCAGGCTCCCTGCTGGTCAATAAATACCTACGCCTGTGGCTACTAGCCCTGGTGCTTATCGCGATCAGTGCCTGGCTTGCAAAGCGCCCACTATTGAGCGACTTCTACCATGATCCGATCATCTACAATTTCCTGCTCGGACTAGGAGTCGGCATCGTCTACCGCCGCGGCTGGCTTCCCCAAGGGCGATGGGTTCCGGCCGCTATCGCCTTGGCGGCATTCACACTGCTCATGCAGTTCGACGACCCCCAAGGCATGACGCGCTTCCTGGCCTGGGGATTGCCCAGCACGGTGCTGCTTTGCGCGTTCATCGCCATGGAGCCACTGTTCGCTGGCAACCGAGTGATCAAGGCACTGGGGGATTGGTCCTATTCGACCTACCTGCTTCATGTGATCGTGCTGTGGACGGCGCAATACACCTTGCGCGAACACGTCGGCCTCCCTCCCTACGCGACCCTGGCCATCTGCTTGCCGCTCATCGCCGTGTTTTCGTGGGCCAGTTTCGAATTCATAGAAAAGCGACTTTCACGCCACTTGCGCCAGTGGATACCCAAGCGCCGCTCGCCTCCTGCCACAAACGCCTATTCAGTTTGAGACACCGCTAACGTAAAAAGCCCCGTACACCTTGGCGTACGGGGCTGCATTAGCCGCGAGAAGCGGGCCGTTTATTCAGTCTCAGCCGGCGCCGCCTCGAAGGCCGCTTTCTCTTCCGCAGTGATTTCCTTGATGGAAAGCTTCACGCGGTTGCGATTATCGATGTCGAGCACCTTGACGATGACCTCCTGGTCCTCGCTGAGGTAGTCGCGCACGTCGTTGACGCGCTCAGGGACGATCTGCGAGATATGCACTAGGCCGTCGGTGCCCGGCATGAAGGTGACGAAGGCGCCGAAGTCGGTGATACGCGCGACCTTGCCCTGATAGAGCTTGCCGATCTCGGGCTCGGCGGTGATCGCCAGCACGGTATCGATCGCCGCCTTGGCGGCCTTCTTGTCCTCGGCATAGATGCGCGCGGTGCCGTCATCGTCGAGGTCGATGGAGGCGCCGGTATCATCGCAAATCTTGCGAATAGTCGCGCCGCCCTTGCCGATCACGTCACGAATCTTATCCGGAGAAATCTTGACCGTGGCCATCGACGGCGCATTATCGGACACTTCGCTACGACTCTGGCCGATGACGGTGCTCATCTGCTCCAGAATATGCAGACGCGCCTCATGCGCTTGCTGCAAGGCGGTTTCCATGATCTCTTCGTTGATGCCCTCGATCTTGATGTCCATCTGCAGGGCCGTCACGCCGGCGGTGGAGCCCGCCACCTTAAAGTCCATATCGCCAAGGTGGTCCTCGTCACCGAGGATATCAGTCAACACCGCAAAGCCATCGTCATCCTTGACCAAGCCCATGGCTATACCCGCCACCGGGGCCTTGAGCGGGACGCCGGCGTCCATCAATGCCAGGGAAGAACCGCATACCGAGGCCATGGAGCTGGAGCCATTGGATTCAGTGATTTCAGACACCACGCGAATGGTGTAGGGGAAGTCTTCCTCGTTGGGCAGCACCGCCTGAACACCACGCCGTGCGAGACGACCGTGACCGATTTCGCGGCGCTTGGGCCCGCCCATGAAGCCGGCTTCGCCCACGCTGTAGGGTGGGAAGTTGTAATGCAGCAGGAAACGGTCCTTGCGCTCACCTTCCAGCGACTCGATCAATTGCGCATCTCGCAGCGTCCCAAGGGTCGCGACCACCATCGCCTGGGTCTCGCCTCGCGTGAATACTGCCGAGCCATGTGTCTTGGGTAGATTGCCGACCTCGATCGCCAGCGGACGCACGGTCTTGTGATCGCGACCATCGATACGCGGCTCACCCTTGATCACCCGTGAACGGACCACGCGTTTCTCAAGACCGGCAAAGCCATCCTTGACCTCGTCGGCATCGAACTGGCCTTGCTCTTCACCGGCCAGTTGCGCGATCGCCTCATCCTTCAGGACGGATAAGGCATCCTGACGCTCCATCTTGTCGGTAATACGATAGGCTTCACCGATCTTGGCCTCGAAACCGGCCGCGAGGGCCTCTTTGAGCGTCGTGTTCTCGGTGGCAGGTTGCCATTCCCAACGCGGCTTGCCGGCCTCGGCGGTCAGTTCGTCGATGGCGGCGATCGCGGTCTGCATTTCCTGATGGCCAAAAAGCACCGCACCGAGCATTTCATCCTCGAGAAGTTCGTTGGCCTCGGACTCGACCATGAGCACGGCCTTACCGGTACCGGCCACGACCATGTTCAACTCGGAGCTGCCCAGCTCTTCCACCGTCGGATTGAGGAAATAGCCATTGTCCTCGGTGAAGCCAACGCGCGCGGCCGCAATCGGACCATTGAAGGGAACGCCGGAGATGGCCAACGCCGCGGACGTGCCTAGCATCGCCGCGATGTCCGGATCATGGTTGCGGTCGGTGGAGAGCACCGTGCACACGACCTGCACCTCGTTCATGAACCCGTTGGGAAACAGCGGGCGGATCGGTCGATCGATCAAGCGCGAGGTGAGCGTTTCCTTCTCGGTAGGGCGGCCCTCACGCTTGAAGAAACCACCGGGAATCTTGCCCACGGCGTAGGTCTTTTCCTGGTAATGGACAGAAAGCGGGAAGAAAGGTTGCGCGGGGTTGGCGTCTTTCTTGGCCACCACGGTGCACAGCACCACGGTGTCGTCCATGGTCACCATCACGGCACCGGTAGCCTGGCGGGCAATGCGGCCCGTTTCCAGGGTCACGGTACTGCGACCGTACTGAAACGTTTTCTTGACCGGGTTCACGGCAATGTCCTTAACTTTTCATCTCATGTATGGGTCGTCTCGACTCGGCGACCATTTTAGGAGTTCACGCGCCACAGAGCCACTCATTACGACATGCGAGGCCTACGAAACGAAAACGGGCAGCCCCGGAGGACTGCCCATTTCAAACGACCACGCGTCGGCGCTAGAGTGAAAGACCTTCGCAACCCTGGCATGCAGATGCATTACCTTCATGGCATCCACACTACCCTGTCGCGAACGGAACTCCCCTTAGCGGCGCAGGCCGAGACGCTGGATCAACGACTGATAGCGCGCGATATCCTTGCGCTTCAGATAATCCAGCAACTTGCGACGCTGGTTGACCATGCGAATCAGGCCACGACGAGAGTGGTGATCCTGCTTGTTGCTCTTGAAGTGATCCTGCAAGCCATCAATGTTGGCGGATAGCAGGGCCACCTGTACTTCAGGGGAGCCGGTATCGCTTTCGCCACGACCGTATGCATCAACGATGGCGGCTTTCTGTTCAGCGGTCAGTGCCATTTCTCTCTCCAGTAAACAATATGCCTGAGCAATGAATGTCGGAGACCACGCATATTTGCAGTCTCCAGGTACTGCCCGCGAAATACGGGCACCATGTAAAAGGCCTGGCCTTCATGCACACAGAGGGTATTGGTGTGCCCCGGCGCACATGGCACGCGCCGGGCATCACGCCTCACTCGCAAACGGGCGAGGCGGTATTCCGTAAGCGTTGCGGCGTGACTTCCCCAGGTGTCGTAACGCTCACGAGCCCCAGGAAAGTGCCGTCGTGATATAGACGCGCCGTCTCGTCCGGAGTCAACGCCCCGGTTTCGACCCGCGCCCGCTGCCCATGCAGCAGCCGCCGCGACTCGATCGCTGCCACCTCAAGCGATGGCACATGGGGCAACATCGCATCGACAGGCAACAACCTCGCCTGACGCGAGGCCTCGTCCATTTGCTCGAGCGCTGCGAAGTCCTGCATGGCCTCGGCATCGAACGGTCCGCTATGCAGCCTACGCAGGGACATAATGTGCGCGCCGCATCCCAGCGTCCGGCCGATATCCTCGGCCAGGGTACGGATATAGGTACCTTTGCTGCAGCGGACCTCGAGTTCGAAGCCTTCGGCCTCGCACGACAGCAGGCGCATATCATAAACCCTCACGCGGCGCGCCGCACGCTCGACCTGCTTGCCTTCGCGAGCCAGCTCGTACAGAGGGCGCCCCTGGTGCTTGAGTGCCGAGTACATCGGCGGAACCTGCTCGATATCGCCGCGAAATTGTGCCAGTACAGCCTCGATATCGTGCTCGGCGAGGGCCGGCACCGTATGACATTCGATCACAGTACCTTCAGCATCACCGGTATCAGTGGTTTCACCTAGTCTGACACGCGTGCGGTACGTCTTGTCGGCATCGAGCAAGTAGGCGGAAAACTTGGTTGCCTCACCAAAGCAGATCGGCAGCAAGCCAGTCGCCATGGGGTCCAGTGTACCGGTATGGCCAGCCTTTTTCGCCTCGTACAGACGGCGTACCTGCTGCAAGGCATGGTTCGACGAGACATCCTGTGCCTTATCGAGCAACAGCACGCCATCCACCGGTATGCCACGACGTCGCGCCATCAACGTACCTCGTCTTCGTCTTCATCGTGACGGCGACGATCATCGGCCACCGCCTCGTCGATCAAGGATGACAGACGCTGGCCGCGCACAATGCTTTCATCGTAATGAAAGCGCAATTCCGGCACATGCCGGAGCTTGACGCGATTGGCGATCTGACTGCGCAGGAAACCCCGCGCATGACGCAGCACCTTGAGGTTTTCATCGATGCGCGTGGCATCGTTCTCACCCAACAGCGTGATGTAGATGTCAGCATAGCCCAGGTCACGACTGACCTTCACCGCACTCACAGTGACCATCCCCAGGCGAGGATCCTTGATCTCACGCTGGATGAGGACGGCCAACTCCTGCTGGAGCTGATCGGCCACACGATCGGTACGTTGGAATTCGCGCATCGTTATCTCCCGCGATTCGCCATTCGGATGGCGGACGACGCATCGTCCGCCTCACCTTACAGGCTACGCTCGACCTTGACCTGATCGAAGACCTCGATCTTGTCGCCGACCTGAACGTCGTTGTAGTTCTTGACGCCGATACCGCATTCCATACCACTGCGGACCTCGCCAAGGTCATCCTTGTAGCGACGCAAGGATTCCAGCTCACCTTCGTAGATGACAACGTTTTCGCGCAGCACGCGAATCCGCTTGTGACGATGCACGGTGCCTTCGACGACCATGCAGCCTGCGACAGCGCCGATCTTGGGCGCACGGAACACCTCGCGGACTTCGGCTACGCCGACGATCTCTTCTTTCCAATCCGGTGCCAGCATGCCACTCATGGCCTGCTTGACCTCGTCGATGAGGTTATAGATGACGCTGTAATAGCGCAGATCCAGGCCTTCCCGTTCGACGATTTCCCGCGCGGAGACATCGGCACGCACGTTGAAGCCGACCAGAATGGCATCACTGGCCACCGCCAGATTGGCATCTGTACCGGTGATACCGCCGACACCAGAGGACACGACTGCGACCTTGACCTCGTCGGTGGAGAGTTCTTCCAGAGCACCGCGAATCGCTTCCAGGGAACCTTGCACATCGACCTTGAGGACGATGTTGACCTTGGCCACCTCGTCCTGACCCATCTGGCTGAACATGTTCTCCAGCTTGGCCTTCTGCTGGCGAGCCAAGCGCACTTCGCGATACTTGCCTTGACGGAAGTTGGCGACTTCACGCGCCTTCTTCTCGTCGGCCACGACGATGAACTCATCACCGGCTTCGGGCGTCCCATCGAGGCCCTGGATCTCGACCGGCATGGCCGGGCGGACCTCTTCCACACGTGTGCCGGTTTCATTGACCAGCGCGCGAACGCGACCATAGTGCAAGCCAGCCAGGACGATATCGCCCCGCTTGAGTGTGCCGTTCTGTACCAGCACGGTCGCCACCGGACCACGGCCCTTGTCCAGTTGGGACTCGACGACGACGCCCTTGGCCGGTGCTTCCGGCACTGCCTTGAGCTCGAGCACTTCAGAGACCAGCAGTACCGCCTCGAGCAGTGCATCGATACCGTCACCGGTCTTGGCCGAGACGTGTACGAACTGCGTGTCGCCGCCCCATTCCTCGGAGATAACACCGTGCTGGGAAAGCTCATTGCGGATACGGTCGAAATCCGCACCTTCCTTATCGACCTTGTTGACCGCAACCACCATCGGTACGCCGGCCGCTTTGGAATGCTCGATCGCCTCGACGGTCTGCGGCATGACCCCATCGTCGGCCGCGACGACCAGGATGACCACGTCGGTCGCCTGGGCACCGCGTGCACGCATGGCGGTGAACGCCGCGTGGCCTGGAGTATCGAGGAAAGTCACCCCACCGTGATGCTCCTCGACGTGATAGGCACCAATATGCTGGGTGATGCCACCGGCCTCGCCGGTCGCGACTTTCGTGCGGCGAATGAAGTCGAGCAGCGAGGTCTTGCCATGATCGACGTGACCCATCACCGTGACAACTGGCGCACGCATAATTTCGTCGCCTTCATAGGAGATGGCCTCGAGCACTTCCGTCTCCAGCGCATCGTCCTTGACCAGCTTGGGCTTGTGGCCCATCTCTTCGACGACGATGGCCGCCGTGTCCTGGTCGATGGTCTGGTTGATGGTCACCGCCGCGCCCATGGTGAACATCGCCTTGATGACCTCATTGGCCTTGATCGACATCTTGTCGGCCAAATCGGCAACGCTGATCGACTCAGGAATGCCAACTTCGCGGACGATGGGCTGCGTCGGCTTCTGAAAGCCATGCTGATTATCGCGACCGCTACCGCTACCACCACGACGACCGCCACGACGTTCGGAGCGCTTGGCTTTCTTCGCATTGCCACGACGCCGCTCACGACGCTCGTCATCATCGTCACGACCGCCTTTACGGCCACGTTCGGACTCTTTCTTGTGAGGAGTCTGACCGCGCCGGTTCGGTGTCCGAGGCTCTTTCGGCGGCGCCTCGACGTAGGGCTCGCTTGCGGGCTCCGGCGTGGCGATGTCCTCGGGCACGGGGGCTTCCGGTGTGCTCGGCGCTTCGCTTTCAGCCGGTTTGGCCGCCTCGGCCGCCTGCGCTTCCTGCGCCGCTTTTTCTTCCGCCTCCACGCGCGCAGCCTCTTCGGCGGCGGCCTGTTCTGCCTTGGCGGTTTCGGCAGCCTGGGCAGCCTGAGCCTGCTTGGCATCGGCCATGTCACCCACCAGCTGACGCGGACCGGCTTCCTCGGCCGGTGCTTCTTCGGTCTGCTCCGGCTCGCGTTTTACGTAGGTACGCTTTTTTCGCACTTGTACGTCGATCGCCTTGCCACGACCATCGCCACTACGGATCCGACTCTTGGTATTACGCGTCAACGTCACACGGTTCTTCGTCGCGCCGCTATCCCCACCATGGCTACGCGTCAGGTGATCGAGAAGGCGCTGCTTGTCCTCCTCGGATACCGCATCGCTTTCGGCCTGATGGGGAAGCCCCGCTTCTTTCATCTGCTCCAGCAGACGGGACACGTCGCGTCCCACCTTGCTGGCAAAATCCTTAACGGTCATGTCTGACATTACGACCCTCCTGAGCCCGTGACCAGATTACTGTTCGCTCTCGAACCAAGGCGCACGAGCGGTCATTATCAGCGCCGCAGCGCGCTCTTCGTCCACATCGTCGATGTCCTTGAGATCATCGATGGACTGCTCGGCCAAATCCTCACGAGTGACGATCCCTCGGCTGGCGAGCGTGAATGCCAAGTGACGCTCCATGCCCTCCATTTCAAGGAGGTCGTCGTCAGGCTGCGCACCATCCAGCGCCTCTTCTGAGGCAATGGCCAGCGTCAGCAGTTCGTCCTTGGCTCGAGCGCGCAGCGTTTCGATCAGTGCTTCATCCAATCCCTCGATTGCGTGCAATTCCTCGAGCGGCACGTAGGCCAGCTCTTCGAGCGAGGTAAAGCCCTCCTCGACCAGCAGACGAGCCAGTTCCTCGTCGACTTCGAGGTGATTGATGAAGTACTCGATCAGGCTGTCGATTTCTTGCTCGCGCTTGCCTTCGGCCTCTTCTTCGGTCATCACGTTGAGCGTCCAGCCCGTCAGCTCGGAAGCCAGGCGAACGTTCTGGCCGCTGCGGCCGATGGCCTGCGCCAGGTTATCCTCGGCGACGGCGACATCCATGGAGTGGGCGTCTTCGTCGACAAGAATGGAACCGACTTCCGCAGGCGCCATGGCGTTGATCACCAATTGCGCCGGGTTGTCGTCCCAGGTGATGATGTCCACGCGCTCGTTACCCAGCTCATTGGACACCGCTTGCACACGCGAACCGCGCATGCCGACACACGCACCGACGGGGTCGATACGCTTGTCGTTGGTCTTCACCGCGATCTTGGCGCGTGCACCCGGATCACGCGACGCGCTCTTGATCTCGATCAATTGCTCCGCAATTTCAGGCACTTCGATCTTGAAGAGTTCGACAATCATCTCGGGGCGCGTACGCGTCAGAATCAACTGCGAGTTACGCGCCTCGGCATCGACCTTCCACAACAGGGAACGTACCCGCTCGTTCATGCGGTAACGCTCACCGGGGATCATTTCACTACGCGGGAGGAAAGCCTCAGCGCTCTCCCCCAAGTCAACCACCAGCCCTTCACGCGTGGTCTTCTTGACGATACCCGCCACCAGCTCACCTTCACGCTCGGCGTATTGGCGCACGACCTCAGACCGTTCGGCTTCGCGCACCTTCTGCACGATGACCTGCTTGGCAGTCTGGGCAGCGATACGCCCGAAAGCCACCGACTCGACCTGCTCTTCGACCACATCGCCGAGGGCCAGCGGCGGATCGCGACGCTCAGCCTCGGAGAACGGAATCTCGCTGTCCCGATTCTCGAATGCGTCATCGTCGACAACGGTCCAGCGGCGGAAGGTTTCATAATCGCCAGTCACACGGTCGATCTGGACGCGGGCGCTCACTTCCTGGCCGTCGAAACGCTTGCGCGATGCACTCGCCAGCGCCGACTCCACGGCCTCGAAGATCACTTCTCGCGGCACCCCCTTTTCGTTCGAGATCGCATCCACGACTAGCAGAATCTCTTTACTCATGCCTATGCCTCGTAGAAAAGCTGTCCTTAATTATCGAACTGAGGCACCACCCGCGCCTGCTCGATGCTTTCAATCGGAAAGCAATATTCTTGTCCGTCGAGTTGCAGCAGAATCTCGTCGCCCTCGACACCCGCCAATTGTCCCTGAAACTTGCGACGCCCTTCGAAAAGAGCACTCAACTTCACCTTGACATGGCTGCCCTTGAAACGCGCGAACTGATCGAGCGTAAACAGAGGACGATCCATTCCCGGCGATGAGACCTCCAAGCGATACTCTCCCGCAATGGGGTCTTCTACATCCAACACGCCACTGACTTGACGGCTGACTGACGCACAGTCATCAACGGTCACGCCCTCAGCGCTTTCGATATAGATCACCAAACGGGAATGCTTACCCTGGGAAAGGTAGTCGACCCCCCAGAGATCGAAGCCCATGGCCGTCACGACCGGCTCGATGAGCGTATTCAGTGCAGCATGCTTATTTGCCACAGACGGAGGCTCCCACTAGCAGTTGCATCAGGCACCTGACCAGGAGTGAAGAGGAAAGCTAGGTGGCTGATTGGCGTTATCGTCGCAAGTGATAACAAAAAGCCCCTTCATAGGAAGGGGCTTTTCATAAAAAACTTGGTAGCGGGGGCCGGATTTGAACCGACGACCTTCGGGTTATGAGCCCGACGAGCTACCAGGCTGCTCCACCCCGCATCAATGGCTAACGATTGTACTGACTACTTCTTGGAAAGTCAAGGTGTCAAACCATCGTTATATCGCGCCAATCTTTAATTGGGTCAACAACTTACATTGACTCAATGTGGTGCCGAAGGCGGGACTTGAACCCGCACGACCATGAGGCCACTACCCCCTCAAGATAGCGTGTCTACCAATTCCACCACTTCGGCAACAGGGGCCAGACTACCCCGATGCAAAACGTTTGACATTCTTTGTTTGCATCGTCTCGCCTGCTAAGCTACTCACCATGCTGTCAGCCAACTTGGCCTCACACATTGCTTGATGAGCTAACTCAATGACGGCATTGCATTTATTCGCCGCCGTCCTCGAGTACTGGCGCTGTATTCTCCTCGCTATCCGCCCCCTCGTCAATAGACGACGACGAATTTTGTTGCTCGACAACTTGCGCGTCGGGCACTCCTTCCTGTGGTGCGTCTCCTGCCTGTGACACGAAGTATGCCAATCCAAGCGAGGTCACGAAGAAAATCGCCGCCAGCACCCCCGTCAATTTGGCCAGAAAATTACCGCTGCCTTGCGACCCGAAGACCGTTTGCGAAGCGCCGCCCCCGAAGGACGCACCAGCATCGGCCCCCTTGCCCTGCTGTAGCAGCACCAACACCACCAAGGCAATGGCGATCGCCACATGAACCAATAACACCCCAATATACATCGCGCTACCTTGCTGAATGACAAATGGCTAGAAAATCGTCGACCTTGAGCGAAGCACCACCCACCAGGCCGCCGTCAATATCCGGCTGAGCCAGCAGCTCGGCCGCATTGGCCGCGCTCATGCTACCGCCGTAAAGCAACCGCATTACCTGTGCCAGGTCGGGATCGAAACCAGCCTGGTACTCACGAATAGCGGCCATGACGTCCTGCGCCTGCCCAGGTGTCGCCGTACGTCCCGTACCGATGGCCCACACCGGCTCATAAGCGATCGTCACCCGAGCACGTTGTTCGGGCTCAAGAGGGGCCAACGCATGACCGACCTGGCGCAGCACTACATCAAAAGTATGCCCTGCATCGCGCTCTTCGAGCGTCTCGCCGACACATAAGATCGGCTGAATGCCGACATTCAATGCTGCCAGCAAGCGATCATAGACGTCATCATCGGTTTCACGATAAAGCGCACGTCGCTCCGAATGACCGACGAGCGCATAGTCGACACCACACTCTTTGAGCATACGCCCACTGACCTCGCCAGTATGTGCACCGGAATGCGAGGGATTGAGCGTCTGCGCACCGAGCTTCACGGATACATCGGCCAACGCGCGATGCGCTGCATCGAGATAAGGGAATGGCGGCAGTACGACGACGTCCAGCGAATCGGGAAGCGTATCGTCGGTGAAGGCACGACCGAACGTGTCCACGAGTGCGTGCGAGCCGTTCATCTTCCAATTGCCCGCGATCAGCGGCGTGCGCATAGAATAGTCCTCCGAATGGAGCGCCATGGTATAGGAGGCGTATTGACAACACAATATGCGCGCCTCAGCGTGCCATTTGCCCCTCGATATCGTCCGCAATACACTTAGCTAACGCGTCAACGTCGAAATGGGGGCGCCCTTCAACCATGACCCGGATCAAGGGTTCGGTGCCCGAGGGCCGTAACAACACACGTCCTTCGTTGCCCAGCTCCGCCTCGACCGAGGCAACGGCATGACGCACCTGTTCATTGACCAATAGCGCATCGTTGTCGACATCGGGAGGCAAGCGTACGTTGATCAACGCTTGCGGCGCTTTCTCGAAACCCTTGAGCAGGCCCGACAGCGACGATGACTCACGCACCATGATCGCCAGCACCTGAAGCGCCGATACGATGCCATCACCGGTCGACTGCACATGGCCGCAGACTATGTGCCCGGAGGACTCGCCACCCAGCTGCCAGCCGTTGGCCGCCAAACGCTCCATCACGTAGCGGTCCCCAACTTTGGCCCGCTCGAAGGGAATACCCAAGGCTTCCAGCGCAGCCGCAAGCCCGAAGTTGGACATCAGCGTTCCGACCACGCCGCCGCCCAGCATATCGCGCATCTTCCGGTCACGAGCGATCAGATAAAGAATATCGTCGCCGTCAACCTCATGCCCCTCGGCATCCACGAGAATCACGCGGTCGCCATCGCCGTCCAACGCCATGCCGAGATCGGCGCCACGCTCAATCACCGCCGCGCGCAAAGCGTCGGGATGCGTGGACCCCACACCCTGGTTGATGTTGAGCCCATCCGGGTCGGCACCAAGCAAGCTGACATCGGCGCCCAGTTCACGCAATACGCTAGGTGCGATGTGATAAGTCGCCCCATGCGCGCAATCCAGCACCACTTTCAGGCCTTCCAGCGTCAGGCGGTCGGGCACCGTGGACTTGCAGAATTCAATGTAACGCCCCGCAGCATCCGCGATACGCAGCGCCTTACCCAAATCCGCCGGTGCAACCGTTGATAGCGGCTGCTCGAGTTCCGCTTCGATCTCTTCCTCGACGGCATCGGCAAGCTTGACGCCCTCGGCGGAGAAGAACTTAATGCCGTTATCCTGAAACGGATTGTGCGACGCGGAAATGACGATTCCTGCATCGGCACGAAAGGTCCGTGTCAGGTACGCGATACCCGGCGTGGGCATCGGTCCCAGCAAGGATACATCGACCCCTGCCGCCGATAGTCCCGCTTCCAGAGCAGACTCGAACATATAACCCGAAATCCGCGTATCCTTACCGATCAACACCTTGGCACGCGACTTGCGTCCCGTGTGGCGTGACAGCACGCGGCCCATCGCCCAGCCCAGTTTCAAAACGAAATCAGCGGTAATGGGAGGCTCCCCCACCGTGCCGCGAATACCATCAGTTCCAAAATAGCGTCGTGTCATGCGTCGGAGCCTTCCTGTAGCACTGCCCAAGTCATATTGACCGCATCCACCGTCGGTCCCACATCGTGAACACGCACGATACGCGCCCCACGCTCCACCGCCATCGTGGCGAGCGCCAGGCCGCCCGGCAGGCGTTCCTCGACGGGACGCGCCAGCACTTTGCCAATCATACTCTTGCGTGACATGCCAGCCAGTATGGGGAGCCCAAAATCAGTCAATGGTTGCATACGATTCAGCAACCGCAGATTATGTTCGACACGCTTGCCGAAACCAAAGCCTGGATCGAGTACCAACTGGTCGCGTCGAATCCCCACCGCTTCGCATTCAGCGATACGCGTCTCGAGGAACGCGGCCACTGCCTCTTCGATCGGCACCTCGTAATGCGGTGCTCGCTGCATGTCGGTGGGCTCACCCAGCATATGCATCACGCACACCGGAAGGCCGCTCATCGCCGCAGCCTCCAGCGCGCCGGGCCAGCGCAAACTGCGCACATCATTGATCATGCCCGCACCCCGCGACGCCGCCTCACGCATCACTTCGCCGCGACTGGTATCCAGCGACACCAGTGCATCTAGCTCGTTGACCAAACGCTCCACCACCGGCAGCACGCGATCCAGCTCTTCCTGAAGCGGCACCGGCGAAGCGCCCGGGCGTGTCGACTCACCACCGATGTCGATGATCGCCGCACCCTCGGCCAGCATGTTTTCGGCACGACGCACAGCCTCATCCAGTGCGTTATGGCGGCCACCGTCGGAAAACGAATCGGGCGTGACATTGAGGACCCCCATGACGCGGGGGTAAGAGAGGTCGAGCTGATGGCGCCCACAGCGCAGCTGCGTGGGCGTATCGTATCGGTCTTGCATGATCAGGGCCGTTGCAATGTCAAACTGCTACCTTACCATGCGGCGGTCGGAGTGTAAGCACACCCCAAACGCCAACGGGCGCCGCATAGCGGCGCCCGTTGGAAGATGACACAAGATTGATATTAGTGGCCGGCCGGCCCGCCCAATGGATCAGACGGACGACGACGCGCATCGTCATCTTCGTCACTGCCGGTG
Organism: Chromohalobacter sp. 48-RD10; assembly: GCF_029889785.1. NCBI lineage: Bacteria > Pseudomonadati > Pseudomonadota > Gammaproteobacteria > Oceanospirillales > Halomonadaceae > Chromohalobacter > Chromohalobacter sp. 48-RD10. Next base: position 251,861 of record NZ_JARANX010000003.1, on the reverse strand, counting down.
TCGGATTCTTCATCCGACGACGTGCCCGCCGCGTGACCCGACCCGGTAGTCGGCCCCTTGTCGTCCCAGTCTTCGGGAGGACGCGGCTTACGACCTTCCATGATGTCGCGAAGCTGGTTGGCGTCGATGGTTTCGTACTGCATCAACGATTCGGCCATCAGGTCGAGCTTGTCGCGATTGTCTTCCAAAAGCTGGCGCGCCTTGGAGTAGCACTCGTCGATGATCCGACGGACTTCCTTGTCGAGTCGTGTCGTGGTCTCGCCAGATTTGAGCTTGCCACCTTGGCCAGAACCACCCAAGAACTGGTGAGACTCGTCCTCATCGTACATCAGCGGTCCCATTTCCTCGGAGAGCCCCCACTTGGCTACCATGTTATGGGCCAGCTCGGTAGCGCGCTTGATGTCGTTGGATGCCCCCGTTGTGACGCCATTCGGCCCCAGCGTCATCTCTTCGGCAAGCCGGCCGCCGAACAACGAGCAGATCTGACTGATGATTTGCTGCCGCGAGAGGCTATATCGGTCTTCTTCCGGAAGGAACATCGTCACGCCCAGCGCATGACCGCGCGGGATGATCGTCACCTTGTAGACCGGATCGTGCTCAGGCATCAAGAGCCCGATGATGGCATGGCCCGACTCGTGATACGCGGTGTTGCTCTTTTCCTTCTCGGACATGGCCATCGAGCGTTTTTCAGCGCCCATCAGGATCTTGTCCTTGGCCATCTCGAGCTCGTCCATGCCCACCAGACGCCTGTTGCGACGCGCCGCGAACAATGCCGCCTCGTTGACCAGGTTGGCCAGATCGGCACCAGAGAAACCCGGCGTCCCGCGTGCAATGAGGGTCGAGTGAACATCATCTGCCAGTGGCACCTTACGTAGATGCACACCGAGAATGTGCTCGCGACCGCGGATATCGGGAAGCCCCACCACGACCTGACGGTCGAAACGGCCTGGACGTGTCAGTGCGGGATCGAGCACATCGGGACGGTTGGTCGCGGCGATGACGATGATGCCTTCGTTGGCTTCGAAACCATCCATCTCGACCAATAGCTGGTTGAGCGTCTGCTCGCGTTCGTCGTTGCCGCCTCCCATACCGGCGCCACGCGAACGCCCGACGGCGTCGATTTCGTCGATGAAGATGATGCACGGGGCCTGCTTCTTGGCTTGCTCGAACATATCGCGGACACGCGATGCCCCTACGCCGACGAACATCTCCACGAAGTCGGAACCCGAGATCGAGAAGAACGGCACATTGGCCTCGCCAGAAATCGACTTGGCCAACAACGTCTTACCCGTACCCGGCGGCCCCACCATCAAGACACCGCGAGGAATCTGCCCACCCAAGCGCTGGAACTTGCTGGGGTCCTTGAGGAAGTCGACGAGCTCTTCGACTTCTTCCTTGGCTTCGTCACAACCGGCCACGTCGGCGAAAGTGGTCTTGATCTGATCTTGGGTCAGCAGCTTGGCTTTGGACTTACCGAAGCTCATGGGGCCGCTCTTACCGCCAGCGCCCCCCTGCATTTGACGCATGAAGAAGATGAAGATCGCCAGAATGATCAGAATCGGGAAACTGGCAACGAGCAGGCGCGTCCACAGGCTCTGCTCCTCTGGCTGCTTACCCACTACACTGACGTCGTGCGCCAGTAGATCATCCATCAGCTTAGGATCTTGCGCCGCCGGACGGATCGTCTGGAATTGCGTGCCATCATCACGCTCCCCCGTGACCGTGTAACCTTCGATGGTTACATTGCTCACTCGGTCATTCTGCACCTGCTCGACGAATTGAGAGTAGCTCATCGCCTGAGGCGAGCTGTCGGAACTGAAGTTGTTGAACACCGTCAGCAACACTGCCGCGATGACCAACCAGAGGATCAGGTTCTTCGCCATGTCGTTCAAGGGAATACCCTCATTGCATGCAACTGTCTGCCAAGCAGGACCATAATTTGGACACTACACCACAAGAAGCGTTCCGACTACCAAGTCATTATGACTATCGAGCCAATACGCCTGAGGGCCAGTCCCATGGACACAAGCTCAGCCGTGGAATCCTTCTGCAAGCAGATAGACTTCGCGCGAACGGGCCCGCGAGGCCTCCGGCTTGCGAGTCGTCACCTTGCGAAAGCTGCTGCGCAGCTCTTTCAAATATGCATCGAACCCTTCTCCCTGGAAAACCTTGGCCACAAAGCGCCCACCAGGCGATAAAGTTTGGCGCGCCAGATCCAGCGCCAGCTCGACGAGATACATCGCCTGGGGCTGATCGATGGCCGCCATACCACTCATATTGGGGGCCATATCGGACAACACAAGGTCGACACGACGCCCTTCCAAGGCGGCAAGAATTCGCTCCAGCACATCCATTTCAGTGAAGTCACCCTGTACGAACGTCACTCCGGCCAGCGCATCCACCTCCAGAATATCCGACGCCACCACACAACCCTTGGCTCCGACCTTATCGGCGGCAACCTGGCTCCATCCGCCTGGTGCGGCGCCAAGATCAATGACAGTCATGCCCGGCTTGAGCAGCGCATCCTTGGCATCGAGTTCGAGTAGCTTGTAACTCGCCCGCGAACGATAACCATCTTGCCACGAGCGCTGCACGTAGCGATCGTCAAAGTGCTCCTTGAGCCAAGAGGCCGAGCGCTTGCTAGTATGCGAGGAACGTGCCACGGATCACCTAAATCGATAGCGGTCAAAACTCGTCCGGAAGGCAGGGCGGGCTAGCTGAGCGGGCGGCACGGCCTTTCCAAGACGCCGCTTTCCCCGTAACATGACATGTTCCATCTTTTTTCGGCGCCACACTTCAAGGTCTAGCCACAAGGCCAGAACGATCGACAGCAGTTGCGCCAGTCTGCGGCTTGGCCGCATTCAGATAACGCCCTCGGCAAAACGCCGAGTGTCCGCCAACCCGGAACAGTCACGATACCATGAGCTTGTCACAGGCACAAAAGAAAGCATTTCGCAGCATCGGCCACCACTTGAACCCCGTGGTAACGGTCTCGGAAAACGGGCTGAGCGAAGGCGTCTTGGCCGAGCTCGCTCGCGCCCTGGAAGATCACGAACTGATCAAGGTCAAGCTCGCCATCGGCGATCGCGGCGCCCGCCAAACCGTGATCGACGAATTGACCGAGGCCAGCCACAGCGAACTCGTCCAGACGATCGGCAAGGTTGCGCTGATTTATCGCCGCAATCCACGGGTCAACCCCAAGCTCTCCAACATCCAGCGCTTCGAGAACCACCACGGACGGCGCTGAGCGGCCGGGCGGTGCCCGGAGCTTGAAGTTATAAGAACGGCGCTTCGCGCCTGGAAGTCGGAAGAAACAGCAAAACCCGCTTTGAGCTTCGAGAATCCGGATGCACCCCCTGGACGAAAAGATGCCAGCGACGAAATATCGTCGCTGGCATCTTTCGTTAGGAGCTAGAAGCCAAGATCAAACCACTACAGTTCTGTTTTGGGTTTGGCTTTTGATCTTTCTTCCAGGCGCGTAGCGCCGCTCTTCCAGCTAATAACTTCCAACTTCCGGCGCAGCCGGGTTACAGGTGCTCGACCCCGGCAACCTCGTACTCGACATCGCCGCCCGGCGTACGTACCAACACCGTATCACCTTCGTCCTTGCCGATCAGCGCACGCGCGATCGGCGAGGTCACGGAAATCCGCCCTTCCTTGATGTCGGCCTCATCCTCGCCGACGATCCGGTAGCGCACTTCCTCGTCGTTTTGAAGGTTGATCAACTCGACCGTCACGCCAAAAATCACCTTGCCGGTCTTGGGCAATTTGGTGACGTCGATCACCTGGGACGCAGACAGCTTGCCTTCGATTTCCTGTATACGCCCCTCGATAAATCCTTGCTGCTCGCGCGCCGCGTGGTATTCGGCGTTTTCCTTGAGATCACCGTGCTCGCGCGCCTCGGCGATGGCTTGGATCACCTGCGGGCGGTCCACGCTCTTGAGGTGCTCGAGCTCCTCTCGCAGGCTTTTCTCACCTGCGACGGTCATCGGGACCTTGTTCATGTGCTTGCTCCTGCGTGCAGTTCCTGCAGCCGCCGTACGGTAATTGCATTTCCATACTCAAGCGCCATACACACCGCACGCGCCCCAGCCAGCGTCGTGGCATAAGGGACCTTGCGAGCGAGTGCGGTACGGCGGATCACGGAAGAATCACTGATCGCCTGGCGGCCTTCGGTCGTATTTACGATATAGGCCACCTCGTCGTTTTTGAGCATATCGACGATATGGGGGCGACCTTCATAGACCTTATTGACGACCTTGACCGGGAGGCCAGCCGCTTCGAGAGCGCTGGCAGTACCACGGGTCGCGATCAGGCTGAAGTCCAATGCTAGCAGAGATTGCGCCACCTCGGTAATCTCGCTCTTGTCCGGATCACGCACTGAAAGGAATGCCTGGCGCTCACCACCCAAGCGTGGAATCGCCTCACCGGCGCCAAGTTGCGCCTTGTAGAACGCTTCGGCAAAGGTCGCACCGCTGCCCATCACCTCGCCGGTGGATTTCATTTCCGGCGACAGGATCGGGTCGACGCCTGGGAACTTGTTGAACGGGAAGACGGCTTCCTTGACGCTGTAATAGCCTGGCAAGCGTTCGCGGGTGAAGTCCTGCTCGGCAAGGGTCTTTCCGGCCATGCAGCGCGCCGCGACCTGGGCCAGCGAGGTACCGATGCACTTGGAGACGAAAGGCACCGTACGCGACGCGCGCGGATTGACCTCGATGACGTAGATCTCGCCATCTTGCCAGGCGAGCTGCACGTTCATCAGCCCGACCACGTTGAGCTCCAGCGCCATGCGCTTGACCTGGTCGCGCATCTCGTCCTGCACCTTGGGCGGCAGCGAATACGGCGGCAACGAGCACGCCGAGTCGCCAGAGTGCACACCAGCCTGCTCGATATGCTGCATGATGCCGCCGATCACCACCTGCTCGCCGTCGCTGACCGCATCGATATCGATCTCCACAGCCGCATTGAGGAAGTGATCCAGCAGCACTGGCGAGTCGTTGGACACCTTGACGGCATGCGTCATGTAGCTTTCCAGCTCGGAGGCATCATAGACGATCTCCATGGCACGACCGCCCAGTACGTAGCTGGGGCGCACCACCAGCGGATAGCCTATCTTCTCGGCCTTGGAGAAGGCATCCTCGAAGCTTCGCGCGGTAGCGTTGGGCGGCTGCTTGAACCCCAGCTTGTCGATCATCTTCTGGAAGCGCTCACGATCCTCGGAACGATCGATCGCATCCGGTGTGGTGCCGATGATCGGGACACCGGCCGCCTCCAGCGCGCGTGCCAGCTTGAGTGGCGTCTGCCCGCCAAACTGCACGATCACACCGGCGGGCTTTTCCTTGTCGGCGATCTCCAGCACATCCTCGAGCGTCACCGGCTCGAAGTAGAGGCGGTCACTGGTGTCATAGTCGGTGGACACGGTCTCGGGGTTGCAGTTGACCATGATGGTTTCATAGCCATCCTCGTGCATGGCGAGCGCCGCGTGCACGCAGCAATAATCGAACTCGATACCCTGGCCGATGCGGTTGGGGCCACCCCCCAGCACCATGATCTTCTGCCGGTCGCTGACCTCAGCCTCGCACTCCTCTTCATAGGTGGAGTACATATAGGCCGTATTGGAGGCGAACTCGGCGGCACAAGTGTCGACGCGCTTGTAGACAGGGCGAATGCCATGCTTCTGGCGCGTCTTGCGAAATTCTTCCTCGGAGACTCCCAACAGCATGGCCAGACGCGCATCGGCAAACCCCTTGCGCTTGAGCCGGAACATTGTCGCCGCCGATAGCTCGTTCAGCGAGCGGCTAGCGAGTTGCTGCTCGAGAAGCACCAATTCCTCTAGCTGGACCAGGAACCAGCGATCGATGTTGGTCAGTGCAAAAACTTCGTCGATGCTCATCCCTGCGCGCATCGCATCGGCTACGTAGAAAATACGATCGGCACCAGCAGCCTGCAGCTCGCCCTTGATCAGCGCCATACCCGCGCCGTTGAACTCGGTGACCTTAGGATCCAGCCCATCGACACCGGTTTCCATGCCGCGCAGCGCCTTTTGCAGCGACTCCTGGAAGGTCCGCCCGATGGCCATGGTTTCGCCCACCGACTTCATCTGCGTAGTCAAGCGGTCGTTGGCCTGGGGGAATTTCTCGAAGGTGAAACGCGGGATCTTGGTGACCACGTAATCGATCGACGGCTCGAACGAGGCCGGTGTCTTGCCACCGGTGATGTCGTTCTGCAGTTCATCAAGTGTGTAGCCCACCGCCAGCTTGGCAGCAATCTTGGCGATCGGAAAGCCAGTGGCCTTGGACGCCAGTGCCGAGGAGCGGCTGACGCGCGGGTTCATCTCGATGACCACTATACGACCGGTTTGCGGATCGACGCCGAACTGCACATTGGAGCCACCGGTCTCGACACCGATCTCACGCAACACCGCCAGGGAGGCATCGCGCATAATCTGATATTCCTTGTCGGTCAGCGTCTGCGCCGGCGCGACAGTGATGGAATCCCCGGTATGCACGCCCATGGGATCGAAGTTCTCGATGGCACACACGATGATGCAGTTGTCGTGCTTATCGCGCACGACCTCCATCTCGTACTCTTTCCACCCCAGCAGCGACTCGTCGATGAGCAGCTCGTGATTGTTGGAGAGTTCGAAGCCGCGTGTGCAGATTTCCTCGAACTCCTCCTTGTTGTAGGCCACTCCGCCGCCGGAACCCCCCATGGTATAGGACGGCCGGATGATCACCGGGAAGCCCAGCTCACGCTGGATTTCCCAGGCTTCGGACATGGTGTGGGCCACCTTGGCCTTGGGGCACTCCAGGCCGATGTTCTTCATCGCCTTGTCGAACAGGTCGCGGTCCTCGGCCTTGTTGATGGCATCCGCATTGGCACCGATCATCTCCACGCCGTATTGCGTCAACACGCCGCGCTTGTCGAGTTCCAACGCACAGTTGAGCGCCGTTTGCCCGCCCATGGTCGGCAGGACAGCATCGGGGCGCTCCTTCTCGATGATCTGGGCTACCGCCTGCCAGGTGATCGGCTCGATGTAGGTCGCATCCGCCATCACCGGGTCGGTCATGATAGTGGCCGGATTGGAGTTGACCAGGATGACCCGGTAGCCCTCCTCGCGCAGTGCCTTGCAGGCCTGGGCGCCGGAATAATCGAATTCGCACGCCTGGCCAATGACGATGGGCCCGGCGCCGATGATCAGAATACTGTGGATGTCGGTACGTTTCGGCATGACGATTCCCGCTAACTTGGTGACTGACGACGGCTCAACGTGAAAGCGCCTCCGATGTGCGGAGGCGCGGCCTTAGCGACGCGCTTGCATCAACGCGATGAAACGGTCGAATAGCGGCGCGACATCGCGCGGGCCGGGGCTGGCCTCGGGGTGCCCCTGAAAGCTGAACGCCGAGCAATCGGTACGTTCGATGCCCTGCAACGTGCCATCGAACAACGAACGGTGCGTGGCCCGTACATTGGCCGGCAGACTCGCCTCGTCGACCGCGAAGCCGTGATTCTGGCTGGTGATCATCACCCGGCCGGTGTCGAGATCCTCGACCGGATGGTTGGCACCATGATGGCCATTGTTCATCTTCATCGTGCGCGCCCCGGAGGCCAACCCCAGCAACTGATGTCCCAGACAGATGCCGAACAGCGGCACACCGGCGTCGATGACTTCGCGGATCGCCGCGATGGCGTAATCACAAGGCTCAGGATCGCCAGGCCCATTGGCCAGGAAGACACCATCGGGACTCATCGCCAGCACTTCGGCGGCCGAGGTCTGCGCCGGCACAACCGTCAGGCGGCAACCGCGCGAGGCCAGCATGCGCAGGATGTTGAACTTCGCCCCATAGTCGTACGCCACCACGTGGAAAGGGCGCTCAGCTTTGCCATCAGGGCCGGCCGCATCAGCGTAGCCGCTGCCCAGCGCCCATTCACCTTCGTTCCACTCGTAAGTGTCGCGACAGCTCACTTCCTTGGCGAGATCCATGCCTTTGAGGCCGGGAAAGGCACGCGCCGCGGCCAAGGCCCGCTCGACGGCATCCTCGCCCTCGGCCTCGCTACCCGCCAGGATCGCGCCGTTCTGCGCGCCCTTGTCGCGCAAAAGCCGCGTCAGGCGCCGTGTATCGATATCGGCGATGCCCAGCACGTTGGCACGCTTGAGGTACTCGTCGAGGCCCTCCTCACTGCGGAAGTTGCTGGCCATGAGCGGCAAATCGCGGATCACCAGACCGGCCGCCGCAATGGCGGCGGACTCGATGTCCTCGGCATTGACGCCGGTATTGCCGATGTGAGGGTAAGTGAGGGTAACGATCTGTCGCGTGTAGGAGGGGTCGGTAAGGATTTCCTGATAGCCAGTCATGGCTGTATTGAAAACCACCTCACCACTGGTTTGTCCATCGGCTCCGATGGCACTGCCATGAAATACGCTGCCGTCTTCCAAGGCCAATATCGCGGGTCTGATCAACGCAACGTCCTCCCCTTGTCATGCGCGCGTCTGGGCCGGGGCCGGCGTATCGCCGAGCCCCTCGTATTCAAGGAGCACTGAGAGTATTGACGACCGCTGCTCGCGGGTCGTAAAAAAGCGGGACGAAACCTGAAAGTAGTCCGGTTTCATCCCGCCTTTTTGTCATTCGCTCGAATCCCTGTGGCCATCAATGCATTTACTTGGCCAAATTGGCTCGATTATACGCGATTTTCTGATCGCAGACTAGCCTTTAAGGCCTAGCACGTCCTGCATGTCGTAACGACCACTGTCGCGAGAGGCGACCCAGCGCGCTGCGCGCGCCGCCCCCTTGGCGAAGGTCATGCGGCTAGAGGCCTTGTGCGTGATCTCGATACGCTCGCCCTCGGTGGCAAACATCACGGTATGCTCACCGACGATGTCGCCGGCACGCACAGTAGCGAAACCGATTTCCTTGTCGCTGCGCGGGCCACACTGTCCCACACGCTCGAAGACGCCATCTTCCTTTAGGTCGCGATCCAGGGCCTTGGCCACGACCTCGCCCATCTTCAGCGCCGTGCCGGAGGGCGCATCGACCTTGTGGCGATGGTGCGCCTCGCTCACTTCGATATCGTAACCCTCGTCACCCAGCGCCTGAGCAGCAGTTTCCAACAGCTTGAGGGTGAGGTTGACGCCAACGCTCATGTTGGGCGCGAACACCATGGGAACACGGTCACGATAACTGTCGAGCTCGGCGAGCTCGGCGTCGGAGAGCCCCGTGGTGCCGATCACGATGGCCTTGCCGTGCTCGGCGCAAAACGCCAAATTCGCCAGCGTGACTCGAGGCGTGGTGAAGTCGATCAACACATCGAAGGCGTCGACGATGGCAGCGGGATCGTCCATGGCATTCACGCCCAGACGTCCGGCACCGGCGAGCTCGCCAAGGTCGGCACCGACTAGTGAGCTACCCGGCTCGACGATACCGCCCGCCAAGCTGGCCTCGGGATCCTTCTGTACGGCGTTGACCAGAGTGCGGCCCATGCGCCCGGCGACGCCGACGATGGCGATACGCGTCATGTGGACTCCTTGCGATTGCGTGTTGATGAATGCCGGGAGTATACCAAACCGCCCTGCGTTCCCGTCACACATAGAACATTGTGCCCAAAGTAGCGTGGATGCAGCCTATATCAGCTCAGGCGGGCTGCCACACGATATCGAGCGTCTCACGGCTAGCCATCCGTTTGAGATGCACCGCCACGACCTCTTCGAGGCTCTCGCGGGTTGTCGTATCTGCGGCTTCCAAGCGCAGGTGCAAAGCATCCGCCTCGGCGCGCATATGGCACACCCCGCCGTCGAACGTGACATGCCCCTGATGCTCGTCACGGGAAACGTCCAGCTTGTGCTGCCAGTGCTTGCACAGGCGATTGATATAGCGCGAACCGGATGTCGTCGTAACGACGGCGTGGGAAACAGGCATGAATACCTCCTAGCAGGATAACCACCCAATGGGCATGCCATTATGGCATGCGCCTTCGCCACTCACCGGCAACGCCCCGTTCGTCAACACGGGACTCGAAGCCCTCAGGCGATCGGTCTCGACATGGAGCGCTCCATCGCCCGCGACTCGACGCGCCCTCGCGATGCAGGCATACTGGCATCCAAATGCGAAAATAAATGAGTCGCAAAAAGAGGCGCTATCGATTAGTATCTCCATCGTCTCCAAACCAGACACCCAATCCGACACCGCCCATGCCCACCCCACTATTGAAAGCCGCCGCCGGCGCAGTCCTCGCCCTCGCTGCCACGACCGCCCTGGCCGAAGAGATCACCGTCACTGACATCGCCGGCCGCCAGGTCACCGTCGACGCCCCCGTGAATCGCGTGATCCTCGGCGAGGGGCGCCAGATCTACCTGTTGGGCGCGCTGCAGCCGGAGAATCCGTTCGAGCACGTGGTGGGCTGGCGCGAGGACTTCTCCCAGGCCGACCCGGACAACTACGCCAGCTACGCGGCGAAGTTCCCCGAACTGGAAGACATCCCGACCTTCGGTGGCTTCAAGGACGGCACCTTCGACGTCGAGCAGGCCGCCGCGCTGCAGCCCGATGTGGTGCTGATGAACCTCGAGGCGAAGACCGCCACCGAGGATGCCGCCTACGACGACAAGCTGGCCCGGCTGGGCATCCCGATCGTCTACGTGGACTTCCGCGAGGCTCCGCTCGAGCACACCACGCCCTCCATGCGGCTGATGGGCGAGCTGCTCGGCGAACAGGAGGCGGCCGAGGCCTTCATCGACTTCTCCGAGACACAGATGGCGCGGGTCACCGAGACCATCGAGACCGCCGACCCCGAGCGCCCCAAGGTCTTCATCGACCGTGCCGGCGGCTACTCCGAGGAATGCTGCATGAGCTTCGGCCCGGGCAACTTCGGCGAGTACGTCGAGATCGCCGGCGGCAGCAACATCGCCGACGGTATCATTCCCAACACCTTCGGTACCCTGAACCCGGAGCAGATCATCGCCGCCAATCCCGACCAGGTCGTCGTTACCGGCGGCAACTGGAACGCCTATGTACCCGGCGGCGACTGGGTCGGCGTAGGACCGGGGGCCGACATGGACGCGGCCCGGACCAAGCTCCAGGCGCTGACCGAGCGCACCGCCATGACCGGCATAGAGGCCGTGGAGAACGACGACGTCCACGCCATCTGGCACCAGTTCTACAACAGCCCCTACTACTTCGTCGCCGTGCAGCGACTGGCCAAGTGGTTCCACCCGGAGCTGTTCGCCGATCTCGACCCCGAGGCCACCCTGCGCGAGCTGCACCAGCGCTTCCTGCCGGTGGACTACACGCCGGGCTACTGGGTCTCGCTGAAGGATGACTGACATGCACACCGGTACCGATACCCTGCCTTCCGAGCAGTCTGCAGCCGAAGAAGGCCGCACCTTCTATCGCACCCTGGTGGTCCGCCGCCAGCTGATCCTCGCCGCTCTGACCCTGGCGCTGTTCCTGAGCCTGTGCATCGACCTGGCGCTGGGGCCGGCCCGCTTCAGCCTGGGCGAAGTGATCACCGCGCTCTTCTCCCCGGATGACGTGAGCCAGCAGGCCCGCGTCATCCTGTGGGAGATCCGCATGCCGGTGGCGCTGATGGCCCTGGTGGTCGGCGCCAGCCTGTCGGTGGCCGGCGCCCAGATGCAGACCATCCTCAGCAATCCGCTGGCCAGCCCCTTCACCCTGGGGATCTCCGCCGGCGCCAGCTTCGGCGCCGCCCTGGCGCTGGCCTTCGGCGTGGTGATCGTGCCCGCGGCGATCGAGTACATGGTCCCGATCAACGCCTTCGTCATGGCCATGCTGACCGCCTTCGCGATCCATGCGCTGAGCATGCGGCGCGGGGTGACCATCGAGACCATCGTGCTGCTGGGTATCGCCATGGTCTTCATCTTCAACGCCCTGATGGCGCTGATCCAGTTCTTCGCCAGCCAGCAGGCCGTCTCCGCAGTGGTGTTCTGGACCATGGGCAGCCTGACCAAGGCCACCTGGCCCAAGCTATGGATCGCGCTCGGCGTGCTGGTCACGGTCATGCCACTGCTGGCTCGCCACGGCTGGGCCCTGACGGCCATGCGCCTCGGCGATGCCAAGGCCGAGAGCCTAGGCGTGAAGCTCCGCGCACTGCGCCTGGAGGTGCTGGTACTCGTCTCGCTGCTGGCCGCCATCGCCGTGGCCTTCGTCGGCACCATCGGCTTTATCGGCCTGGTCGGGCCACATATCGCCCGCCTGCTGCTGGGCGAGGATCAGCGCTTCTTCCTGCCCGGCTCGGCACTGTGCGGCGCGTTGATCCTATCCATCGGCTCGGTGCTGTCGAAGGTGCTGATTCCGGGCACCGTCATCCCCATCGGCATCATCACCTCGCTGGTCGGCATTCCTTTCTTCCTGTTCCTCGTTCTCAACAACAAGAAGGCCTCATGGTAACGCTCACGCTCGATCGCTTGTCAGCCCACTACGGCCGTCACCAGATCCTCTCCGAGGTCACCACGCCGACTTTCGCCGGCGGCCAGATGGTCGCTCTTCTCGGCCCCAACGCAGCGGGCAAATCGACGCTCTTCCGGCGCATTCTCGGGCTGCTCGACGGCGATGGCGAGGTGCATATCGAAGGCGCCACCTGCGAGCGCCCCGTGGCCTACATGCCCCAGGAAACCGGCGTCAACGCAGTACTGACGGTCTACGAATCGGTGTTGCTGGCACGCATGCAGGGCCGGCGCCTGAATGTGAAGCCCGAGGATCTGGCCGAGGTGGATCGCGCCCTGGACGAGCTGGGCATTGTCGCGCTCGGCGAGCGCGACATCGGCGATCTGAGCGGCGGCCAGCGGCAGATGGTGGGCGCGGCCCAGGCGCTGGTGCAGAACCCTGAGGTGCTGCTGCTCGACGAGCCGACCTCGGCGCTGGACCTGCATCGGCAGATCCAGTTGCTGTCGATCCTGCGCCGACTGGCGAAGGACAGGGGCATGCTGGTGATTGCCGCGCTGCACGACCTGGGCCACGCGCTGCGCTTCACCGACCAGGCACTGGTACTGCAGGGCGGGACGCTGGTGGACTGCGGTCCGACCGAGGAGGTAGTCACCCCCGAGTTGCTGTATCGCGTCTATCACGTTACCGCACGCATCGAGCGCTGCTCGAAGGGACGGCCGCAGCTCATTGTCGAAGAGGCCGTCTGAGCCGCCGCCCCTCCAGCGCCGCCAGGGTCGCCCCGCCCAGTACCAGCGGCAGGGCCACCACAAAGCCGCTGGAGAGCGGCAGTCCGAAAATCAGCAGATCGGCCAGCACCGGCCAGATCAGCGCCACGTACTCGAAGGGTGCCAGGCGCGAGACCTCAGCGTAGCGTAGCGCCAGGGTCATGCAGATATGCGCGGCACCGCCGAACAATCCCGCCATCACCAGCAACGCCAACGTCTGCCCCGAGACCGCCATCCAGCCAAGCGGCAACGTGGCGAGCCCCGCCAGCGCCGTGACCAGCACGAAGTAGAAGGCAATGGACGCCGCCGTCTCGGTACGCGAGATACGCCGCACCGTCACCAGCGCGCCCGCCGTCAGCAGCGCGGCGAGAATACCCAGCGCGTAGCCCATCACCTGCCCCCGGGACTCGCCCAGATCGGGCATCACCAGCGCTGCCACGCCCATCAGCACCAGCGCGAAGGCCGCCGCACGGTGCAGGGTGAAGCGCTCACCAAGCAGCAACACGCCGCCCACCGCCATGGCCACCGGCGACAGCTGGGCCAGCAGCGTCGCCTCGGCCACCGGCAGCCGCGCCACCGCAGCGAAGGAAGCGAACATCGCCGCCGCTCCCAACCCCGAGCGCACCAGATGCCCCAACGGCTTGCGCGTCGCCAGCGCCCGGGGAAATTCCCGCCGCCAGGTCATGAAGATCACGATCGGCAGCAGCGCGAAGGCCGAGCGGAAGAACACGGTCTGCCCCAGCGGCACCTGCGTGCTCACCGCCTTGACGCACACCATCATCCCCGTGAAGAGAATGCCCGACAGCAGCCGAAGCACGATGCCGGCCAGCGGCCGATCCGCGACGTTATTCATGAGCGTCCTCGAGCGTCTTTCAAGCGAGCCGGGCGCGACGATTCACGGGCCCTGGAGATACGATCATGATATCACTGCGGATGGGAACAGTTCTCGTATCGGATCGAAATTCTGCGGGAAGTGACACGACGAGGCCCCGCCTCCTTGCGGAGCGCGGGGCCTCGAGCATGCCATCGAGAACGCGGCTTTACGGCTTCATGTCCTCGAAGAACTTCTTCACGCCATCGAAGAAGTTGCTTTTCTTTGGCGAGTGATGGCTGTTGCTGCCATCCAGGCTTTCCTGGAAGCGGCGCAGCAAGTCCTTCTGTTCTTCGCTCAAGTCGACCGGCGTTTCCACCACGACCTTGCAAAGCAGATCGCCAGGCGGGCCGCCACGGACCGGTTTGACGCCCTTGCCCTTGAGCCGGAACATTTTACCGGTCTGGGTCTCCGGCGGAATCTTCAGCTTGATCCGGCCGTCCAGGGTCGGCACTTCCAGTTCACCGCCAAGCGTCGCATCGATGAAGTTGATCGGCACGTCACACAGCAGGTGGCGACCGTCACGCTCGAAGATCGGGTGCGGCTTGATTGCCGCCTGCACGTAAAGATCACCCGGCGGCCCACCGTTGAGCCCCGACTCACCTTCGTGGTTGAGACGAATCCGATCACCGGTATCGACCCCGGCGGGGATCTTCACCGACAAGGTCCGCGTTTCGCGCACGCGCCCTTCGCCATGACACTTGCGGCACGGCACCTTGATGCTCTGACCGGCGCCATGACAGGTCGGGCAGGTCTGCTGCACGGCGAAGAAGCCTTGCTGCATGCGCACCTGACCCTGACCGTGACAGGTTGGGCAGGTCTCTTTGCTGGAGCCCGGCTCGGCGCCATCGCCATCGCAATGCTCACACGCGACGTGACGCGGCACGCGAATGTCGACCGTGGTACCGGCAACGGCGTCCTCGAGATCGACCTCAAGGTTGTAGCGCAGATCGGCACCACGCTGCGGCGCATTGGGGTTGCGACGGCCGCCGCCCCCAAAGATATCGCCGAACACATCGCCGAAGATATCGCTGAAGCCGCCTGCACCGGCGCCACCGCCGCCGAAGCCGCCGCCACCTTGGCCATCAACGCCGTCGTGGCCGAACTGGTCATAGGCAGCACGCTTTTCTTCATCGGCGAGGACTTCATAAGCATCGGAGACTTCGCGGAACTTCTCCGCCGAGGTGTCGTCATCCGGGTTGCGATCCGGATGGTACTTCTGGGCGAGTCGACGGTAAGCTTTTTTGATCTCTTTCTGATCAGCTCCCCGCTCGATGCCCAATACTTCGTAATAGTCACGTTTGGACATGGATGGTCCGCCTCCGTGTCGGCGCTGCGCAAACAGCAACGCGGGAGAGCATCCCCCGCGCTGCCATCATGCGAGCATCAGACGTCGTGGTTACTGCTTTTTCTGGTCGTCGTTGACTTCCTCGTACTCGGCGTCAACCACATCGTCTTCTTTCTTCTGGGCGCCGTCGTCGGCTTGTTGCTCGCCGCCCTCAGCGCTCGCATCGCCTTGTTCGGCGTACATCTTCTGCGCCAGATTGCCGGAGGCTTCGGTCAGCGCGTCGAGCTTGGCCTGGATATGCTCCTGGTCATCGCCCTTAGTCGCTTCTTCGAGCTCGCTGATCGCGGTCTCGATCTGCTCTTTCTCGCTGGCCTCGACCTTGTCGCCGGCTTCTTCGAGGGTCTTGCGCGCGGCGTGGACCATGCCATCGGCCTGGTTACGCAGCTGTACCAGTTCCTCGAACTTCTTGTCCTCGGCCTCATGCGCCTCGGCGTCCTCGACCATCTGATCGATCTCTTCGTCGGAAAGACCGCCGGAGGCCTGGATGACGATGGACTGTTCCTTGCCAGTCGCCTTGTCCTTGGCGGAGACGTTGAGGATGCCGTTGGCGTCCAGATCGAATGCAACTTCGATCTGCGGCACGCCACGCGGTGCCGGCGGGATATCGGCCAGATCGAAGCGACCCAGTGACTTGTTGCCGTTGGACTGCTTGCGCTCACCCTGCTGCACGTGAATGGTCACGGCCGTCTGGTTATCATCCGCCGTCGAGAAGGTTTGAGTCTTCTTGGTCGGGATGGTGGTGTTCTTCTCGATCAGCGGCGTCATCACGCCACCCAGAGTTTCGATGCCCAGGGTCAACGGCGTGACGTCGAGCAGCAGCACATCCTTGACGTCGCCGCCCAGTACGCCGCCCTGGATTGCCGCGCCCACGGCCACGGCTTCATCCGGGTTGACGTCCTTGCGAGCGTCCTGGCCGAAGAATTCAGCCACCTTGGACTGCACCAGCGGCGTGCGCGTCTGGCCGCCGACCAGAATCACATCGTCGATCTCGGACGCAGACAGGCCAGCGTCGCTCAGCGCGGTCTTGCATGGCCCCAGCGACCGCTTGACCAGGTCTTCGACCAGCGACTCGAGCTTGGCCCGTGTAATCTTGACATTGAGGTGCTTGGGCCCAGTGTTATCGGCGGTGATGTACGGCAGATTGACCTCGGTCTGCTGCGCGCTGGACAGCTCGATCTTGGCCTTCTCGGCAGCTTCCTTGAGGCGCTGCATGGCCAGATTGTCGCCGGACAGGTCGATGCCACTGTCGGACTTGAACTGGTCGACCAGATAGTTGATCAACGCCAGATCGAAGTCTTCGCCACCCAGGAAGGTGTCACCGTTGGTGGCCAACACTTCGAACTGGGTCTCGCCATCGACATCGGCCACTTCGATAATGGAGATATCGAAGGTACCGCCGCCCAAGTCATAGACGGCGATGGTCTTGTCGCCACGCGACTTGTCCATGCCATAGGCCAGCGCCGCCGCCGTCGGCTCGTTGATGATGCGCTTGACTTCGAGACCAGCGATGCGACCGGCATCCTTGGTGGCCTGACGCTGGCTGTCGTTGAAGTACGCCGGAACGGTGACCACCGCGTCAGTGACTTCTTCCCCGAGATAGTCCTCGGCGGTCTTCTTCATCTTTTTCAGGACTTCCGCACTGACCTGCGGTGGAGCCAGCTTGCTGCCCTTGACCTCGACCCAAGCGTCGCCATTATCGGCCTCGGTGATAGCATAAGGCACCATCTTGATGTCTTTCTGGACGACATCGTCCTTGAACTTGCGGCCGATCAGGCGCTTGATCGCATACAGCGTGTTGCTGGGGTTGGTCACGGCCTGGCGCTTGGCAGCCTGGCCGACCAGCGTCTCACCATCGTCGGTGTAGGCGATGATGGAGGGCGTGGTACGTGTACCTTCCGCGTTTTCGATCACCTTCGCGTCGCCGCCGTCCAGGATGGCAACACAGGAGTTGGTGGTCCCCAAATCAATACCGATGATGCGTCCCATTGGAATACCTCAAAATCGTTGCTTGACTGTTTCGTGTTCGTCGGCGGCATTGCCGCCTCGTTGTTCGTCTATTTGGGGGGTGGGGTCACGCCTTTCAAGGGTATCGACGTCACATCCCTCCCCTGCCACATCAATTGGCGGCTTGGCTGACGACTACCATCGCCGGACGTACCAGACGTCCATTTAACAAATACCCCTTTTGCATGACTTCGATCACGGTGTTGGGCTCAACTTCAGGGTTGGGCGCCATGGTCATGGCTTCATGCACCTGCGGGTCGAACGGCTCACCTTGCGGATCGACAGCTTCCACGCCGAACTTGTTAAGCACGTCGAGCTGCAGCTTCAGGGTCATCGAGACCCCTTCGCGATGCACCTCGCTAGCGCCTTCCTGCATCGACTCCAAAGCCTTTTCCAGGCTGTCGATCACCGGCAGCAGTTCCTTGACGAATTTCTCCAGGGCGAACTTGCGTGCCTTCTCGACATCCTGCTCGGCGCGGCGACGCACGTTCTGCGCTTCGGCAGCGGCACGCGCTGCCTGATCCTTGGACTCCGTCAAGGCTTGCTCCAATTCTTCGACACGCACAGCCAGCGCGTCGGCTTCCGGGTTTTCGAGCGCCTCGGCACCGGCCTCACTGGCCTCGACATCCTCGACGACACCTTCGAGTTCGGTATCGTCTCCAGTGGTGTCGTCCGGCTGGGGTTCGGCATCACGCTCAGCGCGAGCCAGCTCTTCCTCGGTCGGGGTCTGCGGGTCTTTGGCCATGAGTTTCTCCTGACAGCTGGCGCGGCCCGAAGCCGCATCTAATAAGCGATTGCCTCCTATATGGGGATGAGATGAACGATCTCAAGCCACCCATACCGCTTGCGATGACTGGTAATTGAAGCCCTCACCCAACTACTGTATAAACACACAGAGATCAGCTTCGTTTCCGACACCCGGAGGTTTTCATGCTGATACAGCTTGCCATTCGCGACTACGCCATCGTCGAGCGCCTCGATCTAGACCTGCACGACGGTATGACGGCCATCACCGGTGAGACCGGCGCCGGCAAATCGATCATGCTCGGCGCCCTCGGACTATGCCTGGGAGAGCGCGCCGACGTGGGCAGCGTGCGCCACGGCTGTGAACGCGCGGATATCAGTGCGCGCTTCGAAATCGCCCAGCTCGCCGACGCCCGTGCCTGGCTCGCCGAACGAGAACTACCGCAAGACGAGTGCTTGCTGCGGCGCGTCGTCACCGCCTCGGGGCGCTCCAAGGCCTGGATCAACGGCCAACCGGTCACGGTGAGCGACCTGAGAACGCTCGGCGAGCACCTCATCGAGGTCCACAGCCAACACGCCCATCAAGCGCTCTTGCGCGAAGAAACTCACCTGCGCTTGCTCGACACCTATGCCGGCCAGACCGAGGCTGTGGCGACCCTTGGCGAGCACTTTCATCATTGGCGGGCACGCCACCGGCGACTGCGCGAGCTGCAAGAAAGTGGCAATGAAGTGCAGGCACGGCGTCAGCTACTGCGTTACCAGGTCGAGGAGTTGGATCAACTGGCGCTCGCCGAAGGCGAGCTCGAGACGCTGGAGGACGAACAAACCCAACTGGCCAACCTTGAGGAAGTCCTGGGGGACGCCCAGTTCGCCGCCGACTGTTGCGATCAGGACGAGCACGGAGCGCTTTCATTACTGCATCACGCCAACGCCCGCCTGGGAAACGCCCCCGAAAAGACCCAACGCCAGCTTGCAGACGCCCTGGCCATGCTGGGCGAAGCGCAAATACAAATCGAGGAAGCGGCACGCGAACTACATCGCTTCGTCGACACCACCGAGCTCGATCCTCAACGACTGACGGAGGTCGATGCCCGCCTCGGCGAAGTGCATCGCATCGCACGCAAGCATCATGTCATGCCCGAGGAATTGCGCGACCTGCATCAGCGCCTGAGCGACGAACTGGCGAGTCTCGAAGGTGGTGAACATGACCTGGAAGCACTCACCGAAGAAGTGGAGCAGATCCGCGACACCTACAGACAGCAGGCACGTGCAGTCAGCGAAGCCCGCCTCGAGGCGGCACGCACCTTCGGCGAGGCCGTGCAGGCCCAACTGGCCTTCCTGGGACTGGGCAAAGCGACTTTCGAGGTTGCCATTTCGCCGCGCGAGACACCTCAGACCGAAGGGATCGACCAAGTCCGCTTCATGATCAGTGCCAACCCCGGTCAGCCAGCACGCCCCTTGAACAAGGTCGCCTCTGGCGGTGAGTTGTCGCGCATCAGTCTGGCGATCCAGGTCGTCGCCGCGCAGCACAGCACCGTGCCCAGCATGGTCTTCGACGAAGTCGATGTCGGCATTTCCGGCGCCACCGCCGAGATCGTCGGCCAATTGCTGCGCCGCCTCGGCGCACAAGGGCAGATCCTCACCGTAACGCACCTGCCGCAAGTCGCAGCCCAGGCGCACCACCACCTGCATATCGAGAAGCGCGCCGAGCGCGACACCACACTGACGCACATGGCGTTGCTCGACGACGCCGGCCGCGTACGCGAACTGGCCCGCATGCTCGGCGGCGTCAAACTATCCGACCGTACACTGGCGCACGCTCGCGAAATGCTCGACGCCAGCCAGCACGCCCAGCATTGAGCTAACCTGGCTCCAGCCCTATAGTCGTCCTCAATGATGAGGGATACGAAACGACGAAACCGGCCATGAAGGCCGGTTTCGTCATTGGTGTACGCTAACTGCTCGGACTACTTCTTGCCAGGCCCCGAGCCTTCTTGACGCGTCACGCTAGAACCCTTGGGGCGTACGTACAGCACCAGCGCATGGTCGACGAGTTCGAAGCCGTGCTCCTCGGCGATCTCGCGTTGACGCCGCTCGATGGTGTCGTCAAAGAATTCGATAATCTCGCCGCTTTCCAGGCACACCATATGATCGTGATGCTCTTCCTGCGACAATTCGAACACGGCATGCCCGCCATCGAAATTGTGACGAATCACCAGCCCCGCCGTCTCGAACTGGGTCAAGACACGATACACAGTTGCCAGACCGACATCGTCACCTGCGTCGAGCAGAGCCTTATAGACATCTTCGGCGCTCAGATGGTGTTGGTCCTGCGTACTTTCGAGAATTTGCAGGATCTTGACACGCGGCAAGGTGACTTTTAGCCCCGCCTTGCGCAGTTCCTGGTTCTGATCGGCCATGGTTGCGGTTGCTCTTCGCAGTATCGTGGTAGGTCAGGTATGATCAATCCACGCAACGATAGTGAATGATAGGCGCAAATGCAAAACTTGATTAAAACAGTCACCTTTTCCGTCGCCCTGGTGCTCGTCAGCGGGTGCAGCTACGTAGGCGTTTACAAACGCGACCTGGCGCAGGGCAATCTCATCACCAAGGACATGGTCTCGCAACTCGAGACTGGCATGACCAAGGAGCAGGTGCGCTATGTAATGGGCAGCCCCTTGCTGCAAGGCCCGTTCGACAAGAATCGCTGGGACTACGTCTTCTACCTCGACGAAGCCTATGGCGATGTGGAAGAAAAACATGTGACGTTGACCTTCCAGAACGACAAGCTGGCCGACATCGAGCGTGAAGGCGACATTGAGGATAATGTCGACATCTCGACTCAGAGTGGCCCCGGCCCGGCAGTGGAAGGTTCCGGGCCAGGCGACGTCGCTCCCGCAGCGGGCCCCAGTTACGCTCCGGAAGAGTAAGCGCGTCACGCTATGCTCAGTCGCCTCCCCGAGCCCGCGCCAAACGCGCTTGCTTGGGGTCGACCGCCAATGGACGATAGACCTCGACGCGATCCCCTTCCACTAGCGTATGTCGTTCCGGTTCGCGCAATGCCTGCCCGTAGATTCCTAGTGGCGCATGACGGAAGAAGTCTGTCCCGCGTTCGGGGAACAGGGTCGGCAAGTCAGCCATCGCGACCACGTCGCGCGCTGAAGTCCCTGAGGGCACCGTGAGCGCGACGATATGCTGGCGATGAGGTTCCGCGAAGGCGACCTCAACGTCGATGTGCGTTTGCGCGATGTCACTGGTGACCATAAAGCGCATCCGCGCGACGCGTGAACGCGTCGACCAACTGGCCGGCAACTTGTTGAAAAAGCTTGCCAAACGCCATTCCCAAAAGGCGATTGGAAAATTCAAACTCCATTTCCAGGCTCACCCGACAGGCCGACTCGCCCATCGGCGTGAAAAGCCAGCGGCCATTGAGACGTTTGAAAGGCCCCTCGGCCAAGGACAGCTCAATGCGCTCATAGGGATAGAGGTCGTTACGCGTGGCCAGGGTCTGTTCCACGCTCCCTTTACCCAAAGTCATTTCACCTATTAGATAGCGCCCCTCTTCGTGCTCGATGACCCGTGCACGACGGCATCCCGGCAAGAATTCAGGATAGCTCTCGAAATCGTTGACCAGATCGAACATCGCCTTGCATGAATGTCTTACCAAGGCGGACCGGTTGACCGTAGGCATTCATCACTCCGCTGACTTTGTTGCGCCGTGCGCGTATGATGGAAGGTTAACATCAAGTCCTTGAATGATATCACGCCTTCCCCCATGTCATGGGGCTAGCAGATTCGGCGCATAGTGCATAGTAATGTAGAGGTTCCATGGCCAAGAAAAAGGGCAATATCGGCTCGAGCACCATCGCGCAAAACAAGAAGGCTCGCTTCGAATACCATATCGACGAGACCTTCGAGGCCGGCTTATCGCTGGCCGGATGGGAAATCAAAAGCCTGCGCGCCGGCAAGGCGCAGCTCACCGATACCTACATCCTGATCAAGAATGGCGAGGCATGGCTACTGGGCAGTCATATCACGCCACTCAACACCGTGAGTACGCATGTGGTGGCGGATCCCTCGCGGACACGCAAATTACTGCTGCATCGCAAGGAGATTGCCAAGATCTTCTCGCGTACCCAGAATAAGGGGCACACTTGCGTGCCGCTGAAACTGTACTGGAAGAAAAACCTCGTCAAATGCGAGCTCGCGCTAGTACGCGGCAAGAAGATGCATGACAAGCGCGCCACGGAAAAAGCCCGCGACTGGGACCGTGAAAAGGCCCGCATCATGCGTGCTCACTAAACGCAGTAAGAGCGCATCGAGAAAGGCTCATCAAGAAAGAGGCGCCTGGCAACAAAAAACCGTCGCGACGGGGTTGAACTAGCCTCGGGCGTCCCAACCTGTTAAACTGCAGAAACGCTTACGGGGGCGACATGGCTTCGACGCCGGTGACAATCCCTGAGGTGCATGCCGAGAGCGTAACGTATCTCGTAAATCCAACGTTACGATAAAATAGTCGCAAACGACGACAACTACGCTCAGGGCGCGCTAGCAGCGTAACAACTGCTAGCTTCTAGTCCGGCCCGGAGGTGATGTGCCCATTCATCACCGATGGGATACGAGCTCAGACTGATGGGATCGCGGCTGGCTTTGTCCTCGCGTCAGCCGCTAAAACTTAGAGGAATCGCGTCGCTGGATCCTGCCCGTCGGAGCCAGAGGCGCTAAACTAAAAGACGGACCTAAGCATGTAGAGCCGATGGGTGAGTGTCGGCGGACGGGGGTTCAATTCCCCCCGCCTCCACCAAACAAGGGTTTCAGGAGGTTCCGAAAAACTTCAGAAACCGCATGAACAGGGGCCTCAGGGCCCCTTTCTTGTATCTGGACGTTTCATGGCATTCCTTGACATGCCCCCACCAAAGGGGGCATATCTGGGGGCATAAAGCCGAAGCCGATACCCCAATGCCCCCAAATTCGCCAGAAACCGCGCCAGTCGGCGCCTGGCTGACCGATAGCCCGCCCCTACCCTTGGGGGCATCTGGCACTGCCGAAAGGGGGCATAAGGCGACCACCGCTCCGAGGTGCCCCCAATGAGCCGCCAGAC
The DNA here is from genome assembly GCF_029889785.1 of Chromohalobacter sp. 48-RD10. Lineage (NCBI taxonomy): Bacteria > Pseudomonadati > Pseudomonadota > Gammaproteobacteria > Oceanospirillales > Halomonadaceae > Chromohalobacter > Chromohalobacter sp. 48-RD10. Next base: position 228,634 of record NZ_JARANX010000003.1, on the reverse strand, counting down.
CAACAAACTGTCCGCTACCGCCGTGAAGACCGCCAAACCCAGGGACAAGACGTTCAAGATGACCGACGGTGGCGGCCTCTATCTGGAAGTATCCCCGAGCGGGAGCAAATACTGGCGGTTGAAGTTTCGTCATGCCGGCAAGGAAAAGCGGCTGGCCATAGGCGTCTATCCTGACACTTCCCTGGCGGATGCCCGTGAAGCTCGCGACGAGGCCAAGCGCCAGCTTGCCCAAAGCATCGACCCCAGCGCTGCCAAGCGCATTGCCCGTCAGCAAGACGAGCAGGCCGTCGCCAGCACCTTCAAGGCTGTGGCTACCGAATGGCTAGAGAAGGTTCACCAGCACGACGTGGTGCCCGCCCACTACCAGCGGAACAAGCGCCGCCTGGAGCGTGACGCCTTCCCAATCCTCGGCACGCGCCCCATCTCCGAGATCACCCCGCCCGAACTGCTGGACTGCCTGCGCCGCATCGAGGAGCGCGGCCACATCGAGACGGCCCACCGCGTGAAGACGCTATGCGGCCAGGTTTTCCGCTATGGCATCTCCACCGGGCGCGTCGAGCGTGACCCAACACCCGACCTGCGTGGCGCCCTGCGCCCCCACAAGACCAAGCACTATGCCGCCGTGACCGATCCCGGGGAGGTCGTCGGCCTGCTGCGAGCGATTAAGGGCTATGGCGGCCAGCCCGTCACCATCGCCGCGCTGAAGCTGGCGCCCCTGGTCTTCACCCGCCCCGGCGAGCTACGCCAGGCCCTATGGACCGACATCGACCTGGAGGAAGCCACCTGGACCTTCCATGCCAGCAAGACGGGACAAGCCCATATCGTGCCGCTGCCGACTCAGGCCGTGTCGATCCTGCACGACCTGCATGGACTGACCGGGCGAGCCGAGTACGTCTTTCCCGGCATCCGTAGCAGCAAGCGACCGATGAGCAACAACACCATCAAGGCCGCGCTGGACCGTATGGGCTTCAAGGGCGAGATGACAGCGCACGGCTTCAGGGCGATGGCCCGCACGATCCTGGCCGAGCGCCTGAATTACCCCGAGCACTACATAGAGCAGCAACTGGCGCACGCCGTGAAGGACAGCAACGGTCGCGCCTACAACCGGACTTCGCACCTGGAGCAGCGCCGGGAGATGCTGCAAAGCTGGGCCGACTACCTGGACGCCCTGCGCGATGACGCCGACAACGTGGTGCCGATCCGCGCCGGGGCCTGAGACAAGCGGCAGTCGCCGCACCCCCGTTGGCTGGCTAGGGCCGATCACCCGAAAGCGTGGCAACTCCACCACGCCCGCCAGCCATTCTTCCCTGGAGTGAGCGCGAAGGAGTGGCGCCACATGAGGTCCAAACTATATAGCCTGAAAGAATGGCTCACCTTAGAAGATGCCGCGTCGCATCTTACATCTGTTTTGTCTGAAACAGTCACCGTCGCTGACATCCTTCAGTTGGCGATTCAGGATCACATCAAGCTATCCGTAAACCTCATCGCGGCAGCCGAAGCAAATAAGGGCACTGTGCATGACATCACTGAAGCAAGGGTCATGCTGCATCCGGCGGGCACTCCTCTCTCATGGCTAAGGGGAGATGAACCCGCCAACTCGCTGGAAGAAAAGTTACGTGCAGTAGGCGTGGTGAGAATCAGAGACATCCCGAGCCTAGATGAAGAGATACGAAGCGCTGTGGCAGACCAAAGCGTACATGCGGTGCATCTGGGAGAGGCTGTTTCAGAGACAGAGGTGGTGGAGTTCGAAAAGGAGATACAGACGGTCAGCGGTATCTATGACTTACCAATGCTTTCTGCTGAAAAGTCTTTGATCGAGGAAATGTACTACCCGAAGGTGGGCGGGCCTGATATTGATCCCTGGAACCTGGAAGGCGTGTGGTTAGAACGAGATGGCCATATATACCGACTGTGTGACCGAAGTGCGACACAAGCCGATTATGACGCTTGTGGCACTGAAAACAGCATCGCAGAGTGGAATAAGCGCTATCGAGATCCATCAAGATGGTTTCCGACCGACAGGCTTCCCGCTGAGAGCACAATAATCCTGAGGCGGGAAAACCTCGATGCCTTCATAGAAAGCCTTGAGGAGCCCGAGCCGGCGCCAGTCTCGACACCTAGCACCGAGGAAAGCCGGACCCTGGAAGTTCTTGGACTGCTAGTCGAGCTGTATGCAGAACAACATGGCCCTGATTACCACCACGGCGCCCGGCCCAAGGCGTCACGCATAGTGCAGGACATGCTTAGCGCCATTCCAGAGGATGTAACCGGCATGGGCGACCGGAAGCTAAAAGAGCATGTAGGCGCAGCGATCACGGCTTGGGAGGCTAAAAAGCGCCGGTAGTCTGCAATCTGCATTTTGCATCTGCACCAACCGACTGAAGCCCCGCGCCACGATGCCAATGCAATCCATCGCATAGGGCACCGTGACATGCCAGACACCACCAGCAAATCCACCCTCCTCCGCCGTCCCGAGGTGCTGCAGCGCTGTGGCATCTCGAATACCACCCTTCATCGTCTCATCAATGCCGGCGACTTTCCCTCTCCGATTCAAATTAGTCCGCGCGCCGTTGCCTGGGTCGAGTCTGAAATCAATGAGTGGATCGAGCAGCGTATCGAGGCCAGCCGCAATCAAGGGGGTGCAGCGTAATGTTGACCACGACTAGCGCCCACGCCTACTATTCTCGTGCTGTCGCAAAATCGGCAGCCGATCTTGGCGGATCGGATCACTCAAGGCGCACGAGCGCCACCATCATGACGGGCGCTTTTTTTGTGCCTGCCATACGTTATGGCGGCTGTGCGCGTGATGCCTTCGGGCATGCCGGTTTCCTTGAGTGCCGGTCCGCCAACTCGCGTACAGTCGCCCCCATCCGATGCTTGGCGGCATCCGGGGACGACTCCTCAACTCAAGGAGCGTTACCCATGGCAATCTCACGCCTATCCCCTACCCGCAATCCATCTACACGTGCTGCCGCCCATCGGGCCATGGCACGCGCCGCGCTATTCGCTGATTCCAGCGCCAGCACTCGCCTGAAGCGCTACAACCATCACATGGTCAAAGCCCGCCGCCTGGAAACCAGCATTGCTCGCAAGGAGGAGGCGTCATGAATGATCGCGAGCGCATCGAGCTTGAACGCCTGGCTGCCGACATCCGCGACGACTTGGCGCGTGCTCAGTACATGGGTGAAGCCACCGTCGGCACATGGATGCTCATGAGCTACGCCGAGCGCCTGGAGAAACTCGTCAGGGTGATGGAGGAAGGCGAATGGCCGAGCAAATGAAAACGCCCGCCCCCCGGCAGGGGCAGGCGCAAAACAGCAACAACACCGACCATTATGGCCACCCTTACCTGGAGCGCAAGGAGATCGCCCTGGCTGACCTGCAAGCGGTATGCAGGACAAGCGTCACCGTTGAGACGGGCGAGGTGCAATGCCATGGCACCGAGGACTGGCGTGGCTCGATGATCCTTCGGGAGCTGGTGGATGCTGCCGGGGCGTCTGCCGGCTTCGAGCGAATCTTGCCGGAGAAGATACAGAAGTCTGAGGACGCCAAACTGGGTGACAAGTTCACGACACCGGGAAGCACGGTATCCGGCACCTTCACTCCCATTGGCTTCGCGCCGGCGGACCTGCTGAGCCTGTCAGGGCCGTTGATCGTCTGTGCCGGCCTGGCTGACGGCTACTCGATCCATGTGGCCACGGGGCACCCTGTCGCCTGCTGTGTTGGGGAGATGATGGTGGCCAGCGTCGTCAAGATGATGCGCACTGCTGCCGGTCGCGCCGAGCTGCTGGCCGCCATGGATAATGACGAGGCTGGGCACCGGGCTGCCGAACGGGCTGGAATCAAGTGGGCCTGCCCGGCCACGTTCAAGGACTGGAGCGACGTTCGCCAGGAAGAAGGGCTCCAGGCCGTCCAGGAGCAGCTACTAGCTACCCGCGAACAGGCTCCAGATGCCCAGCTACAGGAAGAGAAGGACAACGAAGAGCACGACAAGAAGCAGTCGCAAACCGATCTGATCGTGGCTTTCGTCCAGACCTGGAGCGACCTATTTCATGACGACAATGACGTGGCTTATGCCCGGCATCGCGGCACAGGTGAGGTATGGTCCATCGGCAGTCGCGCCTTTCGCCATTGGTTGACCGCCGAGTTCTATGCCCAGCACGAAAAGGCGGTGAAGGATCAGGCGCTGCGGGAAGCGCGTATGACGCTCGAAGGTATTGCGATGAAGGAGCATCGCACCGTCTACATTCGTTCGGCTGGCGGTGATGGCCACTACTGGCTGGATTTGGGCATTGCGGGCAGTAGTCGCTGTATTCACCTACGCTCCGGCGCCTGGACGATTGAAGAGCAGAGCGAACTGATGTTCTGCCGGTCGGAAAGCGCTGACACGCTCCCAGAGCCTCTAAGGAATGGCAGCATCGAGCCGCTATGGCGTGTGGCTAACATCCCTGAGGATGCCCGAATCATCGTTGTGGCCTGGCTGATCGAGTGCCTACGCCCCGACACACCTTACCCGATCATCGAGCTACTGGGTGAGCAAGGCAGTGGGAAAAGCGGCACTCAAGCTGCATTGCGACGGCTGATCGATCCCAACGCCGCCGACCTGCGTGGAACACCCAAGTCTGCCGAAGACCTGTTCGTCAGCGGAGGCGTGAATCATGTCATCAGCATTGAGAACGCCAGCCACCTGCCAGCGCCTTTACAGGATGCCATGTGCGTTGTGGCCACCGGTGGTGGCTTCGCCCGGCGCAAGCTCTACACCGATGGTGATGAGAGCGTCATCCAGCTCAAGCGTCCCATCATCCTCAACGGCATATCGGCTGCTGTCACTCAGCAAGACCTGGTAAGCAGGACAATCACCATCGAGCTGCCAGTGATTCAGGATGCCCAGGCCAAGGACCGCATGGATGCCGACTTCGAGGCCAACCGGCCAAAGATCATCGGCGGTCTGCTGGATATAGCAGACAAGGCGCTCAAGCTGCTGCCTGACATGGAGTTGCCCACGCATCGGCGCCCCAGGCTGGTCGAGTTCGCTTATCTTGGCATGGCTGTGGCCAAGGCGATGGGACGCGACCCCGAAGACTTCATGGCCGAGCTCACAGCGGCACGGCAAGACGGCCTTGAGCGCACACTAGAAGCCAGCCCGGTGGCGACGGCCATTCGCGATTGGGCCGAGATCCACCCTGGCGAAACACGAGACGAGCCGGCCAAGCGCTGGCTGGCCATCCTCGCCGACTACAAGCCGGCAGGAGCCGATGCCTGGCCACGGTCCGGCAAAGGGCTTGGTGATGCGATGCGACGATCAGCGCCCGCTCTGCGACAACTCGGGATCGAGTGCAAGAGTCTCGGTAAGGGAGGTGGCGGTGTTATCCGCTGGAGGATCGGGGAAAAAGTTCCTGAACCGATGTCCCCCATGTCACAAAGTCACAGTTCGGATGGTCGAGGGTGTGACTTTGGGACTTCTGGGACTTCGGCTGAAGAAAATTGTTGGCCCAAGGTGTACGGGGAGGAGTTCTAATGGCTGCGCTCGACCACCTCAAGGCTCACGAATTGGAGGCCGAGCCCCTGCCTGGTGGCCGCCTTTACGTCTGGCCTGCCGAGAACATCACCGAAGAAACCCGCGTCTGGATCAAGTCGCACAAGGCCGAGCTGCTGCAAGAGTTGGCGCCGGCGAACAGTGACAAGCGTCTTTCGTGGCGTGTCATTCGAGGCGGCAAGCCGGTTGCCACCATGGTCGGCAAGCTGATGTCACCTGAAGAGGCGCTGGCCGCTGCCAGAGCCCGCTGGTCCGATGCCACCGTCGAATTCTGACTGACCACGATGGCCCCGGCTATCGCTGGGGCCGAGCATTTCCCAACTAGACTCGAGAACAGGGAAGCCCATTAGCCATAACCCGCTCCGTTATGCCGGCCAGCTGAGGGCCTAACGGCCCTCCCAGGGGGCTTGGCCCATACCATTTTTCGCGCCACCTTGAAAGGTGGCTTCCTTGCATTTAAGCTTCGCATCCCTCACTTTTGAGGGTGAAGCGCTAAGATGCGCACGGGAGGTGAAGGATGTTCAGCGAAGAGAAAGCAGCACAAGTGGCGGCGTACCTGCTACAGCACCGTGGCGGGCAAATGTCGTACCTGAAGCTGATGAAGCTGATGTACCTGGCTGATCGTGCGTCAATGGCTGAGTACGGCTTCCCCATCAGCGACGATGCCTGGTTTTCCATGAGCCAGGGCCCCGTCCTCTCCAACACACTCGAACTTGTCCAAGGCGGCGGGCGCGAAGGCGAGTGGGACAACTGGGTGCGGCCGGGCAACCAAGCTTATGAGGTCGCACTGTCACAGGTCGCCCCCGAGCGTGACGACTTCGACGAGCTGAGCGACGCTGAGATTGAGATCCTGGATCGCGTTTGGGTAGAGCATGGCCATAAGGATCGCTGGCAGCTCGTGGACTATACGCACGAGGCCTGCGCCGAGTGGCATGACCCGTATGGCTCTTCACGCCCGATTAGCCCGCAAGAGATGCTGGAGGCCCTCGGCCGAAGCCCAGAAGAAGCTTCGGCCCTTTCCCAAGAACTCTACCAGCGCCGACAGGTCAAAGCAGTGATATCGGAGCTTCGTTGATGTCGTACCGGCCCCTGCAGCGTGGAACATTGATATTTCTATCGGGGCCGGTCTCCCATCTGCATATCGTGATGAACGATCCGGTGGTGAACCCACTCACCGGGCTGCCATCAGTGCTGCTGGTCAACATCTCGTCGATCAAGGATGGCATCCCCTACGACGATGCCTGCGTACTCACCCCTGAGAACTGTCCGCACGCCTTTGTGAAGCGCCCTAGCTATGTCTACTACCGCGAAGCCTGCGTAAAGGCTGCCGATGACATCACGCAGAAAGTCGAGATAGGCGAGTTCCAGACGCATGACCCTATCCCGACAGAGGCTTTTGATCTTGTTTGTAGCGGCTTCTACACATCCAAGTTCGTCACGCCCAAGGTCAAGCGCTTCCTCAAACACTGTTGGCCAACCGACTAGCCTCCCCCAGCCTTCCTCACTATGCTGCCGGGAAAACTTATACTCAGGAAAAATGGATGCTTAGGTTGCTGAAGCAGATCCTTGGTGGAAGCAAGAGGTGAAGAGCCCGGATGCAACAGGGAGCATTCAATGGGGCCGCTATGGCCCCATTTACGATGCTGACGGAACAACTTATTCCTGGGTACCCAACGGCGGAAGCTCTTGCACGATCCGCATGGTTTCCAGGCTGACGGTGACGATGCGCTGGAACAGCTTGAGCGGGTAGGCAGGGTCGCCCATGGTTTCGACGGCGTAATCATTGGCGTCGTTGACGATGCCGCTTTTCTTGTCTTCCTTGACGCGTTGCCGCTCCATCACCCATTCCAGCGCTGGTTTGCCGTTGACGACGTAATCATAGGCTTCCAGGGGCACGCCTTTCAGGGTGATCAGGTCGTTGTATTTGACGACCGTCTTGTCCTTTTCTTTGCCCTTCTTACCGAACTTCCATGGCTTATCGACGCGCAGCTCGTGAGACGTCAGCTCGTCGAGGCCGCGGCCACCAGAAACCTCGATATCCAGCTCATGGGGCGTCACCGCTTCGAAATCGACATGCAGATCAGCCAGTTTACGCCCGGCATCGGAGAAGTGGCGGAAGGCATCATAGGTGCTGACACGTGGGATGCGTGGCAACTGGACAGAAAGGTTGTTCTGGTAGCGCTCACGGTACTCCGGCGAATGCAGCAAGCCATAGATGTAATAGAAGACATCTTCCTTACTGATGGCCTGCCCCGGATAGGCACTCTGAAAATGCGCCAGCCCCTCATCGGTGATGCCATCCTGGGCCGTATAGCCATCAGGTGAATCATCGCCATGGCTGAAGAGGTCATCACTACCTTGTGATGTTGACGCCTCGAAGACCTTCAAGGGAAAGGCTTGTCCATTGAAAACTGCTTGGATGTCCAGTGCTGAAGAAATAGCGAGAACAGAGAAATCCTTGCCACCAATTCCGGTGACGAAAATCACCCTATTATTGGTCTCCGGAGTCGGGAAGAGCTTTGGCATTTGGTAGATGCAGTTGTTAAAGAAGATATCCATGTACATCCATTGCTTGGAAAATGGCCGGTACACGGACGGCATAATCCCTGCCTGGTGAAATTCACCTTTCTTGCCACGCTCGACGCCATGGCGTTGCACACGATCCCAACTGATCTGGGTGGGGTCGGTGTCGATAAAGTCGTTGACCTTGAGGCCAGCGTTTTTCCCACCGGCTACCGCGTAGCGATCGACTTCGCTGTTATAGAAGTCAATCATGCCTCGCATGTTGTCTTCGACCTTGGCCGGGGAGGCGTTGTAGCACCAGGCATCGCGCCCTGTCATGACGCCACGAGAGTAATTTCTGAAGAGCTGTGTTTCGTCCTTGTTCTTCTTATCCCCCATCAGGATGAAGTCATTGAAGCTGTCATCCCGCTGGTTCAGCCAGTCGCCATACTCGTTCGACTCGACCATGGTCCAGCCATACGCATCTTCGATGCCCCTGATGCTGCGGAGGTTGGCGATGGTGTTCAGCTTATCCTCACGGCTCAGATAGTCGCCGATATCGTGGAAATGGATCTTACCTCTATCACTGGATTGAGGATTCTTGACGAATAGCGTGATAGCAATCGGGGCACGACTGCCTTCTCCAAAGACGTTGCCACGCTCCTTCTGGCGCTGCTCACCTTGGGTTCTTGCATTACCCCGCAGATGGAAGACATAGAGGCTGCTAAACTCTTCGGCCAGGCACTGGCGCAGGCCATCCATGGCGTTGCCGTCCAGCCAGCCCGCATTGGTGACATAGGCCATCACACCGCCATCCTTGCCCAATCGGTCGCTGCCCCAGCGAATGGCGCGGATATAGCTGTCATAGAGCGAATTTTTCAGCGTAGCGTTGGAGCGGGCTGCGTAGGATTCGCGAATAGAGCCATCAAGCCGGGGATAGCCGAGGTTCGCGTTATTGTCGTTGGCGCTGTCTTGGCCGGAAGAATAAGGCGGGTTGCCCATGATGACGCGGATATCCAGCGCCTTCTGGCGCTTGCGGCGCTCCGAGTTGTCTTCCAGAAGCCCTGCAATCTGGTCGTCACTTTCATACATCTGGAAGGTATCGGTCAGGCAGATGCCTTCGAAGGGCTCGTATTCGCCCTCATTCAGCTCGTGGTATACCGCCTCGATATTGATGGCGGCGATGTAATAAGCCAACAGGACGATTTCATTGGCATGAATTTCATGACGGTACTTGTGCGCCAGTTCATTGGAGCGTATCAGCCCTGATTGCAGCAGCCGAGTGATGAAGGTACCCGTGCCAGTGAAGGGGTCGATGATGTGCACGCCCTGATTGCCGAGTGTCTGGCCGAATTCCTGCTGGAGCACGTCATTGACCGAGTGGATCATAAAGTCCACGACGGCGGGCGGCGTGTAGACGATCCCCAGGCGTTCGGTCAGGCGCGGGAAAGCTCCCCGGAAGAACTTGTCGTATAGCTCGCTGATCAGGCGTTGCTTGCCTTCTGACGATTGCACGCCTTGGGCGCGGCGCCGGACGCTTTCATAGAACTTGGCCAGGGAGTCGGACTCCTTGGCCAGGTTGTGCTCGTCCAAGGCGTCCAACACCTTCTGAATGCCCTGCGAGACCGGGTTGCTGCGTGTGAACTCGTGGCCCTCAAACAAGGCATCAAATACCGGGCGAGTGATGAGGTGCTGGGCCAGCATTTCCACCGCTTCGGTTTCGCTGATCGCTTCGTTCAGGTCGTCCCGTAGCTCGTTCAGAAACTCATCGAATGCCTGGCGAGCCTTGCCGTGGTCATCGGCCAGTGTGGTCTCAATGCGGGTAATATGGCGTCGCGCAATGTCGGCAATATCGCCGGCCCAGTCTTCCCAGTAGTCGCGTGTGCCGCATTTCTTGACGATGCGGGCAATGATGGCCTTGCTGACCTCTTCATTGAAATTGATGCCAAACTGCTCATGGATCTGGCCCGTTTCGTCATTATCAGGCTGTGGGTCAGTACCACCATGCCCGCCAATATCGGTGCGTTCCGATGTGCCGCTGGACCGAGTGGGTAAACTATCGCTGACTTGGGTGATGGCATCCAGTTCCTGGTTGACGCCAATGATCTCAAGGCTGTCGGAAACGTTCTCGCCCAGGCCAGCGCGATTGATGGTGGCGTCCATACGTTCATCATGTGCCCGCAACGCGTTGAGAATCTGCCAAACCACCTTGTAGCGCTCGTTGTCATTCAGCGCCTCTTCCGGTGTCACGCCATTAGGTACGCCGATGGGCAGGATGACATAGCCCATTTGCTTGTCGGGTGCCCGACGCATGACACGCCCCACGGATTGCACCACGTCGATGGTGGAACGGCGGGGATGCAGGAACATGATGGCATCGAGAGCGGGGACATCTACCCCCTCGGAAAGGCAGCGGGCATTACTGAGAATGCGGCACTCGTCACTTTCGCTGTCACCCTTGAGCCAATCCAGCAGTTGATTCCGTGAGCGCGCATCGTAGGTGCCGTCAACGTGGCGCACTTCGCAGTTGAGCGGCAGGGGCTCGTCACCAAAGCTGTGCTGATGATATTCCTGAATAACTGGCGTGAACTGAGCAGCCATCAATTGGGACGACTTGATGTCTCGACAGAAGGCCAAAGCGCGGCGCATGGGATTTTCGTCGCGCAGTCCCGCGCCTTCTTTCATCAGCGCCTTGTAGCAGCCAACGATTCGCGAGGCATCATCCAGGCGAAGTTCGTTATCCTCCGATAGCAGTTTCTGCACGCCTCCACTGACTAGGTTTTCATCCATGGCCAGTACGATGACGCGATAATCGGTCAGCAGGTTGTTTTCAACTGCCCAGGCGAAGCCACGATGGAACAGCATCTTGCCGAACAGGGATTCATCGTCCATGTCGCACAGCGCGGCACCATGCTCGTCGGCCTTGCTGCGTGCCTGCTCACCGAAGATGCGCGGCGTGGCCGTCATGTAGAGGCGCTTGCGACCTGCCACATGGGCGTTGTTGTGAATTCGCACGAAGTTAGATTCATCTTCCTTCGCTAGCGTCACGCCGGTCGTGCGGTGAGCCTCATCGCAAATGATCAGGTCGAACTCGGGCAACCCGTGGCCTTGGGCGTCACTGACCGCTTGGATGGACTGATAAGTGGCAAACACCACGGTCATGGCCTCCGGCGCGTCCGACAAGGCTTCTCGCGCCAGCGCATCGGCACGGGTGGTTGCCGGAAAGGTCAGGTCATGTTGCTGGAGGTCGGCCACATCGTCCGACTTACGCTTGCCGACATGACTATCCGAGCAAACGGCAAAGGAGCGCAGCTCGACTTCAGCATCCTGGCTCCATTCCGTCACCGTTTGGGACATCAACGCCAGTGAAGGCACCATGAACAGCACCCGCTTGCCCTGGCCCGCCAGTTTCTCGGCAATACGCAGGCTGGTGAAGGTCTTGCCAGTGCCGCAGGCCATGATCAACTTGCCACGATCCGCCGCGGCCAGTCCCTTTTCGACTTCTTCTAGTGCTTCCTGCTGGTCAGGGCGCAGGGTCTTGCGCGAGCGCAGTGCCACCTTCCCGGACTGGGCGAACAGCGACCAGTCGATACGGCTTTCCTGGAGATCGCGCAGGCCAATGCGCCGGGTGGGTATGTACTGATCGGCATCACTGAGCAAGGCCGTGACATTGTAGCTAGGAGCCACATCGGTGGTGTCGATGATCAAACGCTCAACGAAAGGCGAGCGGCCCGAGGCGCTGATGAAGGAATCGATATCGCCGCGTTGCAGCCGGTGGGAGCGACTGTAGAACTTACACTGGATAGCGCTGTAGTGGTCCTCGGTGCCCCGGATGCGCGCCACCAAGTCAATGCCTGTGTCCTGAGCCGACGCCTCACTGCCGACATGTTCAACCCAATCGGCATAGCTCCATACCTGGTCATACTGCTGACGCTGCACGTCATCGTGCTCTATCCAGGCCTGCACCAGCTCCTCGAAGTAGGTTCCGAGTTCACGCGGGGTACGGGCATGCTGGCGATAGCGGTCCAGCAGGTCATGAAGGTCGGCACTCATGGCGATACTCTTGGCAGTCGAGAAAATGAATGGGGCAAGCCTACCAAAGCCCGGCTATATCAGCAGTAGCGAAAAGGGTTATAGATGAAGATGACGGACTGAGAGGACCAAACCCAATATGGAAGGATAAGTTGGACACTGGTCTTATAGGGGGAGGGGGAGGACGACCCCGAGAGGTTCCAGTCATCTCGGCTCGAATCGCCGGACGGGGAAGCCATTTCGCGGCTGTGGGGCGCTCCCGGCTGGTACGACGGTCCGGGGTTCAATTCCCCGGTCGTGGTTCACCAGCACGGAAGCAGTATTCAGTTTACAAGGCATGCGTTCGCTCGCAAGCATCAAGCGGCTCTCGCTTCCTCAGCAACTGATAATGCAATGAAACGGGAAAACGCAACGGATACCAGGTTTAGATACTTGGCCCTCGCAGGCCTCAGCCTTGAGCGTGCAGGCTGGTAGAAAATGGCTTAACCAGAGGACAACTGCATGCCGAGGCGATACATCGAGACCGAGAGGCGCTATAACCTCAAGACTGGCTGTGCCCGCTTCTCCATACCGCCCCCGCGCCCGGTCATAGTCACTCCTGACCCCTGGAGTGTTCGAATCGTCCGACGATGGCGCTGCCGTTGGCTGCTATTTCACCGCTGGTGTATTAAGAGGACGTTCTGAAAGCAAAAAAAAGCCCTGCCGAAGCGGGGCTTATGGTTCGTGAGGCAAGGTTTAACCTTGATATTCGCAAAGTCTTCGACTGGCCCCCATTTTTGACGAGTGTTGCAGGAGCCCTTTTACTTCCGATCCGGAACAGCCAAACCTCTCCCATGCCTCCTGACATGCTGTATCTGGATGATCCATTACGTAGAACAGACCATCTTGATAGCCGTCGCCGTCACGAATAGGAAGGGAACGACCCGAATTAACCTTGTTTTCTGTATCAACGCGCATTTGTAGAGCGCTGCACGAGCCGGAAGCCTGTAGCGCGAAACCAAACTGCTTAGGCGTCGGCCCGCTGCCTGCTATTGCTACGCCATACCCTGCCAACGCCACTGCAAGCGCCAATAACCAGCTTCTCATCATCAATATAACGCCTCACTTGGTTGCGGTGGCTTGCAGGATCAGCTCGCTGCTTACGCTGAAAGAGATGCGGAAGTATTTCCTTTCATCGGCACCTACCTCAGCAGAAACCTCCTTGACCCCTCCAGAGCAGATTCCTCCAGGCAGCGTTGCCCCAATGATGTGCTCGCCAGGCTCCACATAGAACCGGGCAGTCTCTTCTGCCGAGAAAGTGCCCGCTTTGGTGCCATCGATGAGGATATCGACACTACACATTGAGCCTCTGATTCCCGAATCCCGCGTGACAGTCACTACTCCTTTGTCACCTGTCTGCTGCTGAAAAGCATAGAGCCTGTCGTCCGGAATCGATGATGCGTCCCTCGGCGACATGGCCGATGTCGCGCACCCTGAAAGCAAAATGGAAGCTGCCATCGCTACCGCTGGAAACGAACCCCTCTTACCCATGCTGACCCCTGCCTTATGATTTTCGGCCAGCATAGCGAATAGGCTGTCATGCTGAAAGTCACCGCTTATTCTCAGCCCATTCCAACTACAGCCTCTTGGCCTCTGGCTGCGCAGCAGCTCGACCGGGGCGCGGGTGCCTTTGTATTTCTAGCCAGGGCCAGTCTTGCTATCCTGAGCCTGCCGGGCTTGGTGAACCACTCCCGGGGAATTGAACCTCTATGAGTCGTACCAAGCTTGAGCTGTAAGGCCTCGGCTGGCTCCTCCACCGGCAATTGGAGCCTTAAGGATTGGGGTCATTCGGGGCCTTCCTTCGTCTGAAACCTGCGAGATTGCTCCCAGACGTCTGCCCAGGCACCGTCTAGAGGGGACGATACATCACCCTCCACCTCAAGTATCGAATCCAGGATCTCCCGTTTTTGATCAGGCGTGAAGGCGTTGAATCCGTAGTGTCCGAGAACTTCGTGGGCCAGGGAGGTTCGTGCGTCTCGCGCGTCACGAAGGCTGGAATCGGCAGGTATTGGCTGTCTTCTTCAGGCCTATGCGACTCAGGATGCTGCTCATGGCTCTGATGATCCATTGGAACTGCCTTTTCTCTGAGGCGGGGTCATATGCCGAAGCTGTGCAGTGTTCAATCCTAGCGGAGCATTCCCACACGGGCGAAATGCAAAATACAACGCAAAATGCAAAAACCCCGCGTAGCATGGCTGTGAGCACCCCCAACCTCTCGGTGGACGGATTGGAAGGGGTAAACGCATGGCGCGTGGCCACAATTGACCGGATAGATTAGGGCAGCACGGCCTCAAAAGGGGCATATTTGGGGGCATAAGCAATAAACCCAAACACGCTTAAACTTTATTATCAGTATCATATACAAATTTTTTGATGGACCCCGCCTCCACCAAACACCGTTAAAAATCAAGCACCTACGGGTGCTTTTTTTCTTGTTTATAGGCCTGAAACGGCCTGTTTTTGCCTTGCCGGGGTCTCGTGTGACAGCGAGGCGCTTGTCGTTTTTGATAACCACTCACCCGTTTACCATTCCTACCACTGAAATGGAAAGGCGAATGCAGTTCCTGAGTGCAACAGATCAATGTAGCGAACCCGATGCGCCATTCATTTTGGCCAGAATCAGGTAGCCGGTGCTGAGCTCGACCAGAGTGCCAACGGCGGAGGCGTTGTTCATGCCCTTGATCAGACCGCCCTCCCAATGGCCCGGCATCACCACGCCATTATGAGCGTTCAGCATCTCCTTGCCACTCACCACGGCGCCGATGGTGGTGCCATGGAGACCGATCTCGCTAACCCAACACCTGCCAACCAATCAATGGTGATACGTCTTCCAAGTCGCTGCCTTGTACCAATCTGTACCTTTTCGGTACCATTTCCTGCCATCTCATGGTGACCTGCACCATGAAACGCCTCAGGGAACGTTCATGCAGACCAATTTCGCGAAGCATCAGGCGACTCGACGCGTTACTTGCCTGTCCGCGGCGGTCAACGCCCTGCTGGGAGTGGCCAAGATCCTGGTCGGTTGGATCGTCGGCTCCGCTGCCTTAGTCGCCGACGGCATCCACTCTTTCTCTGACTTGGTGACCGACGGCTTTGTGCTTGCCGCATCTCACTATGGCCATCAGGGACCTGATCACGATCACCACTACGGCCACGGTCGTATCGAGACCTTGGCCACACTGTTCTTGGGCAGCATGCTGATCTTCGTCGCCGGTGGTATCGCTTGGTCGAGCCTCGAGCGCCTCATCTTTTCCGCCGAGATCCCGCCGCCCGGCTATTGGGCAATTCTGTTGACCGCTCTGGCGCTGCTATCCAAGGAGTGGCTCTTCCACCTGACTCGCCGGGTGGCACGGCGCATCGTCTCGAAGATGCTCGAGGCCAACGCCTGGCACCACCGCAGTGACGTACTCTCTACCAGCGTGGTGATAGTCGCCTTGGTTGGCAGCCAGTTCGGCGCTACCTGGATCGATACCGTTGCAGCAGTGATCGTCGGCCTGATGGTCGGCAAGGTGGGCTGGGATCTTCTGTGGGAGTCAGGCCGTGAGTTGGTGGATACCGCTCTGCCGGTGGCCACCCAGGAGAAGATGCGCCAGGTGGCGATAAGCGTGGCCGGCGTCGAAGGCATCCACGAGTTGCGTACCCGCCAGTCTGCCGGTCACACCATGCTCGACCTGCACGTGGTGGTGTCGCCGCGGATCAGCGTTTCCGAAGGCCACGAGATCGGCAACGAGGTGAGCCGCCGCCTGCGTAACGCTTTTCCCGCTCTCACCGACCTCACCTTCCATATCGATCCCGAGGACGACGCTGGTGAAGACGAGCCTAGCCGCTTCCCAGGTCTGCCACTGCGCCCCGAAGTCGAGACTGCCCTAACGGCGTGTTGGCGGCAGCTGGACGTCTGGGCGGCGATTCGCGAGATGGAACTGCACTACCTGGAGGGGGCTGTCACGGTGGTGGTCTGTCTGGATGAACAGTCGCCCTTTGATAGCAACGCCGTGGCCCGACGCCTGGAGGGCTGTGCCCAGAACATTGACTGGCTTTCCCACGTCGAAGTGCGGCGCCTGGCAGATACACGATACGCCTGATGACAGGTGAAAAACGCTTCAATATCTCCATTTCTGTCACTGTTAGGCAGATAATCTACTGAGCGCGGCTTATCTTGGTTCCTGCATGGCATCCAGCTGCCCTTTCATGCTGGCCGTCTGCTCGGCGGCTTCCACACGCTGCTGTGCCTGCTCCCGCGTCTGTTGTAGTTCTTGCCGGTGTACCGCCTGATCATCCTGACAGGCTTGCTGTACGTCGTCCGCTACCTTTTTCGTTGTCAGGCCCGAATGATATTGGCCATAAGCGGAGCGTTACGACTCTGGCGGCCACTTCTGGACCATGCTCTTATGTTCCTCGACTCACTGCTTGGCGTTTTCGTAGGGGTCAGAATTTTCTGCCTGGTTCATCAGCATGACTTCAAGCATGCCGAGAAGAGGTATGCGATGCAACTCGAAACGCCGCCGTGCATGAGACAACATCAACTGACCATGCATTGCTAAATCATTAAGCAGCAAAGATTCGTACAAGTATGGTACAAAAAAATACGAAGCCGTTATCATCATGCCAGCGATGGATTATATGCCTTCGTGACGCCTAGCCGTCAAAACGCTGCATGCATCGCTCGACGCTCGGCAATGAGCCACCTAGTGTTAGTATTGCCAGGCAAACTCATCATAAACGATGTGGCTGCATGCCACTCAGTTCATTCCATACAAGGAGGTTACCGCGTGCCGACTCTACGCCTCGATACGTGGCTCAGCCGCTGGTTGTTGCTGTGTCTGCTTTTCGTGATGGCGCCGGCCCTGGCTCAACAGGACACAACGCCCGCGAACGGCGACACCCCTGCCTATTCGAGCCTGGCCGACATGCTCGAAAACGAGCAGACACGCCAGACGATCATCGACCAACTACGCACCCAGGCGGCTCAGGAAGACGCTCTGGGCGTCGCAGGCGCATCCTCTCCCGCAGAAATCGCCGAGGAGGCGCCCAGCGGTCAGACGGCCGAAGAGGTTTCCTTTCCTCGCCGCCTAGCCGATGCCACCAGCCATATAGCAGGCGATCTCGGCGCTCAGTTCAAGGGCCTGGCCGCGGCCGTGGGTGGCTTGTTCAGCAGTAGCAACGCGAGCGCCAGCGGGCCGGGCTTCGATACCGGCGCGTTCCTGATTGCCACGCTCAACTTCGCGCTGGTGGTCATCGGGGCGTTCGTTGCGTTGTTCGTCCTGCGACGTATCGCGTCGCCGCTATTCCGCAAGCTTAGCCAATGGTCATCGCAGCGTACCGAGAAAAGCGCCTTGCTGCGCACTCTTGTCGCAGTCGTGCTAGCCGCTATCGTAGATGTAGCCGTCGTCATACTGGCCTATGTCGTCGGCAATCTAGTAGCGACCTTCGCTATCGGCGAGGCGGGCAGCATGGAGACGCGTTTCTCGCTGTTGCTGAACGCCTTCTTGATGATCGAGCTGTTCAAGGCCGCGCTGCGCATGCTGTTCTCATCGCATTATGATGGCCTGCGCTTGATGCCTATCGCCTCGCCACAGGCTTCGTACTGCAATCGATTCCTCGCACGCCTGGCCGGCTTCATCGGTTATGGCATGCTGGTGGTCGTGCCCATCATCAATTACAACCTGTCACCGGCACTCGGCCAGGGACTCGGCACGCTGATCATGCTGCTGGCGCTGATCTACGCCGCCACGGTGATCCTCAAACACCGCATACCGCTACGCGATGTCCTGATGCAACGCGCCGATAATGCCGACATGAGCGCCACGCGCTTCGTGCTGCGTCTGTTGGGACGCACCTGGCACCTCCTGGCCTTGGCCTACGCACTGGTGGTGTTCGCCGTCACCGTGCTGCATCCGCAGACGGCACTGCCTTTTGTATTACTGGCCACCCTCAAGACCGTTATCATCATCGGCATCGGCATGCTGGTATCGGGCGTCTTCACTCAGTTGATCGGCCGCCGCATTCGCCTTTCCGGGGATATCCAGCGTCGCCTGCCCCTGTTGGAAACACGAATCAACGCTTATGTACCGACTGCCCTCAAGGTAATCCGTGCAATTATCTTGATCGTCGTGGCAATGTGCGTGCTCAGCGCCTGGCAGGTCTTCGACATGGCCGCCTGGTATGCCTCCGAGGCCGGAGCACATGCCGTTGGCACCACGCTGAATGTGATCATCATCCTGCTGGTGGCCATCGCCGCCTGGATCGGCCTCGCTAGCCTGATCGAGCACCGCTTGAATGCAGATGCCGGTGCCGGTGAGCCTTCGGCCCGCGCCAAGACACTGCTTTCCCTGTTCCGCAACGCCCTGGCGATCGCCTTGATCATCATGACGGCGATGATCATATTGGCGGAAATCGGCATCAATATCGGCCCGCTGATCGCCGGTGCCGGGGTTCTCGGCCTAGCCATCGGCTTCGGTTCGCAAAAGCTGGTACAGGATGTCATCACCGGGGTCTTCATCCAGTTGGAAAACGCCATGAACACCGGCGATGTCGTCACCGTAGGCGGCACCACCGGGACGGCGGAACGTGTCAGCATTCGCTCGGTGGGTATTCGCGATCTCTCGGGCACCTACCACATCGTGCCGTTCTCCTCGGTGGACACCGTCTCCAACTACATGCGCGAATTCGGTAACCACGTCGGCGAATACGGTATCGCCTATCGCGAGAACATCGACGATGCCATCGAGCAGTTGCAGACCGCCTTCGAGGCTCTCAAGGAAAGCGAGCACGGCTACAAGCTGCTTGAGCCGCTCAGCGTGGCAGGTGTGATCGCGCTGGCCGACAGTTCTGTCAACATCCGCGTGATCATCAAGACCACGCCGGGCGATCAGTGGGCCGTGGGCCGTGCCTACAACCGCTTGGTCAAGATGTACTTCGACGCTGCCGGCATCGAGATTCCGTTCCCGCACACCACGCTTTACTTCGGGCAGGAAAAGGACGGCAACGCACCGCCCGCCAACCTGCGCATCATGCAGCAGGCCTTCAATATCGACGGCAGCCCTGCCGGTCAGCCTAAGGCCCGAGACATTACAGCTGAGGCAGCGCAGACGTCCGAAGCGACCTCCCAACGGCATTCTCAGCCGGACCGTGACAATGATCCCGATCCGGATGAGAGTAGCTGACCTTTCCTCAACCTCGACGCAAAAGGGCCGCCCCATCCGGGGCGGCCCTTTTTTGTCTCAGACCTAGCACCCAAACCACGCTACCTCACTGCATCGTCACCAACATGATCGCGCAGAGTACCGCCGTCATCCACATGGCGGGTTTGATCTCAGCCAGACGCCCCGTACAAAGCTTGATCGCCACGAAGCTCAAGAACGCGAAGGCGATGCCAAGCGTGATCGAGTACGTCAGTGGCATGACGATAATCGCCAAAAACGCCGGGAACGCCTGATCCATCTTCTGCCACTCGATGCGTCCCACCGGTGCTAGCATGAAAACGCCGACCATGACCAATGCCGGCGCGGTGGCAATCGCCGGCACCAGCGACAACAACGGCGATAGGAATAGAAACGGGAGAAACAACAGTCCACAGACGACCCCGACGATTCCCGTGCGCCCGCCCTGGGCGACGCCCACTCCCGACTCGACGAACGTCTGGGCGGCACTGGTCCCCAACGGTGCGGCAATCATCGAGGCAAAGGCATCCACGGTCATCGAGCGTTTGAGGTTACGCGGTTGTCCGTCTTCGTCCTTGAGATCGGCGGCTTCCGAGAGCGCCAGAAAGCATGACAGCGCATCGAAAAAGTTGGTGAACAGCATCACGAAGATGAACGGCCAGTAAGCGACCTTGAGCGCGCCCCACAGGTCTACCTGCCACATGACACTGAAATCCGGCCATGCCGCCAGACCATTCCATACCACGATCGCATCCGCGCCCCACAGGCGCCCCATAGGTATCGCCACCAGCGTGGTGATAATGATCCCTAGTACCAGCGCGCCGTTGACACGCAGCGTGACTAGCGTTGCGGTCAGAAGCATGCCGGCGATAAAGGTGATCAACGCCGGCGTCAATTCGCCCAGAGATACTAGCGTCGCGCTATTGTCGACGACGAAACCGGCATTCTTGAAGCCAATGAAGGTAATGAACAGTCCAATGCCGCAGGTGATGCCGTAGCGCAGCGAATCGGGAATCGCTTCGACGATCACCTTGCGCACATTGAAAAATGCCAGCAGCGCAAACAGCACGCCCGACCAGAACACACAGCCCAGCGCGACTTGCCAAGGCAGGCCTGCCCCCTGCACCAAGGTATAGGCGAATAGCGCGTTCATACCCATGCCGGGCGCGACGAGTATGGGGTTACGCGCGTACAACCCCATCGCCAGACTGCTGAGGAAGCTGATCAAGACAGTCGCCGAGAGCCCCGCCGAGAAAGGGATACCCGCATCGCTCAAGACCGAGGGATTGACCACGATGATGTACATCGCCGCCAAGAAGGTCGCCAAACCAGCCAACAGCTCGGTGCGCAGGGTCGAGCCATAGCGGCGGATGCCGAAATAACGCTCCAGGGCGCCGTCCTGTTGCGTCGTCGATGACGTGGTAGCACGTCGGTGAGGAGTCTGCGCCATGATGTCGTTCCTGTGTGTGTCATTGTTGTCATGAAGGAAGTCCTAACGTTATCCATATCTTGACCGATTGGACAAGGACGTAGAAACACTAACGGCCCACAGACCACCCCGATAAGACGCCTGCAGGCCGCGACTCGCCCCTCATGACGGACGATAAAAAAGGGCGCCCGCAGGCGCCCAGGAGAGCAAAAACGTTGGCTAGCGCGTTCGTTCGCTAGGCTGCGGTAACGCCGGCAACGAGCGATCGAGCAGCTCCACGCTCTGGCGATAGAAGAGCTGGCTCTTCTGATGTTCGCCCAAGTTGGCATAAAGCCGCGCCAGCTCGGCGCATACCACCCCGCTAGGGCGCTGACGCTGACTGGCCTCAAAATACTCCTGCGCTTTGCCCCAATAAGCGTTGCGCAACGATAAACGCCCCAGGCTCAGCAGTAAATCGGGATCGTTGGGACGCTCCTGAAGCCATTTCTCGGCATATGCCAACTGGCGACCGGCATCCACGTTGAGCAAGCCATAACGCAGCACCAAGCGCGTGTCCCAGTGCTCCTTGAGGGAATGACGCAGCAAGCGCTCGGCCATCGCTTCTTCGCCATCCTTGACCAGCGCCTCGGTATACAGGACCACCAACTCGACATCGCTGCGCAGATAGTCGGGCATGTCGGCCCACAGATTACGCACGCGGTTGGCATCGGCATTGGGCTGGCGCTGGACCGCCTGCAGGATCAACTCGTAATAGGCACGCTGCTCCAGTTCACGGCGTTCTTCATCGGTGATCAGCTGCTGCTTATCAAGCTTGGGCAGCAAATGACGCAACCCTTCCCAGTCGTTGACACTGAGATAGGCCTGACGCAGCAGCTTGAGCACCTGCGGATGACTGGGCAGCTGCTTTTCGAGGCGCGTCAGCGTCGCCAACGCCTCCTCGAACTGCTGGCGGTCGAGCATCAGCTGCGCTTGCACCATGCCCACCGCGTTATCGGCGCCCTCGGTACTATGATGAGCCCGCTTGAGTAGCGTATCGGCATGCTCGAAACGCCCCTGATAATGCGCCGCCAGTGCCGCGGAAAGATAATTGACCAGCGGTGTACTGGAATCGTCCGCCGCCTTGACCAGATCCTTCTCGGCACGCTTCCAGCGGCCTTCGGCGAGCGCCACCAGGCCTCTCACGGTACGCTTCATGGCATTACGATTACGCGTGCGGCTATTCCAGACTTTTAGCCGGCTCACCGGACGCCGCAGTCGGTGGAGGACGCGCAGCAGGAAATGCAGGGCCAGAAATACCGCCAGCAAGATCACCAGACCCAGCCAGAACGAGGTCTGGATAGAGGTATCACCCACGCGTACCAGCCAGTAACCGGGCATCGACTGCATCAACTGGCCGAATAGCGCGCCGACGGCCAGCCCCACGACGATGAGCAGAATCAGCTTTCTCATGCACTGTCTCCTTCATCGCCGCTCTGACGTTGATCGCCACCACCGCCACCGTTGCCATTCTGGAAACGCTTCTCGATGAAGTCCTTGAGCGTCTGCTGCGACTCGCTGATATCCGGCAATTCGGGGCGGATGGTCTTGTCACGCAACGACTCGAGACGCTCGAGGGAGTTGTTCACCGCATCGCGTTGCGTGTCGTAGTAGCGCTCGATCAGCGTGATCGCCTTGTCGAGGCTGGCCTGGTAGAGCTTGGGCTCGGTCTTGAGCAAAGCCAATTGAGCCTGCTCAAGCAAGAGCCGCACATTCTGACGCAGGTAGGACTCCTGCTCGGGCGTTACCAAGGCCTCCAGCGCCTCATCGTGGCGGCGTATGACGACGAGATCCTTGAGCTCGCCGCCCAGGCGGGAGAGCTGCTGTTGCCAACCGCCCTCGAGCGAGGAATCGTTGCCGTTCTGCGCGGACATCTCTTCCACGTCCTGCTTGAGCGGCAGATCCGCCAATTGTTCCTGCTGTGCCATCAATGCCAGGTAAAGCCCGGTGCGATCCACCGTGGGCACCGAATCCAGTGCCGCCAGTTCGGACTGAATCGCCCGGCGTACCGGAATCAACGCGGGATTGTCGGCATCGGTCAAACGCTCATCGGCGGCCTTGAGCAATGCCTTGGCGCCCTTGACGTCACGCTCGAGCTGCAAGCGCTGATTGGCCAGGCGCAGCAGATACTCGGCCTCGGCGTGCAGCCATTCACGCGGGTCGGCCTCCTGCTCGTCGGCCAGCTCGGAGAGGACCTTGTCGAGATTTTTGTCGATGTCTTGACGATAGTCCTGAAAATCGCCCTTAAGCGATTCGAACGCTTGTTGCCGCTGGTCGAGACGCTCACGCAGCGTGTCGATGGTCTGCGCGTTCTCGTCGCCAGCGCTGGCCAGTTCGGCCTGCTGCGCCTGCAAACGCTTCCAGCCATATCCCAGCCCCAGCGCCAAGACGATGGCCACGATCACGGCGATGATCAGCGCCGCGATCGCCAGGCCACGCCCGTTGCCACCGCCGCCTTGCGACGCTTGCGCGGGGGGAGGCGAGGTGCCGTTACCGCCGGCTTTACCTGACGTCGTCGTCTTATCGTGCGAGGCGGCACCCGCCGATGCTCCACCAGCCGACGATGCACGCGTGCCGCCGGCCCGGGTCTTGCCCGTGTTCTTGGCCGGAGTGTCCGTCGTTTTTTGCTGGGACTTGGTACCCTGCTGAGACTTGGCGCCACGCTTGGCGGTGGACGCCGAAGCGCTGGCTCCGGACGTCGTCTCGCTTGCCTGGCGCGACGCAGTGTCCGACTTTTCCTCTGCCTTTGGCGTCGCGTCGGAGGAAGTCCAGGACGCCGCGGCGTCGGTCGTCGATGCCTTGGACGACGCGGCGTCGGCCGCCTTGTCCGAGGCACCGCGCGTCTCGTCGGCTACCTCGCCGTCAGCGTCGGTATCGGCCTTGTGAGTCTCGGAGGAGGTCGGCGACTGAGGCGTCTCGTCGGCAGACGTCGACGCATCGATAGGCGTGTTCTTGTCATCCTGATCCTGTCGTTTGCTCATGTGTCGCTAGCCCTTTTCAAACTCATCGTGATCAACGTCGGCGCGTCATGTGTCGCCTACTTCCTGTACGGCGGTCACCAAGGCCTCGGGTGTCGCACCCTGCGCCACGTGCAGCGAAGCGAAACCCATCGTGTCTGCCAGTGTAGCCAAACGCTGACTGGAAACGATTAGCGGTTTGTTCAACGCCGCCTGTCCGCACCAGATAACCAGATGCTCGAGCAATTCGCCACTGGTCACGGTCATGGCCGTGAAATCGCCCATGGCGAGCCAGCCAGCAGCAGTCGCGTCCGGCGCGGTATAAACGCGCCGATAGAGTGCCAGCTTAGTGGCGCGTGCGCCACGCGCCTCAAGCGTCTCGGAGAGCGCCTGGCGCCCCCCCACTCCGCCGACGAGCAGCGCTCGCTGGCCGTCGAGTCGTGCCAGCGAGCGCATCGCCAACAGCGCCTCGCTGGTCGTGCCCAGGCCGGGATCGGGCAAACTCGCCTTGACACCCAGGCCACGGTAAAGCATCGCCGCCGTCGCCATACCCAGCGCATAGAAACGCGGCCCCTGCGGCAATTGCGGCCAATAGCGATCAAGCCACTCGACCAGACACTCGGCCGCGAAAGGGCTGGTCACGACCACCACGTCGTACTGATCGACATCCAGCAAGGGAGTGCGTTTGACCTCATCAACGTCGAGCGGCTGCAAGTGCATCAACGCAGGATGGGCGGGCAAAAATCCCGCCTCCGACAAGGCCTTGGCCAGCCGTTCGCCACCCTCACCAGGGCGCGTCACCAGAATACGTGACGCAGCGCTCATTCACCTTGGCCGTAAATATCCGCGAGAATCTCACCGGCCCCCTGCTCGAGAAGCGACTCGGCGATACGCACACCCAGCGCTTCAGGCTCGTCGGCCGAGCCACGCCCCTCGGCGCGCAACACATGCGAACCGTCCGGATCCCCGACCAACGCCCGCAGCCATAACGTGCGGTCGCCATCCTCGAGCACGGCATAGCCACCAATGGGTACCTGACAGCCGCCATCCAGGCGCGTGTTCATGGCACGTTCGGCGCGCACGCGAGTCGCCGTCTGCGAATGATCGAGGGGCGCCAGGACCTCGAGCAGCGCTTCATCGTCATAGCGACACTCGATGCCCAACGCGCCCTGGCCGCAAGCCGGCAAGCTGACTTCCGGCGGCAGCTCCTGCGTGATGCGGTGGCCAAGCTCGAGGCGCTCGAGCCCCGAGGTGGCCAGAATGATGGCCTCGAACTCACCGCTGTCCAGCTTACCCAGACGCGTCTGCACGTTGCCACGCAGGTTGAGCACTTCCAGATCGGGGCGCGCCTCCTTGACCTGCAGGCCTCGGCGAAGGCTCGATGTCCCTACGCGCACGCCCCCGGGCAAGGCATCCAGGGTAGCGTAATCGTTGGAGACGAAGGCATCCGTGGGAGCGCCGCTCTCCAGAATCACCGATAGCCCCAGCCCTTCGGGGAAGTGCATCGGCACATCCTTCATCGAGTGCACGGCGATATCGGCGCGTCCGTCCAGCAGCGCCTCCTCCAATTCCTTGACGAATAGCCCCTTGCCGCCGACCTTGGACAGCGGCGAATCGAGGATCTTGTCGCCGCGCGTCGTCAGGGTGACCAGTTCCACCTCGAGTCCGGGATGTAACGCCATCAGACGAGCCTTGACGTGCTCGGCTTGCCATAACGCAAGGCGGCTCTGTCGGGTGGCGATGCGCAGTGTCTGCATGGCGGGCATTGGACTCTCCTCAATAGGCGCACACCGATTTGGCGGCGAGTATGACTAACATCATAAAGCAGTCCCCGGTCGAGGAAAAATCCCGCCCCCAGCGTTCTCGAGCCCTGTCCCGCCTCGCCAGCAGCGCCGACTCTGGTACACTCAGGGTATCATCATCTCGACCAAGCAGGACGCCACGCCCGATGAGCAATACGACTAACCAATCCTGGGGCGGACGCTTCAGCGAACCCACCGACGCCTTCGTCGCACGCTTCACGGCGTCGGTGGACTTCGACCGGCGCCTCTATCATCATGACATTCGCGGCTCCATCGCCCATGCCACCATGCTCGAACGCGTCGGCGTGCTCACCTGTGATGAGCGCGAGGCCATCGTGCAAGGCCTCGGCGAAGTGGAGCGGGAAATCGACGCCGAGCAGTTTCCCTGGTCGGTGGAACTCGAAGACGTCCACATGAACATCGAGGCCAGGCTGACCGAGAAAATCGGTATCACCGGCAAGAAGCTGCATACCGGTCGCTCGCGCAACGATCAGATCGCCACCGACATCCGGCTTTATCTGCGTGACGAGATCGATATCGTCGCGGCCGAGATCGCCCGCCTGCGCGAGGGGCTAATCGAGCTGGCCACGCGCGAGGCCGACACCGTCATGCCCGGCTTCACGCACCTGCAGACCGCCCAGCCGGTGACCTTCGGCCACCACCTGCTGGCCTGGCAGGAAATGCTCACCCGCGACCACGAACGCCTGCTGGACTGCCGGAAGCGCGTCAACGTGATGCCGCTGGGGGCCGCCGCGCTGGCCGGCACCACCTACCCCATCGACCGTCACGTCACCGCCGATTTGCTGGGCTTCGAGCGCCCCGCCGAGAATAGCCTCGACGCGGTCAGCGATCGCGACTTCGCCATCGAGTTCGGCGCCTTCGCCAGCACCCTGCTGATGCACCTATCACGCATGAGCGAGGAACTGGTGCTGTGGACCAGCGCCCAGTTCGACTTCATCGACCTGCCCGACCGCTTCTGCACCGGTTCGTCGATCATGCCACAGAAGAAGAACCCTGATGTCCCCGAGCTGGTACGCGGCAAGACCGGGCGCGTCTACGGCCATCTGATGGGGCTTTTAACGCTGATGAAGTCGCAGCCGCTGGCTTACAACAAGGACAACCAGGAAGACAAGGAGCCGCTTTTCGACACCGTCGACACCGTGCAGGGCTGTCTCAAGGCGTTCGCCGACATGGTGCCGGCCATCGAGGCCAAGGCAGGCAATATGTTCGAAGCCGCGCGCAAGGGCTTCTCCACCGCCACCGATCTGGCGGACTACCTGGTGCGTGCCGGCGTGGCCTTCCGCGATGCCCATGAAATCGTCGGCCAAGCCGTGGCGCTGGGCCTGCGCGAGCAGAAGGACCTTTCGGAGATGTCTCTCGACGAATTGCGCCAGTTCTCTGACGCCATTCAGGGCGACGTCTTCGAAGTGCTGACGCTGGAAGGCTCGGTGGCGGCACGCAACCACATCGGCGGCACCGCACCGGATCAGGTCCGCGCGGCTGCCCAACGTGCTCGCGATGCGCTCGCCACGCTGCAACAGGAGGCATGATGCGCTTACTTCCCATGACAGCCGCTCTCGGCATCGCCCTGCTCACGCTCGCCGGTTGCGGCCAAAAGGGCCCGCTCTACATGCCCGATGACGAACAGGCCAGCGAGCAGTACGATCCGGCGGACGCTTATGAAGACGACGCCGACCAGAGCCAAGATGACACTGACCAGAGCCAAGACGACGCCGCGCGCGACGCTTCTTCTCAATCCGACAGCGACGCAGACTGACGATGGATCATTTCAACTACCGCGACGGCCAACTCCATGCTGAAGACGTCCCTCTGGCCGATATCGCCGAGCGTTTCGGCACGCCCTATTACGTGTATTCACGGGCAACCTTCACGCGCCACTTCAAGGCCTACAGTGACGCGCTGGGCGAACATCCGCACCTGATCTGCTACGCGGTGAAGGCCAATGCCAACCTTGCCGTGCTCGATTTGTTGGCGCGCCTCGGCGCGGGGTTCGACATCGTTTCCCAAGGCGAACTCGAACGCGTGCTGGCCGCCGGCGGCGACCCCGCCAAAGTGGTGTTTTCCGGTGTCGCCAAGCAGGCCGACGAAATGGCTCGCGCACTGGAAGTCGGCATCAAGTGCTTCAACGTGGAATCGCTGCCGGAACTCGAACGCCTGGACCAGGTGGCGGGCGAATGCGGCCAGGTGGCACGGGTCTCATTGCGCGTCAATCCCGACGTCGACGCCCGGACGCATCCCTACATTTCCACCGGCCTCAAGGCCAACAAGTTCGGTATCGCCGTCGACGATGCCTTCGTGGTCTATCAGCGCGCCGCCGAACTGCCGAATCTCGAGGTCGTCGGCCTGGATTGTCACATCGGTTCGCAGCTCACCGAACTGGCGCCCTTCCTAGACGCTCTGGACCGCCTGCTGGTGCTACTCGACCGCCTGCATGAGGCAGGCATTACCGTTGAGCATCTCGACTTGGGTGGCGGGCTTGGCGTGCCTTATCAGGACGAGCAGCCGCCCGCCCCCTACGATTACGCCCGGGCCCTGCTCGAGCGCCTCGACGGCCGCGATTTGACGCTGCTTTTCGAGCCGGGCCGCTCGATCGCCGCCAACGCTGGCGTGCTCGTGACCCGCGTCGAATACCTGAAGCCCGGCGAGACTCAACATTTCGCCATCGTCGACGCCGGCATGAACGACCTTATTCGCCCCGCGCTGTATGAAGCATGGCAACGCATCGTCCCCGTCGATACCCGGACACCCCGCGAGACGGCACTCTACGACGTGGTCGGCCCAGTCTGTGAAACCGGCGACTTCCTCGGCAAGGCGCGCGAACTGGCCATCGCGCCAGGCGACCTGCTCGCAGTGCGCTCGGCCGGGGCCTACGGCTTCGTGATGGCCTCCAACTACAATAGCCGGCCGCGTCCCGCCGAGATCATGGTCGACGGCGATAGTACGCAAGTCGTGCGCGAACGCGAGACGCTCGCTGCCTTGTGGGCCGGCGAGCACTGCCTGGCGGAGACCTCCTGATGCTGCTGCATTTCACCAAGATGCACGGGCTCGGCAACGACTTCATGGTGGTCGACCTGGTCACCCAGCGCGCGCGGCTCGACACCGAGCGCATCCAGCAACTGGCTGATCGGCATCTCGGTATCGGTTTCGATCAGTTGCTGCTGGTCGAACCACCGCGCGACCCGGAGATGGATTTCCGCTACCGCATCTTCAATGCCGACGGCCACGAGGTGGAGAATTGCGGTAACGGCGCCCGCTGTTTCGCGCGTTTCGTGCGCGAAGCGCGCCTGACCCACAAGCGCGAGATTCGCGTCGAAACCCAGGCCGGGCCCCTGACCCTGCGCGTCGAGGAAGACGAGCGAGTTCGCGTGAACATGGGCGTGCCGCGTTTCGCTCCCGAAGCCGTGCCCTTCGACGCTCCGACCGAGGCGCCCACGCATACCTTGGAAGTCGACGACGCACGTTGGGAGATCGGCGTGGTCTCGATGGGCAACCCCCATGCCGTCCTGGTGGTCGACGATGTCGATACCGCGCCGGTGGCACACCTGGGGCCGCTCATCGAACGCCATGTGCGCTTCCCCCGGCGCGTCAATGTGGGCTTCCTGCAGGTCGTCTCGCGTCACGAGGCGCGCCTGCGGGTCTTCGAACGTGGCAGCGGCGAAACGCTGGCCTGCGGCACCGGCGCTTGCGCGGCGGTGGCCAACGGCATCCGGCGTGGGTTGTTCGAGAGTCCCGTCGATGTTCATCTACCCGGTGGCACACTCACCTTGGAGTGGCCCGCCGAGGACGCCCCTATGGTAATGATCGGCCCCGCCATCAGCGTCTTCGAGGGGCGTATCGCGCTGCCTTAGCAGCATTGCCGAGTGCCCGGAGAACCTTCAAACAACGACACGGCACGCAAGACGGAAACACAGGAGAACATACGCATGTCCCAAGCCCAGGCGCCCGAGCCGCGCACGACGCTCGACCCCGAGCGTGTCGCACATTGGCTGGCCCGTCATCCCGACTTCTTCGTCGGCCGAGAGGGACTGCTCCAACAGCTAAAGGTGCCGCATCCCCAGACTCAAGGCGCGATTTCGCTGCTCGAACGTCTCGTGCACGACCTGCGCGAGCGCGCCGAGACCGCCGAATGGCGCCTCGAGCATCTGTTGGAGACGGCGCGCTACAACGAGGCGCAGTACCAGCGCACACGCTCGCTGATCCTGGCGCTGCTCGAGGCGGAAAACGTCGACGCGCTAGGCGAGGCCTTATCAACCCAACTCAGTGAGCGATTTCGCACCCAAGCGGTCGCGTTGTGGCTAGACTCGCCCCACGATGGCAGCGCCGTACAGCCTCCCCAGTTGCGTCTCGATGATGCCGCGCGCGCGACACTAGAGGAGCTACTCGATGGCCACAACAGCCGCTGCACCCAGCTTTCGCGAGACGCGTGGCGTAAGCTCCTCCCGCATTCCGAGCCACCCGAGAGCAGCGGTTCATGCGCCGTGACGCGCCTGACCATGGGCAAACCGCTCGGCTATCTGCTGCTTGCCAGCCAGGAGAGCGAGCACTTTCGTGCCACGCTCGATACCCTGTTCACCGATTACCTCGGCGAAATCGTCGGGCGCTTGCTGAGCCGACTGGATACCGCGCATGCACGCCGCGATTGAAGATTTCCTGCGCGCCCTGGCGGGGCATTCCAGCCCCGCGACGCTGGATGCCTATCGGCGCGACTTGGCCGCGCTGGCGCATTTTCTCGAGGCGCATGACATCGACGACTGGTCCACGCTGGATGCCGCCTTGGTGCGTCGTTTCCTGGGCGCCGAGCGCACCCGAGGTCTGGCCCCGCGCAGCCTCGCCCGGCGCCGCGCCGCGCTATCGCGTTTCGCCGATCATCTGGTACGCAGCGGCGTACTTGCCCACAACCCCGTGGCCTTGACCCAGACCCCGCGTCAGCCTCAGCACCTGCCGCGTCCGGTGGATGTCGATCAGTTATCGCGCTTTCTGGATACCCCGCACGACGACACCCCGCTCGCGGTGCGCGATCAGGCCATGCTGGAATTGTTCTATTCCTGCGGGCTGCGCCTGGCGGAGTTGACGGCGCTGGACGTCACGGACCTAGAGACTCGGCGTGTGCGGGTCGTAGGCAAGGGCAGCAAACCGCGCCAGATGCCCCTCGGCAGTGGTGCCCAGGCGGCGCTGGCGGCATGGTTCAAGGTCCGTGGCCAACTGGCCGACGCAGAAGAACGCGCGCTGTTCGTCGGTCAACGCGGCGCACGACTCGGGCATCGCGCGGTACAGAAGCGCCTCGTGCATCTTGCCCGCGAGCGCGGCCTGCCCGAACATCTGCACCCGCATCGCCTGCGTCACTCCTTCGCCAGCCACCTGCTCGAATCGAGCCAGGATCTGCGCGCCGTGCAGGATTTGCTGGGGCATGCCAACCTGTCCACCACGCAGATCTATACACGCCTCGACTGGCAGCATCTCACCGACGCCTACGATCAGGCACACCCGCGCGCCCGGCGTCACGACACATCCGGTGAGGACTGAGACTCACGGTTCTGACTCACGGCTCTGGAGACGACCCCGATGGCAATAACCGCGCTGACCTTCGATCTTGACGATACGCTGTGGAACAACCGTCCTGTCCTCGAGCGTGCCGAGACCGGCCATTATCAATGGCTCAGCGACGCCCTCGCCGCTGCCTCACCAGACACCACTCGTACGTTCATGACTGACTACCCGTTGAGCGCGTATCAGCAATACCGTCTCGACGTGGCGCAGCGCTTTCCGCTCAAGCGCGGCGATTTCACCTGGATTCGCGAACGTGCATTATTCGAGATGGTGGAAGCTTACGGGCTGTCTCGCCTTAGGGCGCGCCTGTGGGCGGCACACGCCATTGCGCATTTCCTCGACCTGCGCCATGACCTCACGCCCTACCCCGAGGTGGTGGCCATGCTCGACACGCTGCGCCGTGGTTATAGGATCGCCGCGATCACCAACGGCAACGCCGACCTCAAGCGTCTAGACCTGGCCGAGCATTTCAGCGTCATGATCGCTGCAGGCGAGCTGCATGCCCCCAAACCCGACCCGCGCGCCTTCCTCGCGGCGCTGGCAAGGCTCGACGCCCAGCCGGCACAAGGTCTCCATATCGGCGACTCCTGGCGCGAGGATGTGCTACCAGCACAGCGCCTGGGCATGCAGGTGGCCTGGATCGACGCCAAGCACGAAGGCCCGTGCGAGCTGCCCTCCGGCGTACATCGCCTCACGCACGTGCGTGAACTGCCCACCCTACTCGCTAGGCTGGCAGGCTAGGTTGACGCGTCATCCCTATCGCATAGCCAGGCATCCATGCGCGCGCATGCCTCGTCGACACCTTGCCGCTTGAGCGCCGAGAACAGCTGCACGCTGACCAGATCTTCCCACTCGGCGAGCTGGCGGCGCACCGCCAGAAGCGAAGACTTGGCCGCTCCGGGCTTGAGCTTGTCGGCCTTGGTCAACAGGATGTGCACGGGCATCGCTTTCTCATCAGCCCAGCCCAGCATCATCTGATCGAACTCGGTCAGCGGGTGGCGTACGTCCATGACCAACATCAAGCCCCTGAGCGTCTCACGCTGATACAGATACTCGCTCAAGTGACGCTGCCACTCCAGCTTGACCTGATCCGGCACCTTGGCGAAGCCGTAACCGGGGAGATCCACCAACCGGTACGCCTCGTCGTTTGCGAGGGTGAAGAAGTTGATCAGCTGCGTGCGCCCCGGCGTTTTGGAGGTGCGCGCCAACGCCTTCTGCTGAGTGAGCGTATTGATCGCGCTCGACTTACCGGCGTTGGAGCGCCCGGCAAACGCCACTTCCGCGCCCGTGTCAGTAGGGCACAAGGCCAGGCGCGGCGCGCTGATTAAAAAACGCGCGGTCTGGTAGTTGATCTTGCCATCTTGCATGCTGGTTCTCGACTGAGCTGCCGCCTATACGCGGCGAATGATCCATGAGGGACGTTTGCGCCACAGTGTATCATTGCGTGGACGTCACGCATGCTGGCAAAGCCTCACCGATAGCCCTCGCGCCCTTTCCATGTCGTGGCTTGGAGTGGTATCACTAACGCATGCGTTCACATTGGCCGTTCGGGAACCCCGGTTGCCGACGCGGTTCAAACGTTCATCAAAGGCGGCGACGCTTAAGCGCCGTCCGTTTTTATCAAGGAGAATTGCATGTTGAAGTCGTTGTTAGTACTGGTCGCCGGCCTGGGTATGTCAACGCTGGTCATGGCCGCCCCCCCGGTCGCAGGAGAGGATTACAAGGTACTCGACGAGCCGGTAAAAACCGAGGTACCGGATGGCAAGATCGAGGTCAACGAGGTGTTCTGGTACGGCTGCCCGCACTGCTACGCCCTTGAAGGGCCGCTCAATGCGTGGGTCGACGAACTGCCCGACGACGTGGCCTTTCAGCGCATCCCAGCCACCATGGGCGATACCTGGACCAAGCATGCGCGCGCCTTCTACGCCGCCAAGGCGTTAGGCATCCAGAAAGACATGCACAGTGACTTCTTCGATGCCATCCACGAGAAAGGCCAACGCCTCACCGAACCGAACGACATCGCCGAATTCTTCACTCACTACGGCGTCAGCAAGGACGACGCGCTCGATGCCCTCGAGTCCTTCGGCGTGAAAAGCCAGATCAATCGCGCCAACGCCAAGATGCGTAGCTACAAGATCATGGGAGTTCCCGCTCTGATCGTCGACGGTCATTACGTGATCACACCCAGCAGTGCTGGCTCGCTGGAAAACATGCCCAAGATCGCCGATGCCCTGATCGACAAGGTACGCAGCGAACGCAATGAGTAACGCCACCGCCGCGGCGCCTGCCTCCCAGGCGCCCCGCTCGCTACGCCTTCTGACCTGTAATCTGCAGGTCGGTATTCATACTTCGGCCTACCATCATTACCTGACGCGCAGTTGGCAGCATCTTTTGCCGCATCCCAAGCGCCAGGGGCGCCTCGACCTTATCGGCGACATGCTGCGCGGCTACGATATCGTCGGCCTTCAGGAAGTCGATGGGGGCAGTTTCCGCTCGGGGCACGTCAATCAGGTCGAGTATCTCGCCACGCGGGCCGAGTTGCCTCACTACTACCAGCAGCTCAACCGTAACCTGGGGCGTGTCGCCCAGCACAGCAATGGCCTGCTGTCGCGTCTTAAACCGCACCAAATAGACGAGTATCGCCTGCCCGGCACGTTACCGGGTCGCGGCGCCATTCATGCACGCTTCGGCGACGGACCGGATGCCTTGCATCTGGTCGTGGCGCACCTGGCATTGGGGCATCGCGCGCGTACCCGGCAGCTCGACTACTTGAGCGAGCTCATTCAACCGCTACGCCACGTGATAGTGATGGGTGATCTCAACTGCACGCCGGATCAGATCAACGCCCACCAGCGCTTCTGTCATGCGCTGCCACTGCATCCTGCGGCAATGCCGTTGTCATATCCCGCCTGGCAGCCGCGCCGCGCGCTCGACCATATTCTGATCTCCGACGCCTTGCACGCCGAACGCTTCGAGGTGCTCGACCGATTGTTTTCCGACCACCTGCCGGTGGCGGTGGATATTCAACTACCCACCGCCTGCCTGCGCAGCATGCCCAACGACAATGCCGCCTCGTGAGCAAGCAGCAGCACATCAGCACAGTCGCGACGCTTACGTCGCGGCCATGAGCCGCACCCAGTCGATCATCGGCGCAGGATAGACCCCCAACAGCACGACCAAGGCCGCCAGCGCCAGCACCACCACGCCGCCGGCACGTTGAGCCCAGTCGGTAGTCGCGTCACGGCGCTGCATGCCCGGCTCGGGCAAAAAGAGCGTCACCATCACGCGTAGATAGTAGTAAAGGCCGATAGCACTCCCCGCCACCACGGCGCCGACCAGCCACCAGCGGCTGGCTTCGACCCCCACCGCGACGATGTAGAACTTGCCGATAAAGCCGGCGGTCAAGGGAATCCCGGCCAGTGACAGCATCATCACCGTCAGTACCGCCGTCAGATAGGGCCGCCGCCAGAACAAGCCACGGTAATGGTGCAAGCGGCTAGCATCGGCGCCGCCGTAGGGGCTCGACAGCAGCGTCACCACGCCGAAAGCGCCCAGCGTCGTCAGCACATAGGTCACTAGATAGATACTCGCGGTTTCCACCGCCATCCCCTCGTTGATCACCAGTGCCACCAGCAAATAGCCGAAATGCGCGATCGAGGAATAGCCCAGCAGGCGCTTGAGATCTTGCTGCATCAACGCCAGCAGGTTGCCGGTCAGCATCGTCACGAAGGCGAGTACAGCGAGTAGGCTGTGAAACCAGGCATCCTGGATCGCCGGAGCGGATTGCAGAAGACGCAACAAGACGACCAGTACCGCCACCTTGCTGGCCGAGGCCAGGAAAGTGGCCGCCGGGGCGGGACTGCCTTCGTAGACGTCCGGCGTCCACAGATGGAAAGGCACGATGGAGAGTTTGAAGCCCAGCCCGATGAGCATCATGCCCATGCCAGCCAGCAGCCATCCATCGCCACCTGCCGACGCCAATGCCCCACCCAATCCGGCGAAATCGAGATGCCCGGTACGCGCGTACAGAAGCGCCATGCCGAACAGCAAGAAGGCTGAGGCTGCCGCGG
This sequence comes from Chromohalobacter sp. 48-RD10, assembly GCF_029889785.1. NCBI lineage: Bacteria > Pseudomonadati > Pseudomonadota > Gammaproteobacteria > Oceanospirillales > Halomonadaceae > Chromohalobacter > Chromohalobacter sp. 48-RD10. The sequence continues at coordinate 193,503 of NZ_JARANX010000003.1, read as the reverse complement.
AAAGCACCATGTACTTGACGCCCGCTTCTAGGGCACCCCGCTCGCGATAGGTGTAGGCCAGCATGCCGTAAAGCGGCATCGATAATAGTTCCAGGCTGAAGAACAGCGAGGCCAGGTGGCGACTGCTTACCAGCGCAATCCCACCGGCGGCGGCACACAGCAGCAGCAGATAATACTCCTCGCGTGGACCACGCGCGCCTTCGAGGTAAGCATGTCCCAGCGTGGCGCAGGCCAGCGTGGCGATGAGAATCAGCACGCCGCCGAAGATCGACAGACCGTCCACCGTTATCAGCGGCGTCACATCGAGTGGCGCCTGCCACCAGGCCAGAAGCTGTGCCGCCAGCGCCAGATTGAGGCCGACCACGGTCAACGTGGCCGTCAGGTCGTGATGCCGACGCCACGCAATGGTCAACATGACCACGATAGCCGTGGCGCAGACGAGGATTAGCGGTGAAAGAGCAAGCAACGACGTCATGGCGTCTCCTCAGGCATGGCAGGCGTTTCTTCCAGCGTCATGATGCGCTCGACGTTTTGCATCGCCGCCTCCGAGGTATCCAGCAACGGGCCAGGATAGAGCCCGACCCACAACACCAGGACCAGCAGACCGAGCATCATCACGATCTCGCGGCCATCGAGCCCGCCCAGAGGGGTATCTTCCTTGGCCGGACCGAAGTAGACGCGTTGCATGATGAATAGCGAATAGATCGCCGCCAGTACGAAGCCGCTACTGGCAACCACGACCACCCAGGGCCAGGTACCGAAGGTGCCGAACAGCACCAGGAACTCACCCACGAAGTTGGCCGTCCCCGGGATGCCCATCGAGGCCGCCACGAAACACAGCGCAATGCCCGGCAAGCCCTTGATGCGGCCCCACAGGCCGCCCATCAAACGCATGTCGCGGGTATGCAGGCGCTCATAGAGTTGGCCACTGATAATGAAGAGCCCCGAAGCCGAGAAGGCATGCGCGACCATCAGCACCACCACGCCCTGCAGCGCCAGCTCGGTACCACTGTAGATGCCGATCAGCACGAACCCCATGTGGGAAATGCTGGAATAGGCTACCAAGCGTTTCAGGTCATGCTGGCCACACGCCAGGATCGCGCCGTAGAAAATCCCCAGGATGCCCAGCCCCATCGTGACCGGTGCGAAAGCCTGGGAAGCCTCGGGAAATAGCGGCAAGGCGAAGCGCAACATACCGTAGGCGGCCGTCTTGAGCAGAATCCCCGCCAGATCGACGCTCCCCGCCGTGGGCGCCTGGGCATGCGCGTCGGGTAGCCACCCATGCAGCGGCACCACCGGCATCTTGACCGCGAAAGCGATGAAGAAGCCCAGCATCAGCCACCATGCCATCTGGGGGGAGAGCTCGTTCTGGGCAGTATGGCGCAACGCCTCGTAGCTGAAGCTGTATTCCCCGGTGGCGGCGTAATGTGCAAACACCAGGCCGAGAATGGCCACCAGCATCAAAAGCCCGCTGGCCTGTGTGTAGATGAAGAATTTCGTCGCCGCCTGGATACGCGTGTTGCCCGTGGAACCGCTATGCCCCCACAACGCAATCAGGAAGTACATGGGGACCAGCATCATCTCCCAGAAGAAGAAGAACAGGAACAGATCGATGGCCAGAAAGACACCGACCACGCCCCCCAGAATCCACAACAGGTTGAGATGGAAAAAACCGATGCGACGCGAGATCTCGTGCCACGAGCACACCACCGCCAGCACGCCGAGTAGCCCGGTGAGCGCGATCATGATCAACGACAAGCCATCCAGCGCCAAGTGGACCTCGATGCCGAAACGGGGGATCCACGCGGCGCGCCACTCGAGGGCCCAGTCCGCAGCGCCCTGCGCGGCATTCAAGCCATAATCGCCATGCCACCACACGCCCAAGACCAGCGCCAACTCGAGCAGCATGGTGCCCAGGGCAATCCAGCGCGGCGGTTGCTCGCCGAAACGCTCGGCTTGCCAACACAGCAACCCGCCGATGAAGGGAATCAGAATCAAACAGACCAGAATCATCAGCGCTGCGCCCCCTCAGCTTGCCACGTTAGCCTTCTATCCCCGCCACCGGTGTCTTTCTTCAAGTCGTACATCGCTTACCCCAAAGCCAGGAAGATCAGCACCACGGTCGCGCCCAGCGTCATCGAAACGGCATAGTGGCGCAGCCGCCCCGTCTGGGATCGCGTCAACAGCCAGCGCAGGCCGCGCGCCAGCAACGGCACCAGATTGCACAATCCGTTGATCCAGTCGCTACGCCACAGCCACACCAGGCCACGGAACGGCTTGACCAGCACTGCGTCAAACAGGGCATCGAAGCCCCAGGCGTGATGCCAGAGGCGCCACAGGCGCGCGCCTTCCGGTAGAGCGACCAGGCGCGCCACCAACTCGCGTCGCCACGCGAACAGCCACAGCGCTACGGCCACACCGCCCACGGCGATCAGCATGGCACCGATCTCCAGCGCATGGCGCCCGGTTTCCTTCGCCGCGCCGGGGCTCGCCGGCAGCACCTCGTCGAGTGGAGGGTGAATCCAGGCGCCGACCAGCGTCGAGAGTACGATCAGCACGACCAATGGCAGGCCATGCACCAGACCGCGTCCCCCCTCGGCATGCCGGCTATGATCGCTCCCCGACGTACCGTGGAAAGTGCCGACGATCAAGCGCACGGTATACAGGGAGGTCAGCAGCGCGCCGACCAGACCCGCCATCAGCAAGCCGATATGCCCGGACGCCAGCGCCTCCCAGAGGATCTCATCCTTGCTGTAGAAGCCGGCCGTCACCAGCGGCAACGCCGCCAGCGCCGAGCCACCGACCACGAACCCAGCATAGGCCAGCGGCAACTTTCGCCACAGCCCGCCGAGGCGTCGCATATCCTGCTCATGATGACAGGAGATGATCACCGACCCCGCCGAGAGGAACAGCAACGCCTTGAAGAAGGCGTGAATCATCAGATGGAAAATGGCCGCATCGAAGGCCCCAACACCTAGCGCCAGGAACATGTAGCCGATCTGGCTCATCGTCGAATAGGCCAGCACGCGCTTGATGTCCGTCTGCGCCAGGGCGGCAAACCCAGCCATCAATAGCGTCACCGCGCCGATCCAGCCCACCAGCGTCAGAACATCCGGTGCCAGCAGGAACAGGCCATGCATGCGCGCGATCAGATACACCCCGGCGGTGACCATGGTGGCCGCGTGGATCAGCGCCGATACCGGCGTGGGGCCGGCCATGGCATCAGCCAGCCAGGTGTGCAGCGGCAACTGCGCGGACTTGCCCAGCGCCCCGCCAAGCAGCATCAACGTGGCCAGTTCGACCATCAGGTCGCCACGCGCCCAGACCTCGGGCGCCCGCGCCAACAGCGTCTGAATGTTCAGCGTGCCCAGCTCGACGAACAGGATGAATAGCCCGATCGCCATCAACACATCGCCGATACGCGTCACCAGGAAGGCCTTGAACGCCGCCCAGCCATTGGCCGAGTCATGGTAGTAGTAGCCGATCAACAAATAGCTGCACAGGCCGACGCCTTCCCAACCGAGATACAGCAGCAGCAGATTGTCGCCCAGCACCAGCAGCACCATGCTGAACACGAACAGATTCATGTAGGCATAGAAACGGCGAACCCCTGTGTCGCCGCGCATGTACCAGGCCGCAAACAGATGGATCAAAAAGCCCACGCCGGTGATCACGCCGAGCATCGTCAGCGACAGCCCATCGACCAACAGCCCCATCGACGACTGGAAATCGCCCACGTCGATCCAGGTCCAAAGCGCCATGACCTGCGCCGCCGAGCCGTGCCCGAGAAAGTCGAGGCCCACCCACACGGTCGTGGCCGCCGCCAGTCCCAGCGCAGTGACCCCCACCGTCGCCGCGCCACGCAGCGACAGGCGGTCACCGCTCAGCGCCAGGACGAGACACCCCAACAGGGGAAACAAGAATGTCAGTGTGAGTAGATTCATCCGCGCAACCTGCTTGCCGCATCGATATCAAGGGTCTTGAAGCGCCGATAGAGCTGCAACAACAGCGCCAGTCCCACGCTTGCCTCGGCCGCTGCCAGGGTAATCACCAGCAGGAACATGACCTGGCCATCGGGCTGCCCCCAGCGCGTCCCCGCGACGATGAAGGCGAGCCCCGCCGCGTTCATCATGACTTCCAGGCTCATCAGCACGAACAGCATGTTACGCCGCATCATCAGCCCCACCAGCCCCAGCGCGAAGAGGATCGACGCCAGGATCAGGCCGTGTTCCATGGGAACGCCATTCATCGTGAAGTCTCCTCGCTTGAGGTATCGTCACCGAGCGAGCGCTCGCTGGCGGCGCGCCCGCGGCCATCTGCAGTGCGTTTGCTCGGCACTTGGTGTACTGCGTGTGCCTCGTCATGCGACTCGCTGCGCCCCAGATGAGACGCCGCCACCAATGCCGCCAGCAGCAGCATCGCGGCAAGCTCGACGACGATCAGGTAAGGTCCGAACAGCAACGTACCCACCGCCTTGGCGGTCAAGGTCTCGCCCTCGATACGTCCGCCTACATCGGCACCGATCAATGTCGCCAACAGCACCAACAGCAAGACCCCGCTGAGTATCGCCGGCCCCAGCCAGGTACGTGGGCGCAACCAGGCACTCTCTTGCTGCGCGGCGGCCTCGCCGAGGTTGAGCATCATGACCACGAACACGAACAACACCATGATCGCGCCAGCGTAGACGATGATTTCCAGTGCCCCGGCGAAGGGTGCTCCCAACGCAAAGAACACCATCGCCACCGCGATGAGCGAGACGATCAGGTAAAGCAAGGCATGTACCGGGTGCCGCCCGGTAACCACCCCAAGCGTCGCGAGCACGGTGACCACGGCGCTGAGATAGAAGGCGATTTCCATGGTATCTCCCTATTCTGGTAAGGGCATCCCTGATCAGGGCATCAACGACTTGACGTTGATCGGCTCGGCTTCGTTCTGCGCCTCGCCCTTGTCTTTTCCGGCGATCGACAGCCCCGCCACGCGATAGAAGTTGTAGTTATGATCCTTGCCCGGGCCGGAGATCAGCAGGTCTTCCTTCTCGTAGACCAGTTCCTGGCGCCGAAACTCGCTCATCTCGAAATCCGGCGTCAGTTGGATCGCCGAGGTCGGGCAAGCTTCCTCGCACAGTCCGCAAAAGATGCAGCGTGAAAAATTGATGCGGAAGAATTCCGGGTACCAGCGGCCGTCCTCTTGCTCGCCCTTCTGCAGCGAGATGCACGCTACCGGACATGCCACTGCACACAGATTGCACGCCACGCAGCGCTCCTCGCCGTCGGGGTCGCGGGTCAGCACGATACGTCCACGATAGCGCGGCGATAGATAGACCGATTCTTCCGGATATTGCAGGGTCTCGCGCTTGCGGAAAGAGTGCATGAAGACCATGCCCATCGTCCGTAGCTGCGATCCGGTCCCCGCGAGCAGTGATTTAATCTTCACGGTATCCTCCAGTCTCGACGCTTAGCCACCGGCGGGGCTGAATACGAGAATCAGCGCGCCGGTCACCAGTAGATTGATCAGGGTCAATGGCAGGCATATCTTCCACCCGAAGCTCATCACCGCGTCATAGCGGGGACGCGGCAGTGCCGCACGCAGCAGCACGAAAAAGCCCACGAACACGGCAGTCTTGAGCAGGAACCACACGATAGGCGGCAGCCACGGGCCGTGCCAGCCACCCAAGAACAGCGTCACGATCAGCGTCGATACCAGCACGATGCCCACGTACTCGCCGATGAAGAACATGCCCCATTTCATGCCCGAGTACTCGACGTGATAGCCATCGGCCAGCTCCTGCTCGGCCTCGGGCTGGTCGAACGGGTGACGGTGCGTCACGGCGATGCCGGCGACCAGAAAGGTACAGAAGCCGAAGAACTGCGGCACGATGAACCATACCGTTTCCTGGGCGGCAACGATCTCGCGCATATTGAACGAACCGGCCATGGCCACCACACCCATCAGCGACAAGCCTATGAAGACTTCATAGGACAGTGTCTGCGCCGAGGCGCGCATCGCCCCCAGCAAGGCGTACTTGTTGCCGCTCGACCATCCACCGAAGAGCACTGCATAGACGTTGATGCCCGCCATAGCGAAGAAGAAAAGCAAACCGATATGCAGATCGGCCACCCCCCAACTGGGCGTAATGGGAATGACCATGAAGCTCAACAACAGCGATGCCATGGCGATGGCCGGCGCCAGCACGAAGAAGGTACGATTGGCGAACGGCGGGATCCAGTCTTCCTTGAAGAGGATCTTGAGCATGTCGGCGAGAAGCTGCATCACCCCGAACGGCCCGACGCGATTGGGGCCGTAACGATCCTGCCATAGGCCCAAAAGACGCCGTTCCAGCATGGTCAGCAGCGCCCCTGCACCCACCGCAGCGATCAGGATCACCAGTGCTTGAAAAAGCGCGAACGCGATCGCCTCGACCTGTGGCGTCCACCAGCTCATGCGCTCACCTCCTGGGGTTCGAGATGGGCCCACTCAGGCTCGGCCAAGGGCAGTCCCGACTGATCCGGCACGCCGATCATGCCATCGGGCCACGCATCGCTGATCGCCACCGGTAGCGTTAGATGTCGTTCTCCCAGGTTGAGCGTCAACGTGGCATCCGGCGATATCCGCAACCGCTCAGCGGCCCCGCGCGACAGGGTGAAGCGTGTCGCGGCCATGCGCGCCTGGATCGGCTCGGCCCGCGCCGAGGTCTCGTCGCCCCCGAACAACCGCGCCTGCGGTACCGCCAGCCATTGGTCGTCACGCGCAGCGAAGCTTGACGGCAGCGTTCGCGCATAGTCGTAATCCCCGGGCAGTGGCCCCAACAACCGCACACCGGGATCGCCAGCCCGCAGATGTCCACCGACCTCGTCCTGGAACTTGTTCCATGCTTGCGGCGAATTCCATCCCGGCGCCCAGGCAAACGCCACTTCGCGGCGTGGCTCGGCGTGACCGGAATAGCCCTCCATGGAGAACGCGAACGGTGTGTCGGCGTCCTGCGGCGCACGGGGTTCGCTGACATCGAGGTTGGCACGCATCGCCGTGCGACCGCTATAGCGGTGAGGCTCGCGCGCCAGACGCAGCCCATGCACACGATAGGCGGCGCTCAAACCGGCATCGCCGGCCGGCGCTAGGGCGGGATACGTCATGGCCATGTCACGCGTCACTTCATCGAGCGTGAGTGGCGTCATCGCCTGACGTTCGACGCTGACCTTGAGCGCGTTGAGCCACCGCCAGCTTTCGCGGATGCGCGTTTCGGGGCGGATATAGCTGGGATCGAAGACCTGATAGAAACGCTGAGCCCGGCCCTCCAGGCTGACCAGAGTGCCATCGCTTTCGGCAAAGCTCGCCGCCGGGAGTCCGATGTCCGCTTTGTCCCAGGTCGCGGTGCGCTGATGATCAAGCGTGACGATGCAACCGGCACGCTGCAGGGCGGCGTCGACCTGACCCGCATCGGCCCGCGCATACAGGTCATTCTCGAGAATCACCACGCCATCGGCCTCGCCGCTAGTCAAGCATTCCAGAGCCCAATCCAGCGATTGTCCACCCAGCAGCGACAGGCCGGTGCTATTGGCCTCACGGCGCACCAGCGACAACGCCCCGGGCCGTGTCCGCCGCGCCAGGGCGCGCGCCACGTTGCCGGCCGCCTCGAGCACCGCTGGCGTCCCCAACGTGCCACCCGAAACCACCAGCGGACGCTGGGCCGCCATCAAGGCCTCGGCAATACGGCTTGCAAGCGCTGTGGTCACATCGTCGAGGGCGTCCGGGCACGGCGCCTCGGGGTCGATGTAGTGCGCCACGGCGAAGCCGAATCGCGCGATGTCATCCGGGGCGGCGTGATAGGTCCGCTCCGCCAGCTCGTCCAGTTCGGTGGCATCCGGCGTGGCCATGAACAGTGGATGACGTTCATCCTGGGCTATGGTCTTGACTGCTTCGGCATTCCAGGATGGGATACCACGCTCGGCGGCCAGCACCTCGCCCTTGGCGTTGACCGCCTGGCGAATGGCCAGGGCCATGCGCGCGGCGCTATTGATGAGGTCCTCGCCGAGCACGAACACCGCATCGCAGTGCTCGATCTCGCGCAGACTCGGCGACGGCAGGCCACAGCGAGTATTGAGCTCGTTCATGCGGACCAGCAACTCGAGTTCACGGGCGGCGATGCCGGTAGAGAAGTTGGCATCCCCCACCAGCGTGCGCAGCATATGGTTGCTCTCCAGGCTCGCCCGTGGAGAGCCGATGCCGATCACACGACGCGCATTACGCATGCCATCGGCGGCACGGTCCAGCGCATCGTCGATTTCCAGACTGATGGTGCCGGCGACCACGCCCGAATCGCCCCCAACGGCGACACGCTGGCGCTCGCGCCATTCGGGTACGCGCGGACGATCCTCGCGGTTCACGTAGCCGTATCCGAAACGCCCGCGGTCACACAGGAAGTAGTGATTCACTTCACCGTTGTAGCGGTTCTCGATCCGCCGAATATCGCCGTAACGCTCGCCGGGGCTGATATTGCAGCCTACCGCGCACTGATGGCAGACGCTGGGCGCGAACTGCAGGTCCCACTTGCGGGTGTACTGCTCGGAGTGGGTCTGGTCGGTGAACACCCCGGTCGGACAGACTTCGGTGAGATTGCCGGAGAAGGGGCTCTCCAGCGTGCCTTCCTGAAAGCGCCCGAAATAGACGTTGTCGTGCGCCCCGAAGGCACCCAAGTCACCGCCGCCGGCATAATCCTGATAGAAGCGCACGCAGCGATAGCAGGTGATGCAGCGGTTCATCTCATGACCGATGAACGGCCCCAGGTCCTGGTTCTTGTGGGTACGCTTGCGGAACCGGTAACGACGGCTATCGTGGCCGGTCATCACCGTCATGTCCTGCAGATGGCAGTGGCCGCCTTCCTCGCAGACCGGGCAGTCATGCGGGTGATTGATCATCAACCATTCGATGACGTTTTTGCGAAAGGCTTTGGCTTCGTCATCCTCGATGGAGATGTAGGCGTCCTCCTGTACCGGCGCCATGCACGACATCACCAGTATGCCTTGGGTGTCGTCGGCATTCTTGTACTGCTTGACCGCACACTGGCGACACGCACCGACACTGCCCATGGCCGGGTGCCAGCAGAAATACGGAATATCCAGCCCTAGCGACAGGCACGCGTGCAGCAGATTGTCGGCGCCGTCGACCTCGTAATCCCGGCCATCAACGTGAATCGTTGCCATTATCGCTCCTCGCCCGTCGTCATCGTCACGTCGTTCATACGCTACCTACCGGGATCGGGTCGGCATGCGCCTTACCCTGGCCACGCGTGACGCCACGCTCGAATTCATCGCGGAAATAGTGAATCGCCGACGCCATTGGCATGGCCGCGCCTGGCGCATGCGCGCAGAAAGTGCGCCCTGGCCCCAGGTCCACCGCCAGCGATTCCAGCAAGTCGATGTCTCCTCGCTCGCCCTCGCCAGCCTCCAGGGCCTGCAGGAGTTTGACGCTCCACGGCAATCCATCGCGGCACGGCGTACACCAGCCACAGGACTCGCGGGAGAAGAATTCCTCCAGGTTGCGTGCCAGTGACACTACGCTCTGATCGTCGGCAACCACCGCGATGAGCCCGGTGCCCAGACGGCTGCCGGCATGGCCGATGGTGTCGAAATCCAAGGCCAACTCGAGATGCTCGGGCAGCAGAAAGCCGGTACTCCCGCCACCGGGCAGCCAAGTCTTGAGTGTATGGCCATCGCGCATGCCGCCGGCGCGTTCCATCAGCTCGCTGCCCGTGGTACCCATCGGCAACTCCCACAGGCCGGGCCGCTTGACCTTGCCCGAGACGCCGTACAGCTTGGTGCCGCCATCGCCGCTCTTGCCCTGGGACAAGCCTTGATACCAATCCGCCCCGTGCAGCACGACGGACGGTACGTTGCACAGCGTCTCGACGTTGTTGACCACGGTGGGCTTGCCCCAGGCCCCACTTTGCCCCGGAAAGGGTGGTTTGGCCCGCGGGTTGGCACGCTTGCCTTCCAGCGAGTTGATCAGCGCGGTTTCCTCGCCGCAGATATAACGCCCGGCGCCGGTATGCAGGACGATATCGAAGTCCCAGCCGCTACCGGCCACATCACGCCCCAGCCAGCCATTGGCACGCGCTTCTTCCAACGCGCGCTGGACCGTGCGCGCGGCATCGACGTATTCGCCGCGCATGAAGATATAGCCCTGGTAGGCATTGTTGGCGAAGCCGGCGAGGATCATGCCCTCGATGAGCAGATGCGGCTGCTGTTCGAGCAGCAGACGATCCTTGAAGGTGCCGGGCTCCATTTCGTCGGCGTTGCAGACGATATAGCCGCGCGGGATGCCCTCGCCCTGCATGGTCAGGCTCCACTTGAGCCCGGCGGAGAACCCACCACCACCGCGCCCACGCAGATTGGCGGTCTTCAACTCGTCGATCAGCGCCTTCGAGGTCAAGTCTCGAAAGGCGCGTTCGACGCTGGCGTAGCCCTGCTGCTCGCGATAGGCGTCGAGCATTACCGGCGTGCCGTCGTCGTTGAGCCGAAAGGTCAGCGGGTGCGTTTCAGGGCGGCGTTCGTCGCGGTCTTGCAGAATCCGGCTCATGCCTCGTTCTCCCAATTCATGCGTACCCCTCCAGCAGCGTGGGGATCTCCTCGGGCGTCACCGGCCCGTAGGTATCGTCACCGATCATCAGCGCCGGGCCGCGATCGCAGGCGCCGAGACAGCACACCGGAAGCAGCGTGAACCGGTCATCCGGTGTGGTCTGCCCGAAGCCGATGCCCAGATGCGCAAAGAAGGCATCACGCAGGACTTCGTAATCGGTGAGAAAGCAAGAACTGCTGTCACATATCAGGATCACGTGGCGCCCCACCGGCTGGCGGAAGATCAAGCTATAAAACGTCGCCACTTCCTCGACGCTTGCCGGCGCTACGCCAAGCTCGCGCGCGATGGCATCAATGGCGGCGTCCGGCACCCAACCATGGCGCTTCTGCACGATCTTGAGCGCCTCGATGCTGGCCGCCTGCGGCTGCGGGTAATGCTCGCGCTCATGGGCGATGGCCGCCCGATCCTCGTCGTGCAGCACGAAGCCGTCGGTGGCAATGGGCGTGGAAGTAGTCGAAGCGTGTGTCATGTCAGCGGTCCACGTCGGCCATCACGAAATCGATACTCCCCAGATGGGCGATCAAGTCCGGTACCAAGGCACCGCGCACCGCTGCAGGGATCTGCTGCAGATGCGGGAAACTGGGCGTGCGGACGCGCGTGCGATAGCTCATGGTGTTGCCATCCGAGGTCAGGTAATAGCTATTGATGCCCTTGGTCGCCTCGATCATCGACAGCGACTCGTTGGGCTTGAGCACGGGGCCCCAGGAGACCTGCAGGAAATGCGTGATCAGGGTTTCGATGTGCTGGAGCATCTTCTCGCGCGGCGGCGGCGTGGTCAGCGGATGATCGGCCTTGTAGTCGCCGGCCGGCATATGATCGACGCATTGCTGGATAATGCGCAGGCTCTGGCGCATCTCGTCGATGCGCAGCTGGCCCCGGTCGAAGGCATCGCCGTTGGCCCCTAGCGGCACCTCGAAATCGAAATTCTCGTAGCCGGAATAAGGGCGCTTCTTGCGTAGGTCGAAGTCGCAGCCGGTGGCGCGCAGATTGGGCCCGGTGACGCCCCATTCGAGCGCCTCACGGGTGGTGAAGGCAGCCACCTGTTTGGTGCGCTCACGAATGACGGCATTTTCCATCATCGCGCGCTCGTATTCGATGAGTCGCTTGGGCATCCAATCGAGGAAGCCCTGAACCAGCTTGTCCCAGCCATTGGGCAGGTCGTGCGCGGTGCCACCGATGCGATACCACGCCGGGTGCATGCGAAAGCCGGTAATGCCCTCGATGACCTCATAGGCCTTCTGGCGATCGGTGAAGGTGAAGAACACCGGCGTCATCGCACCCAGGTCCTGCAGATAGGTGCCCAGGAACAGCAAGTGGCTATTGATGCGGAACATTTCCGCCATCATCACACGAATGGTCTTGGCGCGATCGGTCACCTGAATACCTGCCAGCTTTTCCACCGCCATCACATACGGCAGGTTGTTCATTACCCCGCCGGTGTAGTCGATACGATCGGTGTAGGGAATATAGCTGTGCCAGGACTGACGCTCGGCCATCTTCTCGGCGCCGCGATGGTGATAGCCGATATCGGGGACGCAGTCGACCACGACCTCACCGTCGAGCTGCAGGACAATGCGGAAGGCACCATGCGCGGAGGGGTGATTGGGCCCCAGGTTGAGAAACATGTAGTCCGTGTTCTCGTCCTTACGTTTCATGCCCCAGGATTCGGGGTCGAAACGCAGCGCTTCCTGCTCGGTATCCTGCCCTTCCACGGTCAGCGTATAGGGATCGAACTCGGTAGCGCGCGCCGGATAATCCTTGCGCAGTGGATGCCCATGCCAGGTAGGTGGCATCAGCAGACGCGTCATGTGCGGGTGTCCGCGGAAGTCGATGCCGAACATGTCCCAGACTTCGCGCTCGTACCAATTGGCATTGGGATAAAGACCCGCGACGCTGGGCACCTCGAGGTCGCGCTCGGAAAGCGCCACCTTGAGCATCAGATCTCGGTTTCGCGACACCGACATCAACTGATAAAAGACCGTGAAATCCGCAGGGGGCAAATCCGCGCGATGGCTACGCAGACGCTCGTCGATGGCATTCAAGTCGAAGAGCATCTCGAAGGGCTCGGGCATGTCCCGCAGGAAGCCGAGCACCTCGAGCAGGTGCTCGCGGTCGAGCCACAGGACCGGCATGCCGGTGTACGTCGACTGCTCGGCGAACACGTGGTTACCAAAGCGCGCGAATAACGCCTGGACCACCGGGTCATCGGCGTGCAAGTGATTGGCGTATGGCGATTGAACTGCGCTCATGATCGGTTTTCATTCCCCGGCAAGGTGGATCGACTTCGGATGACAGGCGATGGCATCAGGTACTGGACCTACACCTCATCCGGGGAACGCAGTTCCGTCACGGCGATACGCCGATCGCGATTGGCCTCGCGTTGCGAAGGCATTTCGGCTTGATACACCCCCTGGTCACCAACCACCCAGGAGAGCGGACGACGTTCTTGCTGGATGGAGTCCTGAAGCAGTTGCAGCCCTTGTAGAAACGCCTCGGGACGCGGCGGGCAGCCCGGCACGTAGACGTCTACAGGGAGAAACTTGTCGACGCCCTGCACCACCGAGTAGATGTCGTACATGCCCCCGGAATTGGCGCACGACCCCATCGAGATCACCCACTTGGGTTCGAGCATCTGATCGTAGAGTTGCTGGATGACCGGCGCCATCTTGATGAAGCAGGTGCCGGCGATAACCATGAAATCGGCCTGGCGCGGGGAAGCGCGGATGACCTCGGCCCCGAAACGGGCCACATCATGTGGCGCGGTAAAGGCAGTGGTCATTTCCACATAGCAGCAGGAGAGGCCGAAGTTGTACGGCCACAGGGAGTTTTTGCGCCCCCAGTTGACACTATCGTTGAGTACATCTTCCAGCTTGCCGGTGAAGACGTTGCGATGAAGCTGCTCTTTCATCGGGTCATCGGTGGTTTCGCGCTTGTCCAGCGGATAGCTTGCGCTATCCGGCGCCGGTTCGCTATCCGCTCGCGTCAGGGTATATTGCATGATGCGCCTCGAAGCTCTGAAAAAGAAAATTCGGGTATCTGGCGCTATGCCGGTCTTCGCCGGCTCAAGACCGCCTCTAGGACGGTACGCTCATCGATCCGTCACGATATCGGGCGATTGACCGCGTTTGCGCGGTGCCCACTCAAGGGCACCGACACGACTATCGTAGATCAATCCCGCCAGCAGGATGAAAATGAAGACAGCGGCGCCCGCAAAGCCTTCCCAGCCCACCTCGCGGACCGATACGGCCCAGGCGAACAGGAACACGGCTTCGATATCGAAGATCACGAACAGCATCGCAACCAGATAGAACTTGACGGAAAAGCGTTGGCGGGCATTGCCGGTGCCGACAATGCCAGACTCGAAGGGGAGGGACTTGCTACGACCACGGCTACGACCACCGAGCAGACTCGCGGCACCGATCATCAGGGCACATAACGTGAAAACGGCTATTATGAATAGCCCCACGGCCCAATATTCAGCGATCAGCGCGGTTGCCTCATCGGTCATTGCCATGCCTCACAAGCAGCGGATAGCGCGGTAGGGCGCTACCCCAATATTCGTTATCATCGAGGTGCGCGCACCTCGTAGCGCCATTCACGTTGCCTGCGTGTGACGAGTCCCTACAATTTTAGGGGATTTAGCAGCGCCTGTCAGGAAAACCAGTGATAAAGTTAGTAAGTTAACACCATGTCGAACTCCATGATCACCACTCGCCGGACTTGTTCGGTAAGTCATCACTTACGCCGGAAGTTTTGTTCAGTAAAGAGTGTTTTAAGACGAAATGATCCTGCGAGGTAGCCTCGCCTCTCGCCAAGTGTCAACGAAAGTCTCAGTTACCCAGATACATCCCGATTTGCTTCATCACATCCTGTTCGCCGAACGTTTTGCCGGTATCCTACGCTCCACGCAAGCGCCCAAGCCACCACAATGGGCGCGCATCACGCCTGAACACTGAAGGGTAGCCCATGTCCACCGCTCAGACACCGCCCAATGTCCTCACCATCGCCGGCTCCGATCCTTCGGGGGGCGCTGGACTACAGGGGGATATCAAGACGTTTTCAGCGTTGGGCACTTACGCCACAAACGTCATCACGGCAGTGATCGCCCAGAACACGCAGGGCGTAAGTACCGTGCACCCGATCCCCGCCGAGATGATCGCCGAGCAACTCGACAATCTGCTCGGCGATGTGCGTATCGATGCAGTCAAGATCGGCATGGTGGCGAGCATGGATGTCGCCACGACGATTCGCGACGCTCTGACCCGCTACCGGCCACGCTGGGTCGTGCTCGACCCCGTGATGGTCGCCAAGAGCGGTGACATCCTGGTCGATCGTGCCGGCATTCGCGCGGTGCGTGATGTGCTGGTTCCCCTGGCCGATGTGATCACCCCCAACCTGCCGGAGGCAGCGGTGCTGCTGGATGTCGACACCCCACGCACCACGCAGGCGATGGCAACATTGCTCCCCGAGCTGACGCGCATCGGCGCCCCGTATGTGGTGCTCAAGGGCGGGCATCTCAGCGGTAACGCGTGCCCGGATCTGCTTGCAACTCCGCAGGGTGTGGAATGGCTCGAGGCACCGCGCATCGCCACCCAGAACCTGCATGGCACCGGTTGCGCACTGTCTTCGGCGGTGACCGCCTATCTGGCCCACCTGCCGGCCGAGGCCAGCGCCCATACCGATATTCACGCGGCGATCGGCGACGCCAAACGCTGGCTGCATACAGCGTTGGACGCCAGCGTACATCTCGATGTCGGCCAGGGGCGGGGGCCGGTGCATCATTTTCACGCCTGGTGGTAAGCGCGCATAGGCGTACGCTGCGCTTATCGTGACCGCGTACTTGCAGAGAGCGCCGGGGGCAACCATGCTTTGCTTCACCGCAATGCTCCCATGACGTAGCGGTCACTACCATCCGGCTCGACGTCAGCGCGGTGTCGCCTGCATTCGCACGCCGCCTTCTCGCAGGAGGGACGTATCATGCCTCAGACCTTATTACTGGCTTGCGACCTGTCCGCCGAAAACCGTGCCGCTTTCGCACGTGCCGTGAAACTAGCCCATGCCCAGGGCTGCCGCTTGGACATCCTCCACGTCCTCGATCCCTATCTGCCGCATCAGGCGCTGCACGACCTGGAGGCCTGCGTCGTCCACGAGCTCGAGCGTCAGTTGACCGACATTCGCGAGGATTACGCGCTTACCGCGCCCGAAACCTTGATACAGACGGTCACCGGGGCGTCCTATGCCGAAATAATCCGCGAAGCACATGACCGCGATGCCACCATGATCGTGCTCGGCACCCACCGTAAACGCGGCCAACACGCGCTGGTCGGCGGCACGACCCTGGCCCGAGTGATGAGCCGCGCGCCATGTCCGGTGCTCACCGTCAGCCACAGCCCCGAGCAGACATGGCAAGACGTGCTGGTGCCGGTGGATTTTTCGCTGGCCAGTCGCCACACCCTGCGTGACGTTCTGACCCACTTTCCACAAGCACGCCTGACGCTACTGCATGCCTGGCACTTACCCGGCGACGATGAAATGGGCTCCGATAGCGGCTATGCCCGCTGGCGTGAGCGTGAGCTCGCCGCGCGACGTATCCGCCTGGAAGCGGAGATCGACAAGCTCATGGAAGAGGTCGGCGACGTGCCGGAGCTCGAACTGGTCCTCGAGCAAGGCGAACCCGGCGAGGTGCTGATGGATTATCTGCGTCGTCAACCGCCCGATCTGCTGGCACTCGGACATCAGGATCTGGCGCTCTTCGGCCGACATCAACCGGCGCCCTTGATCGAACGCCTGCTTGCCGAAGTGCATGTGGACATGATGGTATGCCGAGCCTGGTAGCCACTCACGCCCCCAAGGATCCTCACCATGAAAGCCGTCATTCAGCGTGTCCGCCATGCCAGCGTCGACGTCGACGAGCGTACGACGGGCAGCATCGAACAAGGCGTGATGGCCTTGATCGGCGTGGCGCCCGAGGATACCCAAGCTCACGCCGACAAGATGTTGCAGAAACTGCTCAAGCTGCGCATATTCGGCGACGAGGCAAGCAAGATGAACCTCAACGTACAGCAGGTGGAAGGCGGCGTGTTGCTGGTGCCGCAATTCACCCTCATGGCCAATACTTCCAAGGGCCTGCGGCCGGGCTTCGATGGCGCCGCGACACCCGCCCACGGCGAGGCAATGTTCGATTACCTGGTGGCTCAAGCACGGCAGGCGTGGTCGCGCGTCGCCACCGGTGAATTCGGCGCTGACATGCAGGTCTCGCTACTCAACGACGGGCCAGTGACCTTGATCGTCGAGACATAATGGTCGCCGGCCCACGCTCATGCGTCCGGAACGGGCACCCGCTTCCGGGTTTCAGGCGTCATCCGTCAGCGCCGCTTCGCGCTCTTCGATGGCCTCTTCGGCCTCCAGCCAGCGCTGTTCAAGCGTCTCGAGACGACTCTGCGCATCGCCCTGGCGCCCCAACAAGTCGGTCAGCTCTTCCTTGCGCGCACTGTCCTGGTACAAGCCTTCATCGGCCAGCGCCGTTTCCAGTTGCTCCAGCTCTGCCTGAGCCTTGCTCATGTCACGTTCGACGTTGTCGCGCTCGCGCTTGAGCGGCCGCAACTTCTCACGCAACTCGGCGGCGGCGCGGCGCGAGGCCTTGCGATCACCCTTGGGGATATCTGCGGCGGTCTGACGCTCAGCCTTTTCCTGGCGCGCATCGCGCCGTTCGCCCTCGAGGCGCTCCTTGAGCCAGGCACGATAGTCGTCAAGGTCGCCATCGAAGGCAGTGACACCGCCATCCACCACATGCCAGAACTCATCGACGCTGGCGCGCAGCAGGTGGCGATCATGGGAGACGATGATCACCGTTCCCTCGAACCCGGCCAAGGCTTGGGTCAGGGATTCGCGCATTTCCAGGTCGAGGTGGTTGGTCGGCTCGTCTAGCAACAACAGGTTGGGTTTTTGCCAAGCGATCAACGACAGCGCCAGGCGTGCCTTCTCCCCCCCGGAGAAGTTCCCCACGCTGGCGAAGACGTCATTGCCGTGAAACCCGAAGCCACCCAGGAAGTTGCGAATCTCCTGGTCGCTGGCCGTGGGCGACAGCCGCTGGATGTGCACGAACGGCGTCGAGCTCACGTCGAGATGCTCGAGTTGATGCTGGGCGAAGTAACCGATCGCCAGGTTATCGCCGGGCACGCGCTTGCCCTCCAGCAACGATTGCTGCGCCGTCAGCGCCTTGATCAGCGTCGATTTGCCCGCCCCGTTGGCACCCAGCAGCCCGATCCGCTGTCCCGGCAAGATGCTCATGCTGACGTGCTCGAGCAACGGTGTTTGACCATATCCCAGCGTGGCGTCATCGAGCACCAAAAGCGGCGAGGAGGTCTTGTCGGCACTGGGCAGGGTGAAGTGAAACGGCGAATCGGCATGCGCGACGGCGATGGTTTCCATGCGTTCCAGCATCTTCAGGCGACTCTGTGCCTGACGCGCTTTGCTGGCCTGGGCGCGAAAGCGCGCCACAAAGCGCTCGATCTCCTCGCGCCGAGCTTGCTGCTTGGCCGCTTCGGCCTGGGCACGCGCCTGACGCTCGGCCCGCGTGTGCTCGAAGCGCGAATAGTTGCCGCGATACAGCGTCAACTGGCGTTGTTCGAAGTGCACGATGTGATCGCACACCGCATCCAGGAAGTCGCGGTCGTGGGAAATCAGCAACAGCGTACCGGGATAGCGCGTCAGCCACTGTTCGAGCCATAGCAAAGCGTCGAGATCGAGGTGGTTGGTCGGCTCGTCGAGCAGCATCAGATCGGACGGCATGAACAGCGTCTGCGCCAAGTTGACGCGCATCCGCCAGCCCCCCGAGAAGTCCGACAGCGGGCGATACAGGTCAGCCTGCGTGAAGCCCAGCCCAACCAACATTTGCTCGGCACGCGGCCGCGCGGTGTAACCTTCGAGCGCTTCGATCTCGCCATGCAACTCGGCCTCGCGATGGACCGCACCACTGGCCTGCGCCTCGGCCAGGGCCTGTTCCGTCGTGCGCAATTCGGTGTGGCCATCGAGTACATGCTCGACCAATGCTCGATCGAGCGCTTCCACCTCCTGCGCCATATGCGCAATGCGCTGCCCACCAGAAAGCTCTATCGTGCCGTACTCCGGGGTCAGTTCTCCCAGCAACAGCTTGAAAAGACTCGACTTACCCGAGCCATTGGCACCCACGATACCCGCCTTGGTGGCATCGTGCAGCGTGAGGTCGGCGTTCTCGATCAGCGGCTGGATCCCGCGTTGCAGCGCGAGTTGGCGAAATGCGATCATGCCCGCTCCGGTGATAATTCAGTGAGTTACGCCGCCATGCCCGCCAGGACGGCTGGAGAATGACCATGCATTCTACCCAATTGTGCGATGTCCTGCGGAATCCACCGCTTTGGGATTATGCCTTGACGTTGTATCAGCGCCCCGAAGTCGCCGATGCCTGCTTACAGCTACAAGATACGGCAGGGGCAGATGTCTGCGAATTGTTGTGGCGCTGCTGGCTCGATCATCATGCGCTTGTGCCCACCGAGAAGGCGCACAACGCGTTGGATGAAGTTCGCGCCTGGCAAGCCGAGGTCACACAGCCGATCCGTCATCTACGTCGCATGCTCAAGCCACGTGCGCGAGACGAATATGACGTGGCGACGCTGCGCGATCATCTCAAGGAAGCCGAGCTACTCGCCGAACACGAAACACTGCGCCAGTTTCAGGCCATCAGCGAGACGTCGCATGCCATACGCAAGCATCGGGCCGACGACGCCAGCCTGACAATGCAGCTGACACGCTGCCTGGTCATGCAAGGGCCAGCGCAGGAAGCCGCACTGGCAACGCTGACCACCCAACACACGGCGCACCATCCGTAAGACGTTGTCTCTTCGCAGCCAGCTCAACGTCCGAAAGCGTCTATCACGCATGTGTGGAAACACCATTGACGAGTGGCGCTCACCCCGCAAACTCTGTAGGTTTTATAGAAGCCAGTCCGATTGACCGTGACACCTTCACGACGCGGTACGGACGTCGAGATCCATGCCATTCGCACGCCGAATCGGCCATCACAAAAAGGACTCTACGACATGACACCTTCACAGCCTGGCAATAGCGATGAAAAAACTGAATCATGCAGTGCCTTGCTTCGTGTACTGGGCACTATCGATCATGGCCTGGGCATCATCGAGCGCGTGATCATCGCGGGGGGCATACTCGCCATGGCCGCGCTCATGAGCGGTCACGTCGTCGGCAATCTGCTGTTCGAGCAAGGTATCCCCGGGACCTACGAAGTGACCGAGATGCTGATCGTGGTGATCACCTTCGTCGGTGTCGGCTATGCAACCCGCAATGCCCGCCATATCAGCATGTCGGCAATCTATGATCAACTCAGCGGCCGCTGGCGCAAGGCACTTCTCATCCTGATTTGTCTGGGCACTGCAGTGTTGATGTTCTATTTCGCCGACAAGTCCATCGACTATGTCATGACCATTCACGATCGCGGTCGCAGCAGTGCGTCACTGAACATTCCACTCTGGATCGTCTATCTCGCCCTCCCCGTCGGTTTCATGCTAGCCGGCGTGCAATACCTGCTCACCGCCGTGCGCAACTTGGTCAGTGACGATATCTACCGTGCCTTCAACCAAAAAGAGGCATACGACGAAGTGCCCCCGGAAGCAGAAGAAGGCAATGACGCACGTCGCGATGCCTGAATTTCTTCTCCGCAACACGACCGCCATCAACGCGAGGACGTAAAACAATGCTAACTTGGCTAGCCGTGATCATGCTGGCACTGCTACTGCTCGGGTTCCCGATGATGGTTCCCCTGGCGGCGGGAACGCTTTTCATGATGTTCACAGACATGACGTTTTTCGGACCCGACCAGGCCGTGAGCTGGATGATCAACGGCATCGGCAGTTGGGTGCTCGCCGCCGTCCCCATGTTCATCTTCGCCGCTGACATCCTGACCAAAGGCCATACCGCCAACCGTCTGCTCGATGTCGTCGATGTCTTCACTCGCCATGTCCGCGGGGGCTTGCCCATCACCACCGCCGCCTCGTGCGCCCTATTCGGAGCCGTCTCGGGCTCCACGCAAGCCACCGTGGTCGCCATGGGCGGACCGATGCGTCCTCGTCTCCTGGCACGAGGCTATCCTGACAGTTTCGCTCTGGCCCTGATCATCAACGCCAGCGATATCGCGCTGCTGATTCCGCCCAGCATCGGTTTCATCGTCTACGGCGTGGTCATGAAAACATCGATCGGCGATTTGTTCCTCGCCGGTATCCTTCCTGGCCTTCTGATCCTGGCCATGTTTGCCGTGTACTGCTATATCAGCGCACGCCTGAGAGGCATCGATCCCGAGCCACGCGCCACCTGGGCGGAACGCTTCAAGGCGGTGCGCAGAGTCATTCTGCCGATGGGATTTCCGGTGCTGGTGGTCGGCGGTATCTACGGCGGCTTCTTCAGTGCCGTCGAGGCCTCGGCAGTCGCAGTGGCCTATGCTTTTCTTCTAGAGGTCGTCATCTACCGTCAGGTATCGATCCGTGACCTCGGTAGCCTGGCACTCTCCACCGGCATGATCACCGCCGTGGTCTTCATCCTCGTCGCCATCGGCGCGGCGTTCTCGCAGACCCTGGGCACCGCCGGCGTGCCGGAGCAGATCCTCGGCCCCATCATCGACGGTATCGGCGACAACCAGTTCCTGGCATTGCTGCTGATCGCTGCGGCCTTCTTTGTGGGCTGCATGTTCGTCGACCCAATCGTGGTCATTCTGATTCTGGTGCCGATCTTCAAACCACTGGTCGACGCCACCGGACTGGACCCGGTGCATGTGGGCGTGATCGTTACCCTGCAGGCGGCCATCGGCTCGGCCACTCCACCGTTCGGCTGCGATATCTTTACCGCCATCGCGGTATTCCGCCGCCCTTACATGGAAGTAATTCGCGGCACACCGCCATTCATTGCCATCCTGGCATTGGCAACGATCATCTTGATCATGTTCCCGCAGATATCGCTGCTGCTTCCCTCGCTCGGCGGTGACTGAGTGCAACCGGCCCGGCCCTCGTCGGGCCACATTTCATGCCACTACCGACGGCCAAACGTATAAAAACCCCGGAAGCTCAACGCTTCCGGGGTTTTTCATGCGGTCTTTCAGTACGTCAGTCGTTGACGGTCAAGCTTATTCCGCCTTGTCGTCAGACCGATCGACATGGTCCAGCACGATGTCCAATGCTTTCTGACCACGTTCGCCGACCATATCGACGTAGGCCTGACGCACCGGCTCGGCCAGCTTACGGAAAGCATTACGCTCATTCTCGTCCAAATGGACGATGCTGATGTCGCTCTTGTCCTTGATGGTCTCAAGACGTTCGGAGTTGAACTGAGTCTGAATATCGTGACCCTTCTGGACCATCTCGTCGAGCGTGGACTCGAGCATCTCGCGCTGATCGTCGGACAGGTCGTCGTACCACTCCTCGTTACCGATGAAGTTGGCGATGAACTGCGACTGCTCGGCAAAGATCATGTAATCCTGTACTTCATAGAAGCCCATGTTCTCGTGGGCGAAGACCGGCTGGATATTACCTTCCGCCTGACCTTGCTGCAGGGCGCTGTAGAGCTCACCGTAGGCGATGGTGATGGGCGAGGCGCCATAGGCCTCATAGGTCGAGCGCAGCAGACTGTTATCCATGACCCGGATCTGCAGGTTGTCCATATCCTCCGGGGTACGAATTTCCTTGTTGGCCGTCCAGACCTGGTACCCTTCGGGCAAGGCCCCCAGCGGCACCAGCCCGCGCTCACGGAACGAGTCCTGCCAGGCATCACTCTTGAGGAAGTCGTCGGAGTTGAGAATCTCGGCCGTCTCCATCTGGTCGTTCGGCATGACGTAGTTGAGACTCATCAACTGGCTTTCCGGGACGGTACCGCCCAAGAAGCCGGAGCCGAAGCCGAGCGGAATGGCGCCGCTCTGGATGGCGTCATACAACGCCGAGTAGCTTGACCCCCAGGAACCATACGGCAGCAACTCGACCGTAATGTCGCCGTCGCTCTTTTCCTCGATCAATTTCTTGAACTCTTCCGCATAGCCGTACTGCACGCTACCTTCGGGCTCCTCGAGACCAAAACGCCAGGTCTCGGCAGACGCCGTGGAAGCGACACCGACTAGGCCTAACGCCGTGATACTCAGAACGATATTGCGCAGTTGCATAGAGTTCCCTCTTTCTTATCAATGTAGATTTAGAGAAGAGCAAAGTCGCGTCGATGTCAAGTCGTCCCCCTTCGCGCGGGTGCGCAACGGCACCGGTACTGGTACAGTCGAGGAGCGGTGTTTGTTTATTTTGCTAAGGAGTTTTCATGAAACGTTTGATGACAGCTGTGGCGTTCGGCGGCCTCGTAGCGACGCCGCTGCTGACCATGGCTGCCCCGCAGAGCGACGAAGCCAAGCTCAGCTATAGCATTGGCGCGACTCTCGGCCAAAGCATCAAGCAGGACATCTCGGATCTCGATACCGACGCCTTCACCCAAGCGGTCAAGGACGTTTACGCCGGCGACGACCTGCAGATGAGCGATGACGAAATCGCCACCACGCTCTCTGACTTCAAGAAGCAGAAGATGGCCGAGCAAAAAAAGAAGATGGCTGAGCAGAAGAAAGAAAAGGCGCAGTCAGCCGAAGAGAACCGCAAGGCCAGCGAGGCGTTCCTTGAAGAGAACGCCAAGAAGGACGGTGTGAAAGTCACCGACTCGGGGCTGCAGTACAAGGTACTTGAATCCGGCGACGGTGAAACACCCAGTTCCGACGATACCGTGAAGGTCAACTACGAAGGCAAACTGCCCGACGGTACCGTGTTCGATAGCTCCTACGAGCGCGGCGAACCGATCACCTTCCAGGTCGGTCAGGTCATCGAGGGTTGGCAGGAAGCACTACAGCAGATGCAGGTAGGCGATACCTGGATGCTCTACGTACCCGCCGATCTCGCCTATGGCCAGGGTGGCACCGGTGGCCCAATCGGTCCCAACCAGGCACTTACCTTCAAGATCGAGCTGCTGGGTATCGAAGCCGGCGACGACCAAGAGGCGTCGGCCGACGAGTAAGCGCTCGTCACGCCAGGTGCCTCGCGAGGCGCCTGGCATTTCTCTTCATGCTGTTCTCGCCTTGCTGCGCATTGCCTTCTTTCCGGACGCTTCGCTGTGCGTTTTCCACACCCCTATATCCATCACTACCTGTGGATAGTTTTGTGGAGCGTCTGTGGCTTGGCGGTGAAAACCGGCTTTCCTGACCTCATGGCGCCCTTTCATGATGCTCGCCTGCCGTCCAGCACGCCTCGCAGTCACATCAAAATAATCATCAAATTATTGTTTTAACTGATTTTTTAAAAATTCGCCATCTAGAGAAGGGTGCAGAGTAAGCGTTGGCTTACCCACAAGCCGCATGGCAAGGGCGATTGCTATAATGTGGACAAATGTTACTAGGCATGCCGCACCTAGCGGTGAATATCGAAATCGAACCAGCTTCCCTCTTGCCCCTCAGGGGTCTCGAGAATCACCTGTGCTCGCCACGGCATGACCGTTTCCGTGCAAGGACGGAGTTCGCCCACGCCCCGGAAGTGGCCATCACCGACTTCTTCCAACGCGACCCGAGTAAGGCCCATATTCATGTCACGTCCGACGAACTCCACGACCGCGGACTCCACGTCGATCCCGGATGTCTGCACATCCAGCGTCAACGGCTCGTACGAGGCGAAGTCGCCATGTATCTCGAAACGCAACGTCCCGCTCAAGCCGATATCGGTACGGCACGCCCCGTCGCGCAGATCGCAATGCATGCGCGGGGGGTACCAGGTGACGTTCTCGCGCGAATCACGCAGGTAATAATCGGCGAGATAACCAGCCGCTACCAGCACCGTCACCAGCGTCACTAGCGTGAGTAGATTGAGCAGCGGAGATCTTACCGGGTCTTCATCATGATGTTGCATATCGTTAGGTTGAATCCCATCACCCAGGGGCATCGCGCTAAGCTTACCAGTTCGTGTCCCGGCGAGCTTGGCTGCAGTCAGCGTCCGGTGTCCATGAAGTTACGCAAGCGGAGGCACAATGAGCGGTGTTACTGGGGCCCTGGGCCCTCTGTTTTTACTGATTCTACTCGGCGCCCTGCTGGGTTGGCGGCGTTTTCCCGGAGGCGATTTCTGGCCCGCGATGGAACGGCTGATCTACTTTCTGCTATTCCCCGCAATGCTGGTCTCGACGCTGGCCACGGCGGATGTCGCGCAGGTGCCGGTTCTCCGTCTGGCCGTGGTATTGATGGGCACCATGGCGCTGTTCGCGCTGGGACTCTGGTGCGCACGTCATCGCCTGGCGCTGGCGCCACCGGCGTTCACCTCGGTGCTGCAAGGCACGCTGCGCTTCAATACCTACGTAGGTGTCGCCGGCGCCGCCGCGCTGCACGGCCAGGCCGGAGCGACGGTGGCGGCGGTCGCCGTGGCATTGATGGTCCCGCTGGCCAACATTCTCTGCGTGAGCGGTTTCATTGCCGCAGGCACGCTGGGATCTTCCAGTCTGGGGCGCAGCCTGGCCGCGCTGCTGCGTAACCCCCTGATCCTGGCCTGTGTACTCGGTATCGCCCTCAATGTTACCGGCATCGGTCTGCCGGGCTGGCTGGGCAGCGCCGTCGAACTCACCGGCCGTGCCGCACTCCCGCTAGGATTGATTGCCGTAGGCGTGGCCCTGCGACCCAATGCCCTTGCCGGCAGCGGGCACGCGTTCTGGTACTCGGCCACGCTCAAGCTCGGCGCCACTCCCGTGGTCGTGCTAGCCCTGGCCTGGCTGACCGGGCTCGACCCAGTGAGCCGCGACATCGCACTGCTGTTCGCCGCCCTGCCCACCGCCACCTCGGCCTATATCCTTGCCCGCCAGCTCGGTGGCGACGCCGAGCTGATGGCGGCGCTTATTACCGGCCAGACGCTACTGGCCATGGTGACGCTGCCGGCGTGGATGGCACTGGCAGGCTAAGCCTCCTGACACATACTAAGTGAAAAATATTCTCGTTACGCTTGACGACTCAAATGAGAATGGTTTACCTTAACAACCGTGGCGCTGCCAAGCGCCACTGACCTAAGCAGCGAATGTCAGGTTCCTGCCCATGGTTATCTCCTCATCAAGCTAGTCACGGTCTTTAAGCCGCCCACCCGGGCGGCTTTTTTTACGCGCATCCGGTCCGGCGCCAAGGAAGGCGGCACTTTGTCAGCATCTTGTCAGCCGTGTCGTGATTCAGATCCGCCAGAATCGAAAAAACCGCCAAGCAGCGGTTTTCGTGGGAATCCGCGTTCTGTAAGAGCGGTGCTGCAGCGTGCACTATCTGTCCTCACGGGCATAGATCAGATCCCAGACCCCATGGCCGAGCTTTTCGCCACGGCTCTCGAACTTTGTCAGCGGGCGAAATTCCGGTCGCGGTACGTAGGGCGAGCTCTCGGCCAATGCCGTATTGCGATAGCCCGGCGCCGCCTCCATGATCTCGACCATATGCTCGGCATAGGCCTCCCAATCGGTTGCCATGTGCAGATAGCCACCAGGCGCCAGACGCGTGCGCACCTGTTCGACGAAGGCCGGCTGCACGATCCGCCGCTTGTGGTGCTTTTTCTTCGGCCAAGGATCGGGGAAGAACAGCTGCAGCCCCGCCAGGCTCGACTCGGGCAAGCACTTGTCGAGCACTTCCAGGGCGTCTTCACGGTACACACGCAGGTTGGTCAGACCGCGCTTATCCGCCTCGTCGAGCAACTTGCCGACCCCCGGCGCATGCACCTCGATGCCGATGAAGTCGGTCTCGGGATGCGCGCTCGCCTGTTCGACCAGCGACTGGCCCATGCCAAAGCCGATCTCGACGACGCAGGGCGCCTGTCGACCGAAGAGCGTCTCCAGCGACTGACGGCCATCGGCAACGCTCAGCCCCAGGCGCGGCCAGACCTCCTCAAGCCCCCGCGACTGGGCAACGGTCATGCGCCCGGCGCGCAGCACGTAGCTCTTGATGCCGCGCGGTGGGCGTGTGGATGATGCCGAGGACGTCTCAGAGACGTTCTCGGAGGAAGACGATGGTGAATCACTCATGGCAAGTCTGCGTTATCGATCACATGGCGAAAGCGGCCACGTGGGCCGCATGAAAATTCAGGCATTGATGCGCCCGGCGAAGGGCGAGGATGGGCTCGCGGAGGCGCGGCGTGGCATGCGCTCAGCCAGATACGCTTCACGTCCGGCCTCAACCGCTAGCTTCATGGCATGCGCCATGCGCGTCGGTTGCTGGGCCTGAGCGATGGCCGAGTTGACCAACACACCGGCACAGCCCATTTCCATGGCCAGGGCGGCATCCGAGGGCGTGCCGATACCGGCATCGACCAGAATCGGCACCTCGGCATTGTCGAGGATGATCTCGAGCGTTGCCGGATTGAGCAGGCCGTGCCCCGAGCCGATCAACGACCCCAGCGGCATCACCGCACAACAGCCGATGCGCTCCAACTCCTTGGCGACGATAGGATCATCGCTGGTGTACACCATGACATCGAAACCGTCGTTGACCAGCGTTTCGGCGGCCTTGAGGGTCTCGACCACATTGGGGTAGAGCGTGCCATCGTCGCCCAGCACCTCAAGCTTGACCAGGTTATGACCATCGAGCAGTTCGCGTGCCAGCTTGCAGGTCCGCACCGCCTCCTTGGCGGTATAGCAACCCGCCGTGTTGGGCAGGATCGTGTAACGACTCGTCGGCAAGGCGTCGAGCAGATTGGGCTCATCGGGATTCTGGCCCAGATTGGTACGGCGCACCGCCACGGTGACGAGTTCAGTGCCACTTGCCTCGACGGCGGCGGCGGTCTCATCGAAGTCACGGTACTTGCCGGTACCCACCAGCAAGCGTGACGAGAAGACGCGACCGGCGACGGTCAATGGGATGTCCTGGCGCTGATCAGCGGGCATGACGAACCTCCTGGCGTAAAGGGAGCCGCCGATACGCCTGGGCCACTAAGCTAAGCGGCCCCGCGCGTCGGCGAGCGAGTAACATCAGCCGCCGCCGATGGCATGCACGATTTCCACACGATCGCCCGGGGACAGGCGGATCTCGGCATGCTGGCTGCGCGGCACGATTTCCTCGTTGACTTCGACGGCGATGCGGCGCCCGGTCAATGCGAGTTGCTCGATCAACTCACTGATCGTCAGCTGGGACGCGAGCTCGCGCTGATCGCCGTTGAGCTGAATGTGCATGACGGCCTCTCACGTTAGGTGGGGAGAGACCATCATTATAACGCCAAATGCCGTGTTCAAGAATCCTTGGGCGGCCATACGTCGTCATCGACTTGTTCGGGTCGCTTGAGCACCTTGGGATCGAAGCGCGGCTCGCGCACGCCCTCGCGCCGCTGGCGCTCGTAATCCTTGAGCACGCGCATGGCGATCGGCGCCAGAATCAGGATCGCGATCAGGTTGGTGGTCGCCATCAGGCCCATGGAAAGATCGGCGAAGTCCCATACGAAGGTCAGTTGTGACACCGAGCCGATCATCACCATGGCCAGCACGGCCAGGCGCAACGCTTGTACTGCGCCCTTGGCATGGCGTTTGAACATGTACTCGATATTGACCGTGGCGAACGAGAAGTTGGCAATGATCGAGGTAAAGGCGAACAGTAGAATGGCAACGGCGATGAAGATCTCGCCGAAGCCGCCGAAGTGATCCGCCATGGCGTCCTGAGTGAGCTGGATACCCACGATGTCCTGTCCCGGCGAATTGGCCATCAACTTCTCATAGACGCCGGAAAGCAGGATCACCACCGCCGTGCAGCTGCAGATCACCAGGGTATCGACGAACACGCCGAACGACTGTACCAGCCCCTGCGCAGCGGGGTGCTTGACGTTGGCCTGGGCCGCTGCGTTGGGCGCCGAGCCCATGCCCGCCTCGTTGGAAAACAGGCCACGCTTGATGCCATTCTCCATCGCCGTCTTGATGGCATAACCGGCCGCGCCGCCCACTGCTGGGCCATAGCCGAAGGCGCTCTTGACGATCAGCGCCAGCATCTCCGGCACCGCGGTGATATTGAGCGCCAGCACCACCAGCGCCACCAGCAAGTAGGCGACGGCCATCACGGGCACGATCTTTTCCGCCGTGCGCGCGATGGACTTGAGCCCGCCGTAGATGACCACGGCCACGACACCGACCAGAATCAACCCGGTGACCCAGTTGGGCATGCCGAAGGCCTGGTTCATGCCTTGGGCGATGGTGTTGGCCTGGGCACCGTTGAAGGCCAGGCCATAGGCCACCAGCAAAAAGAAAGCGAACAGCAGACTCATCCAGCGCCAACCCAACGTGCGTTCGATATAGTAGGCGGGACCGCCGCGATACACACCGTCTTCATGACGCTTCTTATAAGTCTGCGCCAGAGTCGACTCGACGAACGAGGTGGCGAACCCGACCAGCGCGGTGACCCACATCCAGAAGATCGCGCCCGGACCACCGACCCACAAGGCGATGGCCACGCCGGCCAGGTTGCCAGTCCCCACGCGCGCCGCCAGCGACGTGGCAAACGCCTGAAAGCCGCTGACGCCTTCGCCGGCGCCCCGGCTGTTGAAGGTCACGCGTGCCATATGCCCGAACAGGCGAAACTGCATGCCGCGTGTCAGCACGGTGAACAACACCCCCGCGCCCAACAAGAGATAAACGAGAATATACGACCAGATGAAATCGCTGACAGGTGTCATCACCGCATAGATGGCGTCATGCAGCGGTGCGACGAGACTGGCGAGAGAGTCCATGGATTAATGCTCCATTATGATTCTTGAGATCGGCAAGGCCGCGACGATACGCCATCCCGAGATGCTTGTCATGGCGTATGCGACGCCATAGTGTAAGCGCCAGCGCGGCGATATCGAGCCCCGGGGGATAACATTTCGGCGCTCGCTCACCGTTTCAGCATAGTCAGTGACACAGGATGAGACATGACCCACCGTGGTGGATGGATACTCGTCGCCCTCAGCGGCTTCGTGGTCGTGGTGGCGGGCGCGTTCGGCGCCCACGGCCTGCAGGGCCACAGTGCACCACGCCTGCTAGAGGCCTTCGATACGGGCGTGCGCTATCAGGCATGGCATACCCTGGCCGCCATGGCGGTACTCATCTGGCGGGCGCAGCACCCTCTGAGGGGCCAGACAGCCGTACTCTGGCTATGGGGGCTGGGAATGGCGGCGTTTTCCGGCTCGCTGTACCTTCTGGCCCTGACCGGCGCCCATTGGCTAGGGCCTATCACGCCACTCGGTGGACTATCGTTGATGGCCGGCTGGCTAACATTGGCGATATGCGCCTGGCGTCAGCGGTCCGCTAATTGAGCTATCACTTCCTCACTCAATCGTCATCGTTTTCGTCGGGCAACGCGTAGGTCGCAGTGACGGTGGCCACCGGATCCTCGTCATCGGCAGAAAACAAGTGCACCTCGCCGACCACCAGACGCTCGCCCAGCTTGACGACGTGTGCATTGGCGATGAGATCGCGGTCGCCGCGGGCACGACGCAGGAAGTGGCAGTTGAAGTCCGTGGTCACCGCCATCGGCTCAGGCCCGACCTGGGCCAGGATCGCCACATACAAGCAGACATCCGCCAGCCCCATCAGGGCAGGCCCCGAGACACAACCACCGGGACGCAAGTGTTCATCCTCGATGGCCAGGCTCATGGTCGCACGCATCTCACCCACGCCTTCGATGGTGCCTTGTCGCTGTGGAAAGACCTCGTCGAGGAACTCCTCGATCGCGGCGGCGGTCATCACGGTCATCCGGGCTCTCCCCTGCGGCTATACGGCGAACACAACGCTGTCGTCAAGATAGCGCAAGCCACCGCAGGGCAAAAGCCGCGAGCTGGAAGCCAAGACAAACGGTTTTCGGTTGTGACCTTTCTTCCAGCTTCCAGGCGCGAAGCGCCGCTCTTCAAACTTCCCTCTTTTTACTTCTTCGCCTTGTGCACCGCGCGCCACTGGTGCAGCAGCGGCTCGGTGTAGCCCGCCGGTTGTTCGCGACCCTTGAAGATCAGGTCGGACGCCGCCTGGAAGGCGCTGGACTCGGCCAGGTGCGAGGTCATCGGCGTGTAGTCAGGGTCGTAGGCGTTCTGTTCGTCGACGACCTTGGCCATGCGCTCCAGCGTCTCGCGCACCTGCGCGTCGCTGACGATGCCGTGATACAGCCAGTTGGCGATGTGCTGACTGGAGATACGCAACGTGGCGCGGTCTTCCATCAGACCCACGTCGTGGATGTCCGGCACCTTGGAACAACCCACGCCATGTTCGACCCAACGCACCACATAGCCAAGGATGCCCTGACAGTTGTTATCCAGCTCCTGTTGGATCTCGTCATCGCCCCAACTCGGGTTCTTGTTAGCGCCCGAAGCCGCGCTTTTGACCACCGGCACGCTGAGTAAATCGTCGAGCAGATCGTCGTTCGGTTTGGCTTCCAGTTCGCGCTGAATCGTCGCAACGTCGACCTGGTGATAATGCAGCGCATGCAGTACCGCCGCCGTGGGCGAGGGAACCCAAGCCGTGGTCGCACCCGCCTGGGGATGGCCGATCTTCTGCTCGATCATCGCAGCCATCAGCGCCGGCATCGCCCACATGCCCTTGCCGATCTGCGCCCGACCGCGCAGGCCGCACGCCAAACCGGTCTGCACGTTGTTCTTCTCGTAGGCACCGATCCAGGTGGCGCCCTTCATGTCGCCCTTACGCAGCATGGGGCCGGCTTCCATGGCGGTATGCATCTCGTCGCCGGTGCGATCCAGAAAGCCGGTATTGATGAATGCCACGCGCGAGGCGGCTTCATTGATGCACGCCTTGAGGTTGACCGAGGTACGCCGCTCCTCATCCATGATGCCCATCTTGAGCGTGTCGCGGGGTAGACCCAGCATGTCCTCGATGCGCATGAACAGGCTGTTCGAGAAGGCGACTTCCTTGGGCCCGTGCATCTTCGGCTTAACGATATAAACCGAGCCTGTCCTCGAGTTACTAGCTTCACCTTCGCCTTTCTTGAGATCGTGAATCGCCAGCAGGCTGGTGATCACGCCATCCAGTATGCCCTCGGGGATCTCGTTGCCCTCGCCGTC
Source organism: Chromohalobacter sp. 48-RD10 (assembly GCF_029889785.1). Taxonomy (NCBI): domain Bacteria; kingdom Pseudomonadati; phylum Pseudomonadota; class Gammaproteobacteria; order Oceanospirillales; family Halomonadaceae; genus Chromohalobacter; species Chromohalobacter sp. 48-RD10. The sequence continues at coordinate 161,788 of NZ_JARANX010000003.1, read as the reverse complement.
GAGCACCGCCGGGGTCGTCATCAGGTGGCCGACATTGCGCACGAACAGTAGCGAGCGCCCGGGCAGTCGCACCTGGCCACCCTGCGGCGCCGTGTAATCGCGATCCGGGTTGAGGCGCCGCGTCACGGTCTTGCCACCCTTGTCGAACGACTCGGCGAGATCGCCCTTCATCAGACCCAGCCAGTTGCGATAAAGCAGGGTCTTGTCCTCGGCATCCACTGCGGCCACGGAGTCCTCGCAGTCCATGATCGTACTCACCGCCGCCTCGACCAGGACATCCTTGACGCGCGCCGGATCGGTCTTGCCGATGGGATGCGTCGCGTCGAACTGCACTTCCAGATGCAAGCCGTGGTTGGCCAGCAAGACCGCGGTGGGCGCTTCGGTCTCGCCCTGATAGCCCATCAACTGCGCGGGACGCGCTAGCGTCGTTTCGCGGCCACCCTGCAATTGCACCATCAGCTTGCCGTCGCGGATGCTGTAACCACTCGACTCGGCATGCGAGCCCTCGGCCAGCGGCGCGGCCTGATCGAGCACGCCTCGAGCATAGGCGACGACCGCTTCGCCACGCTTGGGATTGTAGTCCTGCCCCTTCTCGGCGCCATCGGTCTCGGGAATCACATCGGTGCCATAGAGCGCATCGTAAAGGCTGCCCCAACGTGCGTTGGCGGCATTGAGCGCATAACGCGCGTTGCTCACCGGGACCACGAGTTGCGGTCCGGCCTGGATGGCGATTTCGTCGTCGACATGGGCGGTCGTCGCTTGCACCTTCGCCGGCGCCTCGACCAAATAGCCAATGTCTTTCAAGAAGGCGCGATAGGCGTCCATGTCCCGCACCGGTCCAGGATGGGCCTTGTGCCACGCATCCAACTCAGCCTGCAGCCGTTCGCGTTCGGACAGAAGTTCACGGTTGGTGGGCGTGAGGTCATGGACCAAGGCATCGAACCCGGCCCAGAAGGCGTCGGCGTCGACACCCGTACCGGGCAAGGCTTCGTCGTTGATGAAACGGTCGAGCTGGCTGGCCACCTGCAAACGATGGCGTGTCGTACGGTCTGTCATGGGGCTCTCCTCGGGTGTCGTGCCAAATATGGAAAATAATTCCACAAATTAGACGTAAATCCTCGCGCTGTCATCTCCACCATTGGTCTGAGCGCCGTTTCCGGCGTCGAATAACGCGATGCACCTGCCGATACATGCCTGTCAGTATCTGAAAATCGCTGGGCGAAATAGCCACTTCCCGGTAGCCTCGGGGCCGCACGGGCGCTAGCATGGAACGCACTTGGAGAACTGAATGACCGACTTTACCCCCCTGAAACAGCTAGGCCCGCTGACGCCGATGGCACGCCCCGTGTCACCGACCATGAGTGCCTATCTCGAGCACTACCGCTTAGCGTCGCTGTTGACCGAAAACACCGATCTGCATGCCGGCTTCTTCGAGGCCCGGGGGTTTCAATTATGGGCACAGGTATGGAGCCCGCCCGAACCGCAAGGCACGGCGTTCGTCGTGCATGGCTACTTCGATCATCTAGGACTCTACCGCCACCTGCTCAAACTGCTGTTGGCGCGTGGCTGGCGCGTGGTGATGTGGGACCTTCCGGGGCATGGGCTCTCCAGCGGCGCGCGCGCTTCCATCGACGACTTCGACGACTATGTCGGCTGCCTGAGCGCGCTGACCGAGGAGGTCACGCGTCTCGGCCTGTCCGATGGCCCCTGGATCGGCATCGGCCAAAGCACCGGCGCGTCGATTCTCGCCACCGACGCCCTGGCCCACGGCCATCAGACACGCTGGGACGGCCTCGCGCTGCTGGCACCGCTGGTGCGTCCCTGGGGCTGGCAGCAATCCAGCTGGCTGCACCGTGTGGTTAGCCCCTTCGTGCGCTCGGTGCCGCGCCGGTTTCGCCCCAACACTACCGATCTCGGCTTCGCCGATTTCCTGCGCCGCGGCGACCCCTTGCAGCCCGACCGCTTAGCCTTGACCTGGGTCAGCGCCATGCGCGACTGGATTCCTCTGCTGCTCTCCATGCCGCCCAGCGAATTGCCGGTGCTGATCCTCCAGGGCGAACAAGACTTCACCGTAGACTGGCAATGGAACCTGGAAACGCTGAAGGACAAATTTCCCAAGGCCGATGTCCATCGTCATCCCGAGGCACGCCATCATCTGGTCAACGAGGCCAAGCCGATTCGTACCCCTCTATTCCATGAGCTGGAGGGGTTCCTGGCGAGTTACGAGCGCCGGCTCGAGCCGCACGACGCACTACCCAGCGCCACCCCTTGCCCGCAGGAAACACCATGAAGCCTGCCCGCGCCTTGGGCATCATCCTACTATGTCTGCTGTTGGCGGGATGCGCCGGACTTGGCGGCGTATCGCCCGGCGACATGCGTCAGGCAGTCTATGGCATGAGCAACCAGGCCGCCGAGGCATTGCTCGAATCGCCGCCCTGGTCGGGTGACACGCAGGATATCGTGGTGATGCTGGCACCGCCGACGGTATCACCTGCGCTGGGCATCGCGCCGGGGCGGCTCACGGAAACCCTGGGCCGCGCCCTACTGGCACAGGCCAAGGGCCCCCAGGTCCTCGATTGGACGCCGGGCATGCTGGCCGACGAGGCGCCGGACAATCACTGGGTGCTCGAGAGCAAACTCCAAGGCAACGGAGTGCTGCGACTATCCGACCGGGAGTTGCGTCCCTATCAGTGGGAAATCACGCTACGCCGCCCCGGCCAGGACGCCCCCAGCTGGCGCGCTACGCTCTCCGGGGCGCTGGACGCCAGTGCGCTATAAACCCAGGCGTGTCACGTTGTGCCCAGCGCGTCTCGGTCGCACAATGAGCCTTTTGCGTTTCAGGAGTCTCGCATGTCGCGTCACGCTCGACACCTCGATCGTTCCGGCCCGCACAATCCGTTCCCCGGTCTCAAGGCGCTGGAACGCAAATTAGGCCGCGAGGTACCGCATCGCCTGGGCTCCAATGAAGGGCTGGACATGCCCCATCAGGCGCTCAAGGCGCGTTTCGGCGATGAGCTCGCCACGCTTGCCCGCGCCTACGGCGATGCCGAGGCCATGGACGTGCGCCAACGCCTGAACACCCAGCTTGGCACGCCGCTGGAGGCGCTGGTCATCGACGCCGGTGCCGACAGCCTGATGGCGCTCGCCCTGCGCACGCTGTGCGACCCCGGCAGCACGGTGATCGCCAGCGCGGGCACTTATTCCACGTTCAGTTACTTTGCCGAAGGCCAGGGGTGCCATCTTGTCGAGGTCGACTATCGCGACGCCCCCGGTGTGCTGGCGCCGGACCTCGACGCCCTGGCCGCCCGCGCAGTGCGCGATAACGCCCGCGTGGTGTATCTGGCCAATCCCGACAATCCCAGCGGCCACCTGCACCGCGACGCCGATGTATTGGCACTGCGCGACGCCCTGCCAGAGGACTGCACACTGCTGCTCGACGAGGCCTATCACGACTTCCGCGATGATGCCGATGCTCCCGCTGCAGGCGAGGTCTGGTCCGGCGTGGTGCGCCTACGCACTTTCTCCAAGGCGCATGGCCTGGCAGGACTGCGGATCGGCTACGCTATCGCCGAACCGGGACTGGTCGAGGTGATGCACAAGGTGCGCATCCATTACGCGGTGTCGTCGCTGGCGCTGGCCGCCGCCGACACCGTGCTCGATCATCCTCAGGAGACCGCGCAGCACGTACGCGACGTGATCGCCCGCCGCGAAGCCCTGGCCGAGCACCTGCGCACGCTAGGTGCCGACATACCCCCCAGCGCCACCAACTTCATCGCCGTGCGTCTGCCGGAGGCGGAACTCACCGCCCGCGTCCATCGCGAACTGCTCGACGCCGGTACGCTCGTACATCGCCCCGCGCATCCCGCGCTAGGCCACGTGCTGCGTATCAGCACGCTCGAGGACGCTCTTGAGCCTGGCCGACTGGCCGCGCTGGAACGCGCACTCGAGGCACAGCACTGAGCATGGCACGCACTGCTTGGCTTGCCTCACTATGGCACTGGCTCATCGCCGGCGTGCTGGCACTGCTGATCGTCGCCAGCAGCGGCTGGGCGGTGCTGGCGCTGTGGTATCGCCTTCCCGGCCCTACCGTGCTGCGTTACGGCGTGGCGGGACTGTGGATCGTTGTCGCGCTGGCGTGCTGCGTGGGGCTTTTCCTCAAGGGCTGGCCGGCGCGCGCCCTGCTCGGCTACCTGGCCATGTACCTCGTGCTCGGCGTCTGGTGGTGGACGATCCAACCCGCTACCGAGCGCGATTGGGCACCGGATGTCGCGCATATCGTCAGCGGCACGCAGAAAGACGACAACCGCGTCACGCTAGATAACGTGCGCAACTTCCACTGGCGCACGCCGCAGAATTTCGATGAGCGTTGGGAAAACCGCCACTACGACCTGGATCAGCTGCGTTCGGTCGATCTGCTGGTGTCCTACTGGATGGGGCCGGCCATCGCCCATACGCTGGTCAGCTTCGGCTTCGAGGACGGGCGCTACCTGACGTTTTCGGTGGAAATCCGCAAGGAGCGCGGCGAAGCCTTTTCCACCCTGGGCGGCTTCTTCAAGGAATACGAAGTCAGCATCATCGCCGCCGACGAGCGCGACATCGTGCGTGTGCGTACCAATGTGCGCGGCGAAGACGTCTATCTGTATCGCGTGCAGATGCCCAAGCCGGTCATGCAAGACCTGTTTCGCGCCTACCTCGACGAGGCCCATGAACTGCAACGCGATCCGCGCTACTACAACACGCTGACCTCCAACTGCACCACGCTGGTCTACGCCATGATGAAACGCATCGTTCCCCGCCTGCCCTTCGACTACCGCCTGCTGCTATCCGGCTACCTGCCCGAATACGTGCACGACGTCGGCGCGTTGGCCCCCGGCGCTCCCTTCTCCGCACTCAAGGCCCAAGGCCACATCAACGCCCGCGCCCGACAAGCAGGCAACGCCGACGACTTCTCCGCGCGCATACGCGACGGCATCCCCGGTGCCGACGCTCCCTCCTACGACGCGGACGACTAAACGCCTCCATTGCCGCCGATCAGTCAGTCCAACTGACGATAGCCGGTATCTGAATCCTTCCCTGCCTCCACTGTTTCTCTCTACGGCACTTCAGTATTCGTTACAATAGGTTTCGCTCATATGTATGGCATCGCGAGGGGGTAATGGGGAAACCAAAAGCTGGGGTTCAGTGGAGGCCGCATAAGATGGCGGGAGAGGTCTTCGATCTCAACCACCTGCATCCATATGAAACAGAGTATGTGGTACCTCCCAAAGGGAGCAATCCTGAACACCGCTTCAAGGTCAGCGTGAGTTTTGGCCTTCATTGCTTTACTAAGACGCCAGACGACGTAGCAGCAGTACCTGATGATGGCTGGTATGCAGATAACCGCGAACGACGAGCTTTCTGCCAGGAGCGGTGGAAGCTTTCGAAGATGCTGCCAGGGATTATCGAGACCTTAGGCGATCGAAGATGCCTCCACACAGGCCGAGAAGAGTTCGTCACTATTGAGGTAGTCGTGGATGGGCGCCAGTTCGACTATGCGGTGTTCTTCCTGATCACGAAAGGAGGGAAATCGGGGGCTGATCTCAATTTGTTCATCGTCAGCGCCCATGAGCGTTATAACGCCCTCAAGTACAAAAAGCCGATTCGTTTCCATGTGATTCTGATGAACCGCTACCAGGGAAAACCGATCAAGGTGCCTCGGTAGGCACATGAAAACGCCCCGCATAGGCGGGGCGTTTTCTTAATCCGGAGCCTCTTGAATATTCCACTCTTGGGTGCGAACCACCTTCGTGGTGGGCGGGCGCTTACACCGGTCTGCGCTTCCTTTGGCATTAAGGATGGCTCATACCGAGGATTCCGTCAATATGGAGCTGGCATTGGAGCCATAAGACGCCAGCCCTTAAACGCCCCCATTGCCGCCGATCAGCCGGTCCAGCTGGCGATAGCCGATGGCTTCCATCAGTTGGGGCTGTCGGGGGCGGGGCTCCTCGGCGAGGTCGGCGAGGGTCAGGGCGACGCGCAGCACGCGATGGTAGGCGCGGGCGGAGAGGTTGAGGCGGTTGAGCACGTCGGCCAGCCAGGTGCGCTCCTGGCCATCCAGTGCGCAGAGATTCTCCAGCGTACGGCTGGGTAAATAAGCGTTGAGCGCGCCGCGCTGGGCCTGGCGTTGGCGGGCGGCGAGCACACGCTGGCGGACGACCTCGGAGCTTTCGCCGCTGCGTTGCTCGGTGAGTTGCGCGGCGGGTAACGCGGGAACTTCCACCTGCAGATCGATACGGTCGAGCAACGGGCCCGAGATACGTGCCTGGTAACGTTGAACCTGGGCCGGTGTGCACACACAAGCTTTGCGCGGATCACCGAGATGCCCGCACGGGCACGGGTTCATGGCCGCGACGAGCTGAAAGCGAGCGGGAAAGCAACTCTGCATCAACGCCCGCGAGACGACGATCTGCCCCGATTCCAGCGGTTCACGTAACACCTCCAGCACACGCCGGTCGAACTCCGGCAATTCATCCAGAAACAGCACCCCGTGATGCGCCAGGGAAATCTCTCCCGGACGCGGCTTGCCGCCACCGCCTACCAACGCTACACCGCTGGCGGTGTGATGCGGCGTACGAAACGGGCGCTGCCCCCAGCGTTCTAGGATCGGCAGGCCGCATACCGAGCGCACGGCGGCCACTTCCAGCGCTTCATCTTCTTGGAGGGGTGGCAAAATCCCGGGTAATCGACTGGCGAGCATGGTCTTGCCGGTACCCGGTGGGCCAGCGAACAAAAGATTGTGGCCACCGCTGGCGGCGACTTCCAACGCCCGCCGGGCCTGCTGCTGGCCACGCACTTCGGCGAGGTCAGGCTCGGCCAAGCGCGGTGCAGGTCGCTCACCAAGTTGGTGCGGTGCAATTTTCTCCTGCTTGAGCAAGTGCGCGACGACCTGCGGCAGATCAGCGGCAGGGAGGACGTCCAGATCACCGGCCAACGCCGCTTCATCGGCGTTGCTTTCGGGCAAAAGCAGAGCACGCCCGGCACGACGCGCTTCCAGGGCCGCCGGCAAGACCCCGCGCACGGGACGCAACTTGCCATCCAGTGCCAGCTCGCCCAGACATTCCAACCCTGCCACAGCCTCGACGGGAATCTGCCCCGAGGCCACCAGAATGCCCAACGCAATGGGTAGATCGAAGCGCCCTCCCTCCTTGGGAAGATCCGCCGGGGCGAGATTGAGCGTGATACGCCGCGTAGGAAAGTCGAAACCGGCGTTGATCAGGGCGCTACGCACCCGCTCGCGGCTTTCTTTGACCGCCGCCTCCGGCAGGCCGACGATCGCCAATCCCGGGAGGCCGTTGGTGAGATGTACTTCGACCAGCACATCCGGCGCTTCCAGCCCCAAGCCGGCACGCGTATTGATGATGGCAAGCGCCATGCAGCCTCCTCCCGATAATATCAAAATATGCGTATACACTAATTGATTGGCTACAGTAACGCACGTGATGCGGAAGGTAGGGGACCGCCTCGACGGGCCGAGACGGCGTCAGTTAGCAGGCGACGATCAGTTCTTGTGCGAGGTATCAGACGTGCGCGTCTCGTCGGCGTCGTCCTTGGCGTCGTGTTCGGTCGTCGGCTCGGCACCTTCGGCGGCGGCCACCGGGGCGCTCTGGCCCACGTCCAGCGCCGCTTCCAATGCCGCGACCTGCGCCTCGAGCGATTCGACACGCGAACGCGTACGCTGCAGCACTTCCATCAGAATGTCGAAGTCTTCACGCGAGACCAGCTCCATGCGATCGAAGGCGCCGCGCATCACGCCTTGAACGCTGCGCTGGATATCTTCCGGCGCATGCGAGGCGTCCTGGAGCCGGTCGCCGACTTGCTGTGCGAGACGTGAGAAGAGGTCTTGTGTCGCCATGAGAGTTCCCTCGGATTGAACGTTTCCTTCCTCGCCACAGCATACGCAAGGCCGGTGAAGTACGCATGCCCTATGTTGGTGCAGACTCGTCAGCACTGCGCACCAAAACCTTGCGACGAGCGGCCCATGTTTGGGCACTACCCTCGGCGAAGTTTCCACATCTTTCCGTAAACAGCTGTTTTTAATGGCACACAGCCAATATGGCATGGCTTCTGCGTACGTCCCGAGAGGCGAAAGCCGACAACGGGAGAACTGGCATGAAGCTCATTACCGCCATCATCAAACCTTTCAAGCTGGACGATGTCCGCGAGGCGCTGGCCGACAACGGCGTCCAGGGGATCACCGCCACAGAAGTGAAAGGTTTTGGACGCCAAAAGGGTCACACGGAACTCTATCGCGGCGCTGAATACGTCGTGGACTTCCTCCCCAAGGTAAAAATAGAAATCGCCGTGGAGGAAGACCGATTGGAAGGTGTGCTGGAGGCGATCAGCAATGCCGCGAACAGCGGCAAGATCGGCGACGGCAAACTATTCGTCACGCCGCTCGAAGACGTCATTCGTATTCGTACAGGTGAACGCGGCGCCGACGCCGTTTAAGGCCAGGGCTGAAGGGAGACACAATAAATGACTGAAGATATTACGCAGCTATCGTACGCGCTCGACACTTTCTACTTTCTGGTCTGCGCCGTGCTGGTCATGTGGATGGCCGCCGGCTTCGCCATGCTCGAAGCAGGCCTGGTCCGCGCCAAGAATACGGCGGAAATCCTGACCAAGAACGTAATGTTGTTCGCCATCTCTTGCACCATGTATCTGCTGTTCAGCTATCACTTGATGTATTCCAGTGGCGCTGGCGGGTTCCTGCCAAGTCTGGGCTTCCTGCTTGGCGGTGAAAACAGCGTCGGCCAAGTGATGAGCAGCAACGGCGATATCTATTATTCCAATCGTGCCGATTTCTTCTTCCAGGTGGTGTTCGTGGCGACTGCCATGTCCATCGTCTCCGGGGCCGTGGCGGAACGCATGAAACTCTGGGCATTTCTGGCCTTCGCGGTGGTGATGACCGCGATTATCTACCCGACGTCCGGTTACTGGACCTGGGGCGGCGGCTGGCTCGCCGAGCTGGGCTATTCCGACTACGCTGGCTCGGGCATCGTCCATATGGCGGGGGCGGCCGCGGCCTTGGCCGGGGTGCTGGTACTCGGCCCACGTAAGGGCAAGTACGGCAAGAACGGCGCGATCTACGCCATTCCTGGCGCCAACCTGCCGCTGGCAACGCTGGGGACCTTCATTCTGTGGATGGGCTGGTTCGGCTTCAACGGTGGCTCCGAGCTGATGGTCTCAAACATCGATTCCGCCAATAACATGGCGCAGGTGCTGGTCAACACCAATGCCGCCGCCGCAGGCGGGGTGATCGCCGCGTTGATTCTCGCCAAGATCTGGTTCCGCAAGGCAGACCTGACCATGGCGCTCAACGGTGCTATCGCTGGCCTGGTGGCAATCACCGCCGATCCGCTGTCACCCACGGGTCTGGGTGCCATGCTCATCGGTGCCGTCGGCGGGCTGCTGGTGGTTGTTTCCATCGTGACTCTAGACAAGCTCAAGATCGACGATCCGGTGGGGGCTATCTCCGCGCACGGTGTGGCCGGCTTGTGGGGTGTCCTGGTGGTGCCCCTCACCAATAGCAGCGCCTCTTTCAGTGCACAGATCATCGGCGCCCTCGCCATCTTCCTGTGGTGCTTCATCGCCAGCCTGATCGTATGGTTGATCATCAAGGCCGTGATGGGTATCCGAGTCAGCGAAGAAGAAGAATACGAAGGGGTCGACTTGGCCGAATGTGGCCTGGAAGCCTACCCCGAGTTTTCCTCCAGCAAGACGTAAACCTTGCTGGAGTACCGAGTGAGCTGGCGTGCTCCCCTGGCCCCCTTCGGGGGCCTTTTTTAATCCCGCGACCAGCGGTGTATGCTTGCAAGCATGATCGTTGGGCATAATCGAGGGTGGTATGCGCCACCCGTATATACGATGCGAGGAGAAAGACGATGAAATTGGTGACCGCCATCATCAAGCCGTTCAAGCTCGACGACGTTCGTGAGTCGTTGTCCGAGATCGGCGTTCAGGGGATTACCGTCACGGAAGTGAAGGGCTTTGGCCGTCAGAAGGGGCATACCGAGCTGTATCGAGGGGCAGAATACGTGGTCGACTTCCTGCCCAAGGTCAAGCTCGAGGTCGCCGTCGACGACGACATGATCGAAAAGGTGATCGACGCCATCACGCAGGTGTCCAACACCGGCAAGATTGGCGACGGCAAGATCTTCGTCTCGCCGCTCGAACAGGTCATCCGTATCCGCACCGGCGAGACCGGCAAGGACGCGGTGTAAGCGCACTCAGCCAGCCGGCTGAAGCAGCCTCTGAACTCGCCATGCCCCTGCTCTCAGGGGCATTGTCGTTTCCAGGCGATTGTGGCGAAGAGGCGCTTACACGGCGTCGAGCATCGCGGGCGTCTGCGTCGCGCCCAGCGCCGAAGCGAGTTCGCTCGCCGTCATGCCTCGGCTGTCGGTGGCATGAGGATCGGCGTCTTGCGCCAGCAGGAAGTCGACGACCTCGGCGTTGTCGAACATGGCGGCGAACATCAATGCTGTCTTGTCGTCGGGAGAGCGGGCGTTGACCGAGGCGCCATGCGAGATCAACAGCTCAGCCATGGCAAAATCGCCCTTGAAGGCCGCGCCAGAGAGCGGATGATGACCGTTGTCGTTGTACATCTCGGGGTCCGCGCCCTGCTCGAGCAGTAGCCGCGTGGCTTCGAGATGGCCATGATAGCTGGCCAGCATCAGCAAACTGTCGCCCTTGTCGTTGCGCATATTGGGCGGCAAGCCCTGGGCCAGCCATCCGCGTAGCTTTTCCGACTCGCCGTTACGTGCGCTGTTGAAGATCTCCGTGGCCAGGCGGATCGTGGCCTCATCCAGCTCGGCGTTGGCGGCGGCGTCATCATCCGACATCGTGTCGTGCTCCTTGTAGCCTCTAGCATCGAGCGTAGCATGTCATTTCACGCGACGTGGAACACGATGCCTGTCCCGACGCTTCGCTCCATGCAATGGGAATGGGCTATGATAATCATCTTGCGCGCCTCGCTGCGTCACCGTTCGCCACCTGAGTCGCTACCATCACGGGGGAGAGATGCGTCTACATTATGCCGGGGCGTCACCCGAGCCCATCGGCTTTCTGCTGTTGCCGCGTTTCTCGATGATGGCGTTCTTCTCCGCCATCGAGCCGCTGCGCATCGCCAACCGCATTGCCGGGGAGCGGCTGTTCACCTGGCGCGTGATCGGCCTGGACGGCGCCTCGGTCACCGCCAGCAATGACATGACGCTGCTCGCCGACGACACTCTCGCCTCGGCGCCAGCCCTGCCCAGCATCGCCATCTGTGCCAGTTTCGAGCCCGAAGAGCGCCTGACTCGCCACTTGCTGCATTGGCTGCAGCAGCGCCACCAAAGCGACTGCGTGCTGGGCGGCATCGACACCGGCAGCCTGATTCTCGCCCGCGCCGGCCTGCTCGAGGGGCAGCGTGTCACCCTGCACTGGGAAAGCCTGCCGGCGTTTCGCGAACGCTTTCCCGAAGTCGACGCCGTCGAGTCGCTGTTCGAAGTCGGCCCGCGCGGTTTCTCCTGCGCCGGCGGCACCGCCGCGATGGACATGACACTGGACCTGATCGCTCGCCGCCATGGCGATGCGCTGGCCGCTGACGTTTCCGAGCAGCTGATTCATGCCCGCATGCGGCCTCGCCACGACCACCAGCGTCATGATCTGACCCAGCGCCTGGGGACCCACAAGCACAGCGTGATCGAGGCCGTCGCCTTGATGGAGCGTCACATTGAGACGCCGCTGACACTCGCCCGGCTCGTCGCACGCATCGGCATCTCGCTGCGCCAACTGCAGCGGCTCTTCGAACAAGAACTCGGCGAGCGGCCACGCGATCACTACCTGCGTCTGCGCTTGCAGCATGCCCGCCAGCTATTGCGGGAAACCGACCGCGACATTCTCAGCATCGGCCTGGCCAGCGGCTTCACCTCCGCCTCCAGTTTCTCGCGAGCCTACAAGCAGCATTTCGGTACCAGCCCGCGCCAGGCACGCCGTCCACTCCCGGACGACGCAACATGACGACTTGCGGCAAGAAGCCGTCGCTTGGGGTGTAAATATGGACGACGAGTCAGGTCATGCTAGGGCGACGTTTCGTAGCCAAGGATGTCGTCATGACTCTCTCCACGCCTGCTGCCACGTCTGCCAATACGCCCAGCGAGACGCTCCCCGCGACGCCGGATTACGACGCCTGGCCGGTCGAAGTCGCCATCGCCGAGGTGCGCCCGACACCACACCAGGTGGAAGTGCACTGGGAAGACGGTCGCACCAGCCAATACCACAGCATCTGGCTGCGTGAGAACGCCGCCGATGCCAGTACCGTCAACCCGGATACCCGCGAGCGTATTCTCGACCTCTCGCGTCTCGAAGACTGGCCCACCGTCAGCGAGGCGACTCTCGACGAGGCAGGCGCGTTGGTGATCGTCTTCGCGCCGGAGCAACGCCGCTTGCGCTTTCACCCCGGCTGGCTGCGCGCGCACGACTATACCCACCTGGCGGAACTCGATGCCCCGCTACCCCCCGCCACGTTATGGAAAGGCAGCGAGCGCGACGCGCCCACGACCCTCGATGCATACGACTGGCTCGACACCGGCGCCGATCCCCAGGCGCTGGATACCTGCCTCGAACAAGCGCTGGAAGCCGTCATTGGCGAGGGCCTGGTGCGGCTACGCCATCTGCCCACCGAGCCCGGCAGCCTCGACGCCATCGCCCGTCGCATCGGTCCACCGCGCGCCACCAACTTCGGCACGCTGTTCGACGTGCGCGCCAAGCCGGACCCCGAGTCCAACGCCTATACCTCGATCGCTCTACCACCGCACGTCGACCTGCCCACCCGCGAGTATCAGCCGGGCTTGCAGTTGCTGCACTGCCTGGAAAACGACACCGTCGGTGGCGAAGCGGTTATGATGGACGGTTTCGCCGTGGCCGAGGCCCTGCGCGAGCGTCATCCCGAGCACTTCGCGACACTCACTCGCGTGCACTGGTGCTACGCCAACACCGCGCGCACCACCGATCACGTGTGGTACGCGCCGATGATCAAGCTCGATGACAACGGCGATTTCGACGAAGTCCGCATCGCCGACTTCCTGCGCGGCCCCTTGATGGCGCCGTTCGAGGACGTGGAGCCCGCCTACGCCGCCTTGATGGCCCTGCAACGCCTGCTGCGCGAGCCCGAATTCGCGCTGCGTTTCACCTACACGCCCGGCGACCTGGTGATCTTCGACAACCGCCGCCTATTGCATGCCCGTGACGCCTTCGATGTCGGCCAGGGCGGCCGGCGTTGGCTGCAAGGCTGCTATATCGAGCGTGACGAAGCCCGCTCGCGGCTACGCATGCTACGCCGCGCCCACCGCCAGCAACGTGTCGAGGTACTCGGCCAGGGCTGATCCAGAGCCAGGACTGATTGAGGCGCACGACGGCACGTGCAAACACGCAAGAACCCGCCCATGGCAGGACATGGGCGGGTTCTTGCAGCAAGGAAGGACTAATGATCCGCCTTCGATTCAACGTTAGCGGCGTACGATCCCGATACGCCGCCCGGCGGCGCTTGGCCACTCGTCTCCGGCGGACGGCAATGTCTCGATAACCGCCGCCACCGGTTCGGGGAACGGTCCGGGCCTACCGCTGGCGACATCGATGCCCATCAGCATCTGCTCGCTGGTCGCCAGCGGGTCGCCGTCGGCGTTACGCAGGGTGAAGAAGACGTGCAACCGCTTGGCATCGGCGTCGAGCAGCGTCAGTTCGACTGCCAGTGCCTCACCGCGATGCGCTTCCTGCCGGTAGCAGAGGTGCGTTTCCAGGGTATAGAGCGTGTAGCCATGCGCGGCGCGCCCCGCCACATCGAGGCCGATGCGCTCCATCAGCGCCTCGACGGCCAGCGAGAACACCCGCGCGTACTCGGCATCGTTCATGTGGCCGTTGTAGTCGACCCAGGCGTCGTCCACCCGAGTTTCCAGCAAGGGGCCGAAAGTTGAGCTGTCTGGCGTCCGGCTCATCAGATGCGCCCCTCGAGCCCTTCGGCTTCCGGCCAGTACTTGCGGGTCAATGCCAGCAGCTCGGTAAGGAAGGCGTCACGTCGCGTTTCCAGTTCGGCGACGCTGCGCCCGGCGGCCTGATGCTCGCAGCCGTCCGCCACACGCTCAATCAATTCATCGGTCAGTTCCGGCGCTTCGAGCTTAGTCCACGGCAGCTTCAGTGCCGGCCCGAACTGATGCAGCATGTGGCGCATGCCGCCCTCGCCACCGGCCAGGTGGAACGTCAGGAAGGTGCCCATCAGCGACCAGCGCAGACCCGCGCCATAGACCACGGCGGCATCGATCTCCTCGGTGGTGGCGACGCCGTCGTTGACCAGATGCAGCGCCTCGCGCCACAGCGCTTCCATCAGACGATCGGCGACGTGCCCCTCGATCTCGCGGCGCACTACCAGCGGCCGCATGCCCAGCGCGGCGTACTGTGACCGGGCGCGCTCGGTAACCACCGGCGCGGTATTCTCGCCGCCCACCAGCTCGACCAACGGCAGCAGGTACACCGGATTGAATGGATGCGCGACGATGACGCGACCGGGGTCGCGCGTGCAGGCCGATTGCAGCTCGCTGGGCTTGATGCCGGACGTCGAGGAGCCGATCACCACGCCCTCGGGGGCATGCGCATCCAGTTCCGACAGGACGTTATGCTTGATCTCGAGGCGCTCGGGCACGTTTTCCTGGACCAGGTCGGCCTTCTCGACGGCCTCGCTAGCCGAGGCCGCGAAACGCAGCCGGCTCGGGTCCGCCGTGTCGGCGAGGCCCATCGTTGCCACCGAGTCCCAGACCCGCGCGACGAAATCACGCGTCGCCGCCTCGGCGCCGGGGGCAGGGTCGAAGGCGACGACCTCGCAGCCCGCCGCCAGCGCCCGCACGATCCAACCATTGCCGATCACGCCGGTGCCGATAACGGCCACACGTGCCGGCGCGACGTTTTGTTCCGCCGTGCTTCGTTCAGCAGTCTGTTGAGACATCACGCTCTCCTTGTCGCTCACGGTTGACGCAGGTCGAGCGTCTGACGGGTTTCGGCCGGCGTCTGGACGCGCCCGCCCAGGTTCTCGGCGATCGTCGCGGCGCGTTCCACCAGTTGGGCATTGGTGGCGAACACGCCCCGGCTGAGATAGAGATTGTCCTCGAGCCCCACGCGTACGTGGCCGCCGAGCAGCATCGACTGCGCGACCATGGGCATCTCGCTGCGGCCGATACCAAATGCCGACCAATGGGCATTGGCGGGCAGCTTGTTGCGCATCGCCAGCATGGTCTCGGTATCCGCCTCGGCGCCCCAGGGGATGCCCAGGCAAAGCTGAAACAGCGGATCGCCTTCGATCAGGCCTTCCTCGATCAACTGGCGCGCGAACCACACATGCCCCAAGTCGAAGCACTCCAGCTCGGGCTTGACGCCGGCGTCCTTGACCAGCCGGGCATGCTCGCGCAGCCAGTCAGCGGTATTGAGATAGACCATGTCGCCGAAGTTGAGACTGCCGCAATCCAGGGTGCAGATTTCCGGCAACAGCTCGCCGACCGGCGCATGGCGCTCCGCCGGCGTCTGCAGGTCGGTGCCCTCCAGGCCATGGATAACGCCATCGCGTACCTCGGGGAAGAGATCGCCCCCGCCGCCTGCGGTGATATTGATGACCGCGTCGACATCCGCCTCGCGGATGCGCCCCACCGCCTCGCGGAAGTACTCGCTGGAATGGCTGACGCCGCCGGTTTCCGGATCGCGCACGTGCAAATGCACGATGCTCGCCCCGGCGCGTGAGGCCTCGATGGCGCTATCGGCGATCTGCTTGGGCGTGATGGGCAGCTCGGGATGCTTGTCGGCCGTATCACCGGCACCGGTGATGGCACAGGTGAGGATGACGTTTCGATTCATGGTGTCTTCCTGAGCGTCTAAATGGCGGCACGATGCCGTCGAACGCCCTCATTATCGAAAGTCCGCCGAAAAAGAGGTTGCCATGACACGTCATGCGGTTGGCGTTTTACGTCGCGGCGTCGCTTTCCCTCGGCAAGGCGACGCCGCGCGTTGTCACTCGATGATGTGGAAGCGATCGAGATGGCGTGTATTGAGCGCCAGGCCCAGACCGGGCGTCGTGTCATCCAGGTCGAGGAGCCCATCAACCGGTTCCGGATCGCCCTCGAACAGGTAGTAAAAGAGCTCGTTGCCGATCTCGACGTCATGCACCGGGAAGAACTCGGACATCGGCGAGGCCAGCGACGCCATGGTCAGATGATAGTTGTGCATCTGCCCCGCGTGCGGAATCACCGGCACTTCGAACGCTTCAGCCATGGCATTGATCTTGCGCGCCACGCTGATGCCGCCGACCCGGTTGGTGTCGTACTGAATCACCGAGACCGCCTTCTTCTCCAGGAGTTGTCGGAAGCCGTGCACGGTGAATTCGTGCTCGCCGCCGGAAATCGGCATCGGTGCCATGCGATTGAGCTCGGCGTAACCATCGATGTCATCGGCGATCACCGGTTCCTCCAGCCAACGCAGCTCGAAGGGTTCCAGTTTCGGCAGCATGCGTCGCGTGTAGTCGAGGTTCCACCCCATGTAGCAGTCGGCCATCAGATCGATGTCCTCGCCGATCACCTCGCGTACCGCGGCTACGCTATTGAGGTTCTCGCGCATGCCCTTGGGCCCATCCTTGGGCCCGTAACCGAAACGCATCTTCATCGCCGTGAAGCCCTGGTCGAGATAGGCTTGCGCCTCGCGCTGCATCGTCTCGCGATCGGTGTGGTAAAGCTTGGAGGCATAGCAGGGGATCTTCTTCTTGGTTCGTCCACCCAACAGCTTGAACACCGGCTTGCCGAGAGCCTTGCCCATCACGTCCCAGATCGCGATATCGACGCCCGAGATTGCCGCCATGCCGATGCCGCGCCGACCCCACGCCAGCGTCGCGCGATACAGGCGCTGCCATAGGTATTCGTAGTCGAACGGATCCTGGCCGATGACCAAGGGCGCGAGGTGCTGATCGATGATCGTCTTGGCGACACGTGGCGCCAAGGCCACGTTCCCAAGCCCGACGACGCCTTCGTCCGTTTCGACCTCGACCACCGTCCAGCCGTGAAACCGGAAACTGCCCATGGCATCACCTCGGTCCCACAATACGTCCATGGCGTTGGTGCAGAAGTGTGGCTGCGGCGGGACCGTTTCGCCTTTCCATTCGAAGACGCGGGCCCTGACTCGTGTGATTTTCATAGCATCTTTCCTCTTCCATGCGGATCGGATGTCGCTCAACCCACGAAGGCATTGGCGATGAACAAGGCAACCAGCGCGGCCGCCCACCCCAGCGTCGTGGGCACCGAGAGCACCAGCAGTTGGTGCTTGGCGGTTCTCACGCCGAGCATGCGGTTGACGACCCAGAAATAGCTGTCATTGAAATAGCTGAAGAACAGCCCACCGAGACACGCCGCCTGAGCCGCCAGCACCAGATTGACGTCCGGCATGGACGATAGGATCGGCGCGGAAATCGAGGCCCCGGTGATCATCGACACGGTCCCGCTGCCCTGTACGAAACGCACCAGCGTGGCGATGATGAAGGGAATCAAGAAGGCCGGCATGGCAAGCGATGCCACGCTTTCACCGATGTAGTCGCCCGCCCCGCTGGCACGCAACACCGCCCCCAGGGCGCCCCCGGCGCCGGTCACGAGAAGAATGATGCCGGCGCTTTCGACCCCTTTCTCGAGATGCGACAACACCTGATCGCGCGGCATCTTGGGCACGAGCCCATACACCGCCACCAGCACCCCGATACCCACGGCAATCACCGGATGGCCGACGAACTGGATGATCTGCACCGCCAGGGCAGGATCGTCGCTATCGCCCACCATCGCGGTGACCAGCGTATTGCAGAAGATCAAGGCAATCGGCAATGCGATGGGCAATACCGACTTCAACAACGTGGGCAGCTCTTCCATGGGGCGCTGGCCGGCGAGTGGGTCTTCCTCGTCTTCATCGCGGCGCAACGTATCGGGCACGTCGCGTTCGATCATCGCCTCGATACGCGGCCCCATGAAGCGAGCGTAAAGCACCATGACGATCAAAGCCGGTATCGTGAAGACGACCCCCCAGGCGATCATCAGGCCGACATCGACGCCGTAAATACCCGCCACCCCGAGCGGGCCCGGCGTCGGTGGAACCGCACTGTGGGTGATGGCCAAGCCCGACGCCAGTGCGATGCCCAACGCCAGAACCGAACGGCCGCTATTGCGTGCCAGCGCCCGAACCAGCGGATTCAGGATCACGTAGGCGGAATCACAGAAAATCGGGATCGACACGATGTACCCCGTCAGCGCCATCGCCCAATCCTCACGCTCCTTGCCGAGCATCTTGAGGATGGAGTAGGCCATGCGCTGGCCGGCGCCCGACACTTCGAGGATACGTCCCATCATCACCCCGAAGCCGATGACCAACCCGATGGTCGACAGTGTGCTACCGAAGCCATCGGTGATCGCACCGATCACTGCGTTTGGCGGCATCCCGCCGATCAGCCCGGCGATCGACGCGGCGATGATGAGCGCAAGCAAAGCATGCACGCGGGTTTTCAATACCAGCGCGATCATTACGAAGATAGCGATACCCAGGCCGATGATGACCTGCGGACCTGCGGCTGTTTCCGTCATGGTGGCGTACTCCTGTGCATTGTTGTGGCTGTCTGAGCAGCGTTGTCGTAACCAAGGATGCAAGCGTGCGTGAATGTCGCCGACGCCACGGACAGCCGTTAAAGCCGCCGGGCCTCGGCGGGCGTCAGGCGTTCAGGTAATCCTCGCGATAGGCGCGAATCACGGCGTCGACATCGTCATCGGCCTGGAAGCCCAGCGACAACGGACCCGCGATGTCCAGTCCCCCCGGCCAACTGGCGACGATCTTGTCGATGGCGGCATCCGGTTCGAAGCTCACCAGGGCTCGCTTTTCGACGCCGGCTTGGCGCTCCAATGCGTCCAACAGTTGCGTCACCGTGACGGTGATGCCCGGCAAGTTGAGCGTGCGCCACTCGCCCAACGCGTCGCCGTCGAGCTGCAAGGCATGGCGAAGATTGCTGACCACCGCACGCGGCGAGGACAACCAAAGCGGCAGTTCGGGATCCACGGGGCAAACGGCACGCTGTCCCGCCAGCGGTTCGCGAATGATCGAGCTGGCGAACGAGGACGCCGCCTGATTGGGCTTGCCGGGCCGCGCCACGATGGTCGGCAGGCGGCAGACGCGCCCGTCGATGAAGCCCCGTCGACTGTAGTCGTTGACCAACAGCTCGCCGATGGCCTTCTGCGCGCCATAGGAAGAGCGCGGCTGGGGGCCGACCTCTTCGGGCACCGGCTGTGCCAGCCCGGGTCCGAACACCGCCAGCGAACTGGCGAACAGAAAGCGCAAGCGACGCGGATGGTCACGACAGGCCTCGAGCAGGGCCTGCGTTGCCTCGAGGTTGACGCGCATGCCCAACTCGAAATCGGCCTCCGCCTGGGCGCTGACCACGGCGGCCAAGTGGCACACGGCGAGCGTATCCTCGCCCAGGGCACGCTCGATCAATGCCTTGTCGGCGACATCCCCCACCCATGACTCGACGCGTGGATCGTCGAGTGGGCAGGGCGCGAGGTCGATCGACGTCACCCGTGTAATCGCCTCTCCCTCGATGCGCTGGCCTTCCTCGAGCAGCGCCTGGATCAAGCGCGCGCCGAGAAAACCGGCCCCTCCGGTCACGATGACTTGCATTCACTTCTCCTCGGTCGAGCGAAGCGGTGCTTCGCTTGAATTCCTACCGGCAGTACGACGTTGGCCCAAAGACGTATTGTGTCGCCGCCGCGCTATTTATAATGTTGTCTGACAAATCAGTCGGGGCAACATCGCCATTAGTCGGAGACGCCCCGCGCTATCACCCGCGAGGCCCACACCACGCCTGGCGGCGACACGCGAAGGAGAGAAAACAGCGGTGATCACGAACCACGAGACCCCACCGACCCGTGGCGTCCAACTCTCGGAGCAGGTCGCACGGCAACTGACCCATGCCATCCATACCGGTGAGATGCGCCCCAGCGAACGTCTGCCCACCGAGGCCACGCTGGGCGAACGCTATGGCATCAGTCGTTCGGTGGTACGCGAGGCCATTTCCATGCTGCGCAACGCGGGCCTGGTCACATCGCGTCGCGGCAGCGGTAGCTACGTCGCCGAAGTGCCCACCATGGCGTTGCGCCTGGCGATTCCCGACCCGTCGCTGCAATCGGTCATTCGCCTGCTCGAACTGCGCCGGGCCCTGGAAGTCGAAGCAGCGCGCCTGGCAGCCCAGCGCCGCACGCCGTCCCAATTGCGCCGGCTGCGCAATGTCATGGCCGATATCGATGAGGCCGTCGAAGTCGGTACCGATGGCGTCGATCAGGACATGGCCTTTCATCGCGCCATCGCCGAGGCCTCGAACAACACGCACTTCACCGCCATCATCGACTTCTACAACCGCTTCCTGCATCACGCCATCACCGTGACGCGGACCAACGAATCGCTGCGCGCCACGTTCATGGCGCAGGTCATCGAGGAGCATCAAGCGATCGTCGATGCCATCGCCCAGGGCGATGAAGAGGCCGCCGCTCAGGCCGCCGGGCGTCATCTCGAACATGCCGAGTGGCGTCTGCGCCAGGCGCCAGTGGATCTGCTGGAACGTCTCGAGGACACCGCAAGCAGCGGGCCAACCAACGACACAGGAGACGCGAGATGACACAAGCACAGCGCGCACGCGTGGGGATCATCGGCCTGGGGTCGATGGGTATGGGCATGGCGACGTCACTGGTCGATGCCGGTTTCACCACCTGGGGGTGCGATCTGCGCTCCGACGCCCGACAGGCATTCGAGGCCTACGGTGGCCAAGCGGTCGCCACGCCCGCCGAGATGGCCGCCCACGTCGATGTGGTCATCAGCGTGGTCGTCAACGCCGCGCAAACCCGTGAGGTTCTGTTCGGGCCGCAAGGCATCGCCGACGGCCTGGCGGCCGACAGCGTGATCGTCTCGTGCGCCACCTGCGCGCCGGATGCCGTCACCGCCCTGAGCGACGAGCTCGCCTCCCGCGGCCTGCGACTGCTCGATGCGCCGATTTCCGGGGGCGCCGCCAAGGCCGCGCAAGGCGCGCTGACGATCATGGCCTCAGGACCGGCCGATGTCTTCGACAGCGTCGAGGACGTCCTCGACGCTGTCGCCGCCAAGGTCTTCCGCCTCGGTGAGGCGATGGGGCAAGGCTCGCAGGTCAAACTGGTCAACCAGCTGCTGGCGGGCGTGCATATCGCCGCCGCCGCCGAAGCCATGGCCTACGGCATTCGCGGCGGCTGCGATCCGCAGGTACTTTATGAGGTCATTACCCAGAGCGCCGGCAATTCATGGATGTTCGAAAACCGCGTGCCGCACATTCTCGAGGACGATTACGCGCCGCGTTCGGCGGTGGATATCTTCGTCAAGGATCTGGGCCTGGTCCACGACACTGCCCATCGCGACAAGTTTCCCCTGCCGCTGACCAGTCAGGCACTCAGCATGTTTACCCAAGCCTCGGCACAAGGCCATGGCGGCGACGATGACGCCGCCGTGATCAAGACGTTCCCGGGGTTCGGGTTACCGTCTCACGCGGCCAACGATGCCAATACGGGGGAGGAGGAATGACGATGCCCATCATCGGTTGTATTGCCGACGATTTCACCGGCGCCACGGACGTGGCGAGCATGCTGGTCAGTGCCGGCATGCGCACACTGCAGACCATCGGCGTCCCCTCGACGGCGCTGGATGACGACGTCGATGCCGTGGTCGTCGCCCTCAAGTCGCGCACCCTGCCCGCCGACGAGGCCGTGACGCAGTCACTCGAGGCGCTGGCGTGGCTGCAGGCTCAAGGCTGCGAGCAGTTCTACTTCAAGTACTGCTCGACCTTCGACTCGACGCCCAAAGGCAATATCGGCCCGGTCACCGACGCGCTGATGACGGCGCTGGACACCGACTTCACCGTGGCCTGCCCGGCACTGCCCGCCAACCAGCGCAGCGTCTACAACGGCTACCTGTTCGCGGGCGGCGTGCCACTCAACGAAAGCGGCATGCAGGATCACCCCCTGACCCCCATGACGGATGCCAACCTGGTGCGCGTCCTTGGCGCCCAGACGCGACAGCGGGTCGACTTGATCAACTACGCGACGCTCAGCGAGGGGGTCGAAGCCGTCGAGGACCGTATTCAGGCACTGCGCTCGGCGGGCGTGGGCATTGCCATTTGTGATGCCATCGATACCCAACACTTGCATACGCTGGCGCGCGCCTGCCGTGATCTGCCTTTGGTCACCGCTGGCTCCGGCCTGGCACTGGGCCTGCCCGCCAACTTGGCCGATCGACTGCCTGCGGCTGGGGAGGCCGATGCGCTACCCGCCATCGCCGGGCGTGAGGCGATTCTCAGCGGCAGCTGTTCACGCGCCACCCTGGCGCAGCTCGAACACGCTCGCGAGCACTATCCCAGCTATCACCTCGACGCCTTGGCCTTGGCCGATGATTTCGAAGGCATCATCGCAAAAGCGCTTCATTTGGCCGAGCAGCACCTCGATAGCGGCCCAGTGTTGCTATACGCCAGCGACTCGCCGGAGGACGTCCGGAAGGCTCAAGACGCCCTCGGCGTCGCGGAAGCGGGGGCCCTGATCGAACGCGCCCTGGCCGAGATCGCCCACGCGCTCGTTGACACTCATGGTGTACGGCGCTTGCTCGTGGCGGGAGGCGAAACCTCCGGCGCCGTGGTCAACGCACTGGGCGTGCAAGGCTTGCGCATCGGCCCGAGCATCGACCCCGGCGTGCCCTGGACCACCACCTTTGGCACACCGACACCGCTGGCGTTGACCCTCAAGTCGGGCAACTTCGGCGCTCAGGACTTTATGACCAAGGCATGGGGACTGTTGCCATGAGCCACATCAGCACCACGACCACCGAAAACCGGCTACGCGAGGAGATTGCCGAGATCGGCCGTTCCTTCCGGCTACTGGGCATGGCGCCGGGTACCTCCGGCAACATCAGCGCCAAGCTCGATGACGGTTGGCTGATGACGCCGACCAACGCCAGCCTCGGCGCCCTCGACCCCAGCGCGATTTCCAAACTGGACTGGGACGGCAACCTGCTCGCCGGCGAGCCACCCACCAAGGAATCGTTCCTGCATCGCGCCTTCTACGATCAGCGTCCCGATACCGGCGGTATCATTCACCTGCATGCCACGCACTCGGCGGCGGTTTCCTGCCTCAACGGCCTCGATGAACGCTCCTGTCTGCCCCCCATCACACCGTATTTCGTCATGCGTGTGGGGCGTTTGCCGCTGATTCCTTACTATCGCCCCGGCGACCCCGCCCTCGGCGACGCGCTACGCGAGCACGCCAAGACCCATGGCGCAGTGTTGCTGGCCAACCATGGGCCCGTGGTGGCGGGCAAGACACTGGAAGCGGCCCGTAACGCCATCGAGGAACTGGAAGAAACCGCCAAGCTGTACCTCATGCTACGCCAGCACGACGTGCGCACCCTGGGCGAAGCGGAAATCGACGAGCTTCGCCAGGCCTTCGGCGCCCGCTGGTAAGCATTTCCTGAAAGGAGTTCCACATGCCCCGCTTTGCCGCCAACCTGTCCATGATGTTCAATGAGGTGCCCTTCATGGAGCGCTTCGCCGAGGCCGCCGCCTGCGGCTTCGAAGGGGTCGAGTTCCTTTTCCCCTATGCGTTCGAGGCCGACGCCATCGCCGCCGAACTCAAGCATCATGGCTTGCAACAAGTGCTGTTCAACCTGCCGCCGGGCGACTGGGACGCCGGCGAGCGCGGGATCGCCGCCCTACCGGGACGTGAGGCGGAATTTCGCGACAGCGTCGAAACCGCGTTGCACTACGCGATCGCGCTCGGCTGTCCTCGCGTCCATGCCATGGCGGGGCTGGCGCCCGAGAATGTTTCACGGGAAACATTGCGTGAGGTGTATTTGGCAAACCTGCGCCATGCCGCCCGTCGCCTCGCCGAACACGACCTCGAGCTGCTGATCGAACCCATCAATACCCGCGACATGCCGGGGTACTTCCTCAATCATCAAGCCGAAGGCCATGCCATCGTGGCCGAACTGGGCGAGCCCAACGTCAAGGTGCAGATGGATTTCTACCACACCCAGATCATGGACGGAGATATCTGGACCACCTATCAGCGTCATCGCGCGGGCGTCGGCCACATCCAGATCGCCGGCGTGCCCGAGCGCCATGAACCCGATACGGGCGAAGTGAATTATCCATGGCTGTTCGAGCAGTTGGATGCAGACGGTTTCGCGGGCTGGATCGGCTGCGAGTACAAGCCGCGCGCCGGCACGCGGGCGGGGCTCAGGTGGTTCGAGGCGTGGCAGCGGAAATAACGCTTACTTGAGAGCGTGGCCGATACGCTTGGAGAGACCATACTCGGCGCTTCAGGATACCTCTGCCTCCCCCAGCGCCAGCCGGTAACTCAGTCGTCGTCCTCTAGATCGTCACGTTCGCAACGCTCCTCGGCTTCTTCGCGGGCGTCGTCGATCACCGCCACCAGCTCCATCACGTCAACATCGTAGGTATCGGGCTCGAAGTGCCCGGTGAGCCGGCTATCCGGGTGCAACTCGCCCGCTTCATAAAGCGCCCAGATTTCCTTGCCGTAGTCGGTATTCAGCAGCGCCGGCTCGAAGCGCCACCTTGCCAAGCTGGGGCACAACGCAGCTCGTCACCGCAGCGCACGACGTAAACCTGGGCTTCCTTGCCGCTCATCAACTGGCTGACGACTTCGTCGATCAGTCCATCTTCGAGCAGCGGCTGGAGTCGTGTAGGTACTTTCATATCACCTTATATAGAGCATGAGCCAATAATCGGCAGAGCCTCGCCTCGGCACCGCGAATGAATTCGCTCCCACGAGACCCGACTAACGAGTGACACGGCGCGCCCGAAACGACCGTCCCTTGATCCGCCCATTAGCGAGTTGATCGAGTGCAGCGCGGACGACCTTGCGCTCGACGGCGACAAAAGCGCTGCGGTCGGTGACTTGGATCTTGCCGACTTGATCGCCGGCGATACCGCCCTCGCCGGTCAACGCGCCGAGGATGTCGCCCGGGCGCACCTTCTGCTTTTTGCCAGCGCCGAGTTGCAGCGTCGCCATGCGTGGCGTGAACGGACGCGCGTCGCCACGCAGCGGCGGCAACGGCTCGCAGGCCAGCGACTCACCGAGAAAATCGCCAAGCTTGTCGAGCCGGTAATATTCGCTCTCGGCGACCAGCGTGCAGGCCACGCCACTCCCGCCGGCCCGACCGGTGCGTCCGATGCGGTGCACGTGCACCTCGAGTTCGCGGGCGATTTGATAATTGAATACCGCATCCAGCGCATCGATATCCAGCCCGCGTGCCGCCACGTCGGTGGCGACCAGGACCGACACGCTCTTGTTGGCGAACATCGCCAGAATACGGTCGCGGTCGGGCTGCTCCAGGTCGCCGTTGAGCGCCAACGCGGAAAAGCCCGCCGCGTTCAGGGCGTCAGCCACCTCCAGAGTCTCGCGCTTGGTGTTACAGAACACCACGCTGGATTCGGGGCGGATGTTGAGCAACAAGCATTCTAGTGCCGGCACGCGGGCGTCTTCGTCCGCGACGCGATAGAAATGCTGGCGGATGCTGGTGTCATCGTGCGTCGAAGCGACCTCGACGGCGAGCGGCTTGCGCATCATGCGCTCGGCGATGGGCCGAATGCCCGCACCGTAGGTGGCACTGAACAACAGCGTCTGGCGCGCGACCGGTGCCTGACCGACGATCGCTTCGATCGACGCCTGAAAGCCCATGTCCAGCATGCGATCGGCTTCATCCAGCACCAGCGTGCTCAGTGCGTCGAGTGCCAGCGAGCCCTTGCGCAGATGCTCCTCGATCCGTCCCGGCGTACCCACCACTACATGCGCGCCGTGCTCCAGCGAGTCGCGCTGCGGCTTGAGCGGCGCCCCACCGCACAGCGTCAATACCTTGACGTTGCCGAGCCCGCGCGCCAACCGGCGCAGCTCGCCGGCAACCTGGTCCGCCAGCTCACGGGTTGGGCACAGCACCAACCCTTGCACGCGAAACGTCTTGGTCTCGAGCCTGGAGAGCACCCCCAGGCCGAATGCGGCGGTCTTGCCCGAACCGGTCTGGCCCTGACCGATCACGTCGCGTCCGTCGAGGATCGCCGGCAGGCTCTCGGCCTGGATCGGCGTCATCGCGTGATAGTCCAACGAATCCAGGTTAGCGAGCAGCGCGGGCGCCAGCGGCAAGGTAGCAAAATCGGATGATGGCGAATCGGACACGGCGGCAAATCCTGTCGTGAAGCTGGCCACGCCATGCGCGCGAATGGGCAGCGCGTGATAGCGGGTTAAGGGCCAAGGATGGAATGGCGGCAGGATAACAGAATCGCGCCAGCGGCGTGCGCAAGCCAATGCAACAGTCAAGAATCGAAGGGCAACGGACGGGGCAGCAAGCAATCACGCATTATCTGACACTACTTTAGTCGCGCGCCTTTGGTCGCATTAAATACAGAAGTGTTTGTCATAGACCACTCTCGTTTCACCAATAACTTTTCAAGTATCAAAAACAAGAAATACATATATTAGATAGAATACCAAGAGTACGCCTACGCTTCGCAAGCTCAATAAAGGACAAGCCCTCGGGAGCCCGCGATGCGTAACGCCAAGCTCAGCGTGAAGGAGAAAATCGGTTTCGGTATGGGGGACGCCGGCAATAACATGACCTTTGCTGCAGTGGTCATGTATCTCTCCTATTTCTATACCGACGTCTATGGGATTTCGCCGGCCGTCGTCGGCACTATCTTCATTTCCATGCGCTTCGTGGATGCCATCACCGATCCGCTCATGGGCACACTTGCCGACCGCACACGCAGCCGCTGGGGGCGTTTCCGCCCCTATATACTGTTTATCCCCGTGCCCTTGGCCGCCGCTTGCATTCTGATGTTCACCTCTCCCGAGTGGTCAGAGAACGCCAAGATTGTCTACGCCTTCGCCACCTACTTTGCGATGTCGCTCCTCTATACGGCTGTGAACATTCCCTACTGCGCGCTGGGTGGTGTAATCACCGACGATCACCGCGAGCGTGTATCGTTTCAGTCCTGGCGCTTTATCCTCGTCGGCGTGGCCTACCTGATTCTCAATAGCGGCCTAATGCCATTGGTCGAGTTGCTAGGCAACGGTGATGAAGCACAGGGATTTCAGTACACCATGGCGATCATGTCGGTAATCGCACTCGCCATGTTCGGTTTCTGCTTCACCACGGTCAGAGAACGCATCCAACCACCCCCCAAGCAGCAGGAGCGCCTGATGACAACGCTCAAGGCGTTAGCCAAGAACGAGAAATGGCGGATCATCCTGGGCATAACCTTCCTGCAGGCATTGCAGTTTTTCCTGCGTCAAGGCGCGGCGATCTACTTCGCCACCTACGTGTTGGGCCTAGGTGCTACCGGCATTTCCGTATTCGTGACCTCTGGCGTCGTCGGCAAGATCGCCGGCACCGCCATTTCGACCTGGTTCAGCAATCGTTTCAGCAAGCGCCGCGTCTTCC
Source organism: Chromohalobacter sp. 48-RD10 (assembly GCF_029889785.1). NCBI lineage: Bacteria > Pseudomonadati > Pseudomonadota > Gammaproteobacteria > Oceanospirillales > Halomonadaceae > Chromohalobacter > Chromohalobacter sp. 48-RD10. The sequence continues at coordinate 134,200 of NZ_JARANX010000003.1, read as the reverse complement.
TGGCCAGCACCTGCGCGCTGATTCTCGCCTCAGTACTGCTGTACTTAGTACCAGGTAGCTGGATGCTTCTAGCCACCGTACTGTTCATTATCGTCAACTTCATGCACGGCATCGGTACACCGATCTCTTGGGCATTGATGGCTGACGCCGAGGATTATGGTGAGTGGAAAACCGGTACGCGTAACACCGGCGTCTCCTTCGCCGGCAATTTGTTCTTCCTCAAGCTAGGACTTGCTTTTTCAGGTGGAATGATTGGTTTCCTGCTGTCCTGGGGCGGTTACCAAGCGGGTGTCGATCAGCAAAGCGCAAGTGCCCTCAACGCCATCAGTTTAATGCTGACACTCATCCCTGCCGCTATCAGTTTCGTGCTCGCTATTGCCATTTGGCTCTTCGGCCTTGATGACCGTGCAATGGATGATATTCGTCATGACCTTGAGTCCCGCAAGGGCGAACAAAACGACATTGATGTGTCTACTTCTACCGCCAGCGGTTCCGCCTTTTCCCGAACATAAGCCAAGGGGATCATCATGCATACTCGCGTCACCCTGCACCGCAACTTCGTTATCAGCGAGATCGACGACCGCCTCTACGGCGCCTTCCTCGAACACATGGGCCGAGCCATCTATAGCGGCATCTACGAGCCCGGCCACCCCAAGGCAGACGACAATAGTTTCCGCCGCGACGTGCTGGGCATGGTCAAGGAACTTGCGCCGCCTATCGTGCGCTATCCGGGCGGCAACTTCGTCTCTGCCTACAACTGGGAAGATGGTATCGGCCCGCGTGAGGAACGCCCGGTACGGCTCGACTTAGCCTGGCACAGTCGCGAGTCCAACCAAGTCGGCATTCACGAATTCGCCGACTGGTGCGAGCTGGCCGGCATCGACATGATGCTGGCGGTCAATCTCGGCTCACGCGGTATCGACGCCGCCCGCAACTTCCTCGAATACGTCAACCATCCCGGGGGCAGCGCCTGGAGCGATCTGCGGATTCGCAACGGACGCCAGGAACCCTGGGACGTCAAGTTGTGGTGCCTGGGCAACGAGATGGACGGCCCCTGGCAGGTCGGTCACAAGAATGCCGATGAATACGGCCACCTCGCCAACGAGACCGGCAAGGCGCTGAAGGCCTACGACAGCAGTCTCGAACTGGTCGCCTGCGGCTCCTCCAACCCCGACATGGCCAGTTATCCCGAATGGGAAGCGACCGTGCTCGACCACTGCTACGAAACGGTCGACCACATCTCGCTGCACATGTACTTCACCAACTATGCCGACGACCTGGGCAGCTACCTGGCACTCAGCGAAAAGCTCGACCGTTATATCGGCTCGATTGCCGGCGTGATCGACTACATCAAGGCCAAGAAGCGCTCCACCAAAGATGTGCACATCTGCTTCGATGAGTGGAACGTCTGGTATCACAGCACCGAGCGCGACAAGCGCATCCTGCAGGGCAATGACTGGCCCTTCGCACCGGCGATCCTCGAAGACGCCTACAACGTCGAGGATGCGCTGCTGATCGGCTGCGTGCTCAATACCTTCATCCGGCGTTCCGACCGCGTGCGTATCGCCTGCATCGCTCAGTTGGTCAACGTCATCGCCCCAATCATGACCGAAAGCGATGGCGGCGCCTGGCGCCAGACGATCTTCTATCCGCTGTATTTCGCCTCCCGCTTCGGTCGCGGCAAGGCCCTACAGCTGGCCGTCGACAGCCCCACCTATCCGGTGGATGAGCTCGGTGACGTCCCTTATCTGGACGTGTCCGCCGTTCACGACGAAGCGCACGCGGCCATCACTCTATTCATCATCAATCGCCATCCCAGCGATTCACTCGCGTTCGATGTCGACCTGGGCGGTTTCACGTCTTGCCGGATCATGGATCATCAGAGCATCGATTATCCTGACATGAAGGCAGCCAACACCGCCGAGCGCCCCGATCATATTCGGCCGACGCCCGGCCAGGGGCTCAGCGTCGCTGGCACGACACTCGAGGGCAAGGTCGCACCGCTGAGTTATCACATGGTGCGTCTGGACGTAGCCGAGTGAGACGTCACTCGACAGCATAAAGGCAAGCGCTGAAAACGAAAAAAGCCCGCGAGATATGGATGACCCCTCTCAAGAGTACGGTATGGTTGATAGCGGTATGGATAAAGCAGCCCAAACAGTCAGTGACTACTCTTTTATCTTGAGTCGGCAGGGTGAATCATGAAGAAGTGGTCAGCAGTGCTAATGGTAGCACTCGCAGGATGTGGCTCGGCGATGGCTAGTAATGCGCCGACACCTGAGCAATTTGGCTTCGCGCTCCAGGCTGCCGGATCTTGCAACACCCTTCAAATGCGCCTCGATACGGAGGATAAGGTGAACTCGAGCCGGAACGAACCTATCCGTGATGGTGGCGGCTATCAGGATGGCTTGTTCTACGTGGTGGATCATTCAGACACAGCATGCCAAGAGGCTTGGGAAAGGTTTGGCTGTTCCGGTTCCGAGGTTGAGGGGTTGCTACAGCAATCGTCTCGCATGGGCTCAAATCGAAAGCTCTGTGAATACCAGGGCTAGCCCCGCCACTAAGGATCATCACTCCCGCTACGGCGAAGTGAGTGCGGCGGCGAGCCGGTCGGGCTGTCAGCTTGCTGCGTGCAAAGGTTCTACGTGAGCACGGGGGAGTTGTAACGCTTGCCACAGCTCGTGCTTGAGTTGCATCTCCAGCCACATCTCGGCACTGGTGCCAAGGGCCTTCTCAAGTCGCAGCGCCATATCTGCCGAAATACCGGCATTGCCGTTGAGAATGCGAGAAAGCGCGGCACGCGTTACACCCAGGCGCTTGGCAGCCTCGGTGACTGAGATATCGCCGATGTACTCGCGCAACACGGCACCTGGGTGCGCGGGGTTGTGCATGCGGTTCATGCGACCTCCTAGTGGTAATCCTGATAGTCCACCAAGATGGCATTCTCGCCATCGAAGGTGAATGTGAGTCGCCAGTTCCCGTTGACGGTGATAGTCCAGTGTCCGCGCAAGTTGCCCTTGAGCGGATGCAGCTTCCAGCCTGGCGCATTCATGTCTTCGGGGCATTTCGCGCTATCCAGCGCGGTGAGCTGGATTTGCAGCTTGGTCGCGTGCTTGGCCTGGATGCCGGCAGTTGAGCCGGTCTCGAAGAACTTGCGCAGGCCCTTGTGTCGGAAGCTCTTGATCATATGAAAAGCGTATAGCTTCACTATACGTGACACAAGAGGAAAGTTCCTTCGCCCGCCGTCGCCTGCCCAGGGCAAGAGGATGACTCCGAGTAAGGCCCGCTGGGCGATATGCAAATCTGCATGACGGTCGAGGTTTCCAGCACGGTTTCCACCAGAGCTCAGCATCGGCGGAGCTGGGCTCAGGTATTGATCCATTCCAAATGGAGAAAAGGCTGTCCCCAAATGTGAGGCGTGGTCATCCGCTGCGTGAAGCGTCGAGGGAACTGTCGAGGTATGGCTGGCCTCGACCAATGCGACGATCAGTATGGCCAAGGAGTGGCTTTCAAGTGCCGAGCTTTGCAGCGAGTGATTACCAGAGTGGTTACAAATGGCGAGGCTAAAAACGAAAAAGCCCGCGAGAGAACTCGCGGGCTTTGCATCGATTCGTGGCCCGCCCTGAAGGATTCGAACCTTCGACCTTTGCCTCCGGAGGGCAACGCTCTATCCAGCTGAGCTAAGGGCGGAACGCGACATATCCTACTGCGTCAGGACAGGGGTTGTCCACCGCGAACGCCCGCTTCGTGCTTGGCGAGGATGCCTTGGGCGCGGCAGATGACCGGCGCGTCGACCATCTGACCTTCGACACTGAACGCGCCTGCCTGGTGGCTGGCACCGTCGACCACTTGCCTGGCCCAGGCGAGGTCGGCCTCGCTGGGGGAAAACGCTTGATTGATGGCGGGCAACTGCCGGGGATGAATGCATAGCATACCGGCGAAGCCCATCTCCTTGGCGTGAACGGCCGTTTGCGCCACGGCAGCCGTGTCGTCGATGGCGGGATGAGGGCTTTCGAGCGGCGCGGCCAGGCCCGCGGCACGCGAATGGACCACCAGTTGATAACGCCCCTGATCGAGCATTTGCCGAGCGCCCGGCGTGTCGGGCGTCAGCCCCAGCTCGGTGATCATATCCAGGACCCCAAAACTCAACCGCTCGACACCTGCCATACCCGCCAGGCTGGGCAACGCCAACAGGCCTTGTGCGGTTTCGATCTGCAGCCAAAGCGGCTTGTCGCAGGCAGCGGCCTTTGCCAGTGCCTGGCAGGATTCGGCCTTGGGCACGAGCAGCTGCGTGATGGCCGCCTGGCGCGCGCATAGCGACAGATCGGGGGCATGGTGCGGAGAGCCAGGAGCATTGACGCGCACTATGAGCGAAGCCTGAGGATTATCCGCCAGGAATGCCTCGAGCGTATCTCGAGCGTTGGCCTTGTCACTGTCGGCGACGGCGTCTTCTAGATCGACGATGATGGCATCCGCCGCGCTAGCCAAGGCCTTGGCGATGCGATCCGGCCGAGTGGCCGGCACGAATAGAAGAGAGCGCAGGGCGTGCGGGTTCATAAAAGGCTCCATCAGTGATGCATTGATCTTTTAGGTGATGGCGCACTATCCCAACAGCGAACGGATACCCGCCAGGGCGTCCTGGCCGCGCGCCTGCTTTTTCTCGGGGTCTTCCTTGTCGGCGCGCCCTTCCCATTCCAGGTCATCCGGCGGAAGTTCCTCGAGGAAGCGGCTGGGGGTGCAATCCAGCAGCTCGCCGTAGGTCTTGCGCTGACGGGCCAACGTCAGGGTTAGCGTGCGCCGCGCGCGGGTGATGCCGACATAGGCAAGGCGGCGTTCTTCTTCGATGGTGCCCGTCTCGATCGCGTTACGATGCGGCAGTAAGTCTTCCTCCAGCCCCATCAGATAAACGTGGGGGAACTCCAACCCCTTGGAGGCATGCATGGTGAGTAGCTGCACCCGGTCGGAGTCGTCTTCCTCGGCTTGTTGCTCGAGGATATCGCGCAGCACCAGGCGCGATATGGCCGACTGTACGTCGTCGGTCTCCTCGGAGGCCTCGCCATCTTCGTCGTCCCGGTGCATCGACTTCTCGAGCTGGTCGACTAGCGTCCACACATTGGCCATGCGCCGCTCGGCGACGGTCGGGGCGCTGGCGTTCTGGAACAGCCAGGCTTCGTAATCCATGTCATGCAGCATTTCGCGAATCGCCGCGATAGCGTCGCCTTGGTCCATGCGCCGGCGCACCCCGTCGATGAAGTGCGTGAAGCGCGACAGGCGCTCCACGGCACGCGTCGGCAGGACCTGTTCGAGACCGATTTCGTGGCAGGCGGCGAACAAGGATACATGCCGCTCGGTGGCGTAGTTGGCAAGCTTTTCCAGCGTCCCGGGGCCGACCTCGCGACGCGGCACGTTGACGATACGCAGGAAGGCGTTGTCGTCGCCGGGGTTGATCAGCAAGCGCAGATACGCCATTGCGTCCTTGATCTCATTGCGCGAGAAGAACGACGTGCCGCCGGAGAGCTTGTAGGGAATCTGGTAATGCTGGAGCTTGAGTTCCAGCAGTCGTGCCTGGAAGTTGCCGCGATACAGTACGGCGAAGTCGCGCCACTCGGCGCGCTCCTTGATGCGCCGGGTGAGGATCTCGCTGGCCACGCGCTCGGCCTCGGCTTCCTCGTGGCGATTGACGATGACGCGAATGGCATGGCCCTGGCCCATCTCCGACCACAGCGTCTTTTCATAGACGTGGGGATTGTGGCCAATCAGCGTATTCGCCGCGCGCAGGATGATCCCGGTGGAGCGATAGTTCTGCTCCAGCTTGATCACGTTGAGACGCGCAAAGTCCTCGCCCAGCGTCACCAGGTTCTCGGGCCGCGCCCCGCGCCAGGCGTAGATCGACTGATCGTCGTCGCCGACCACGGTGAAGGTGGCGCGCTCGGCCATCAGCAATTTGACCAACTGATACTGGCTGACGTTAGTGTCCTGATACTCGTCGACCAGCATGTAGTGGATCTTACGTTGCCAGCGGGCCAAGGCGTCGGGATTGTCGCGCAGCAGGACCACCGGCAGCAGGATCAGGTCGTCGAAGTCGACGGCATTGTAGGCCTTGAGGTGGCGGTTATAGGCTTCGTACACCCGTGCCGCGTACTGCGCGTCCTCATCCGCAGCATGGGAAATCGCCTGCCCCGGTAACACCAGATCGTTCTTCCACTGCGAGATCTGGCTCTGCACCGCGTTGATCTGCTCGGCGTCGGTATCCGCTTCCTTCTGCATCAAGTCGCGCAGCAGTGCCTTGGCATCCTCGGGGTCAAACAGCGAAAAGCCCGGTTTGTAGCCCAGCGTCTTCAATTCGCCACGAATGATATTGAGCCCCAGGGTGTGGAAGGTCGACACCGTCAAGCCGTGGCCCTCGCGTCCCTTGAGCATCTCCCCCACGCGCTCCTTCATCTCGCGCGCCGCCTTGTTGGTGAAGGTCACCGCCGCGATCTTGCGCGCGCTCATCCCGCATTCCTGCACCAGATAAGCGATCTTGGTAGTGATCACGCTGGTCTTGCCTGACCCGGCACCCGCCAGCACCAGGCACGGGCCATCGATATAACGAACCGCTTCCTGCTGGCGCGGATTGAGGCCGGCAATGCGCTTATGGATTGAGATGGGGAGACTCATGCGTGAACCGTTTCCGTCGCATTCACGCCCGCCACGGGGGCGGCCCCGGTGAACTCGAGCTGACGCCAGGCCTCATAGACCAGGATCGCGCAGGCGTTGGAGAGGTTCAGGCTACGGCTATCCGGCAGCATGGGGATGCGCAGACGTTGCGCTTCCGGCAGAGCCTCCAGCATCGTCTGCGGGAGACCGCGAGTTTCGGGACCGAAGACCAGCGCATCGCCTTCCCGATAGGCGACGTCGTGATACCCGGTGCGACCACGCGTGGACACCGCCAGCACGCGCGCTGGCTGCACGCTTTCCAGGAAGGCATCCCAGTCGGCATGCACCTTGACCCGCGCCCACTCGTGATAATCGAGCCCGGCGCGACGCAGACGTTTGTCGTCGAGCGCGAAGCCCAGCGGCTCGATGAGATGAAGACGAAAGCCGGTGTTGGCGCACAAACGGATGAGATTGCCCGTGTTGGGCGGAATTTCAGGCTCAAAGAGTACGATATCGAGCATGAGGATCACTCTGCCAATGGCGGCGATGTGCCTGCATGATACGCAATCGGCGCCCCGAATGGGACGCCGATATTCTTTCTGCAGCGCCTCGGAACCGACGCTCAAATATTCTTTGTAGCGCCCGGGGCCGGCGCCAACGCTCGTAGCTCGTAGCTCGTAGCTCGTAGCTCGTAGCTCGTAGCTCGTAGCTCGTAGCCACAGATTGTGCTGTTGATCTTTCTTCCAGCTTAAAGCTTATGGCTTACAGCCAACGGCGCAGCCGGGACGCCCTTAAAAGCCGACGCTGACACCCAGAACCGGCCCGCTATCGAGTGTATGCTCGCCGCTCTCATCGAAGTCGGTGCGATAGTAGCGATAGCCGCCATAAAGGTATGTCTGCGAGACAACGTTGACGCGGGCCTGGGCACCGTACTCGTAGCTCTTCTCGATGTCGCCGTGGCTCAGGCCGTCCGGCGTATAAAAGCCGTAGCCGCCCACCGAGGTCAGCGGAATCGGCGTATCGACGTAGGCCGAACCGCCGAGCCCGACGCCACCACCGTCGCCGAAGTGCGTGTCCTGGTATTGATAGCGCGCGCCCACCGAGAGATCGACCAGCGGCAGATAGGGCGAAAACATCAACGACCCGGAATAAGCGTCCGCGTCATGACCGCTATCGTCCGAGGTGAAGTAGCCGACACTAGCGCGCAGGGTAGGGAAGATGCTCTGGCTCGCCTCGATCCCCTGTGAATCAGCACCCGCGTTGGCGGAAGCGCTGAGCGCCATGGCCTGCTGGCTGGCCAGCAGGAGGCCGGCGGAGGTGAGCGCGAAACCGAGTGACTTGATCATGAGGTACTCCCGCAAAAAATGGTGAACACTGCCATCACTATGGCATAATCGCATCAGTTTAAAAACGCCGTTTTCAAACCTTATCCGTCGAGCCGCACACCGTATCGATCACGATACGCACGAATGGCCTCGGCATGAGGCTTGAGATCGTCACCGGCATGGGTTTCGAGATAGATCAGCACCTGGTCGAGCGTGACGATACTCACGACCGGCATGGCGTAGCGTGCCTCGACCTCTTGGATGGCGCTGCGGCGCTGAACGCCCTCTTCGGCCTGGCCGCACTCCTGACGATCGAGGGCGATGACCACGCCCGCCGCCTGGGCATCGGCGGCATCGATCAGGTCCATGACCTCGCGGATCGCAGTACCCGCAGTGATGACGTCGTCGATGATCAGCACCCGCCCGGCGAGCGCAGCGCCGACGATGTTGCCGCCTTCGCCGTGGTCCTTGGCTTCCTTGCGGTTGAACGCGAACGGCAAGTCGCGGTCATGATGGTCGGCCAGTGCCACGGCTGTGGTCGTAGCAAGCGGGATGCCCTTGTAGGCGGGGCCGAAGAGCACATCCGCTTCAATACCGCTATGCGCGATGGCCTGCGCATAGAAGCGGCCCAGACACGCCAGGGCTCGGCCGCTCTTGAACAGACCGGCGTTGAAGAAATAGGGGCTGACCCGCCCGGACTTGAGGGTGAATTCACCGAACTTGAGCACGCCTTCTTCGATGGCGAATTCGATGAACTCCTGCTGATATGGTTGCAGTTGCGCGGTCACGCCGGACTCCCTATCACCCTGATCGCTATTACACATTTACCTAAACGTCGAAAGCTCAGGTATCATACACGCGCGACGAAAAAGGGGCCATGTATGAAAATCGCCAGCATCAATGTCAACGGAATCCGCGAAGCGGTCGGGAGGGGGTTTCTCGACTGGCTGGCCAACCAGGACGCCGACGTCATCTGCGTCCAGAACCTCAAGGCCAAAAGCTTCGAACTCGACGACAGCATTCTTTTCCCCGAGGGATACGAAGGCTATTTCCTGGATGCCGAGGAAGACGGTTTCTCGGGTGTAGGACTTTATTGCCGCAAGATTCCCAAGGCCATCATGTACGGGCTGGGCTTTCCCCAGTGCGATAACGAAGCGCGCTTCCTGCAGGCCGATTACGACCGCTTCAGCATCGCCAGCTTCCTGATGCCCGACGGCAGCGACATGGAGGCCAAGCAGTCCTTCATGAGCCAGTATCAGGAATATCTCAACAAGATGATCAAAAAGCGCCGCGAGTACATCATCTGCGGTACTTGGCACATCGCGCACAAGACCATCGATCTTGCCAACTGGGCCGATAATCAGACTACCCCTGGCTTTCGTCCCGAAGAGCGTGCGTGGATGGATCAGGTTTTCGGGCCGATGGGCTATATCGATACCTTCCGCGAGGTCAATCGCGATGCCAGCCAGTATACCTGGTGGCCCAAGCTCGATCAGGACGTGCCTCGCATGCGTCAGGAAGGCTGGCGCCTCGACTATCAGATCGTCGGCCCCGACTTCCGCCGCCACGTGGTGGATGCCTGGATCGACCGCGACGCCACTTTCTCTGAATTCGCGCCGCTCATCGTCGAGTACGATCTCGACCTGTAACGTCGCCGGTCCCGCGCAAATGATGACGCCGGCCCCAGGCCGGCGTCGTGCGTTCTTGCCGCATGCTAGCGTCCGCGATCAGTCGCGAAAGCCCAGCGCCTCGCGCTGATGGGCGAACAGCTTACTTCCGGCGCCTTCGGCCAGATCGAGCATCGCATTGAGCTCCTGACGGGTGAACGTCGCCGTTTCGGCGGTGCCCTGGACCTCGATCAAACCGCCATCTTCGGCCATGACCACGTTCATGTCGGTGCCTGCCGTGCTGTCCTCGGGATAGTCGAGATCCACCACCGGCTGGCCCTTGAAGATGCCCACCGACACCGAGCTCACCAATTGCTTGAAGGGATCCTTCTTGATCAGCTTCTCGCGCTGCAGGTGATGGATCGCGTCCACCAGCGCCACGCAGCCGCCGGTGATCGACGCCGTGCGTGTACCGCCATCGGCCTGGATCACGTCGCAATCCACGGTGATCGTGAATTCGCCGAGTTTCTTGAGATCCACCACCGTGCGCAGCGAACGGCCGATCAAGCGCTGAATCTCCAGCGTGCGACCACCCTGCTTGCCGCGCGTGGCCTCGCGCCCACCGCGCGTATGCGTGGCGCGCGGCAGCATACCGTATTCCGCAGTAACCCACCCCTGATGCTTACCGCGCAGCCAGCGCGGTACGCCGGCTTCGACGCTGGCATTGCACAGCACCTTGGTATCACCAAAGCTCACCAATACGGAACCTTCCGCATGGCGCGTATAGTCCCGCTCGAGCGTAATCTCGCGGGGTTGATCGGGCTGTCGTCCACTCGGGCGCATACCACCTCTCTGCATCGTCGATCGAAAAAACCAGGTTCGGAACAATCAAGTCGCGGCCACGCCGCAGCAATCCGCGCATTCTACACTCAAGCGGGCCTCAAGCGGACCGTGAATCGGTTAGACTGCAGGATTAAAGAATGGCTTCGCAGCGCAGGAGAATCGCATGGCTTACAGCATGACCGCCTTCACCCGGCAGACACAGGACGCCGACTGGGGCAGCTTGCAGCTCGAGTTGCGCTCGGTGAACCAGCGTTACCTGGAACCGCATTTCCGCCTGCCGGATAATCTGCGCGACCTTGAGCCGCATTATCGCGATGCGTTGCGCAAGCGCCTCTCACGCGGCAAGGTCGAATGCACCCTGCGCTTCGAACCGGCCCACGGCAACACCACGCTCCGCGTCAACGAGACACGCCTGGCCACCCTGGCCCAGGCACTGGATACGGTACGCGCACAGGTACCCGATGCCGCCATGCCCGATGCCCTGGCACTGCTCGATCACCCCGGCGTGCTCGAAAGTGACGGACTCGACCTCGAACGTGTCCAGCACGCTGCGCACGCACTTTTCGATGCCGCGCTGAACGACCTGATCGCCGGCCGCGCCCACGAAGGCGAACGCCTCGCGCAGTTGATCCGCGATCGGCTAGAGGGCATGCGCGCCGTGGTCGCCGAGGTCCGCGCCCACCTGCCCGAGATTCTGGAACGCCAGCGCCAGCAACTAGTCGAGCGTCTGACTGCCTTCAAGGCCGAGCTCGATCCCCAGCGCATCGAGACCGAAATTGCCCTGCTCGCCCAGAAGGCCGATGTCGCCGAAGAACTCGACCGGCTCGAGACCCACGTAGCCGAAGTCGAACGTCAGCTCACGCAAAAGGGCCCCGTCGGTCGCCGCCTCGACTTCCTGATGCAGGAACTCAACCGTGAAGCCAACACCCTCTCCTCGAAATCCATCGTCGCCGACACCACCCGCTGCGCAGTGGAGCTGAAGGTGTTGATCGAACAGATGCGGGAGCAGGTGCAGAATATTGAGTAATGTCCACGCTCATCCATTAAAGAAAATAAGTTATTGTTTTTTCTATAAACAGCTGCAGGAAAGAATGATGGGGATTTTTACTGCCAGGAAGGTCCAGGCTCTGATCAAGGACGGTGACACCGGGACGCTACAGCGATGGCCTGTACTTGATGCTCCCCCGGAAGGGTGCGCCCTACTGGATGCTTCGATATACGTTAGCCGGAAAGCGGCGTGAATTGACACTGGACAAATACGCGGACCTTTCGTTGGCTAAAGCTCGCGAGCGAGCTGTAGAAGCTCAGCGGATCATCCGCAACGGGGTCGATCCTATTGAAGAGCGCAAGCGTGAGGAAAAGGCCACCATCCATACCGTCCAGGACCTGTTCAGCGACTGGCATCAGGATCTGGAGAAACGCCTCAAGCACCCTCATATACCGAAGCGCATCTTTGAAAAGGACATTGCACCCTCTATTGGCAACCTCACCTTGGAGAGCGTCACCCCCATGGATGTAAGGGCCATCGTCCGGAGAATAGCCGATAGCGGGCGACCGACCGGGCGGCGATCTCGGCGACGGGATAACCCCGCTCCGCCACTTGTTTAACAGCTTCGAATTACGACGCAACTCGCGACTGGCGGTGCTGCTGTGAATGCCAAGCACTCTGAAGATCTGCCGCTGGCTTTCCTGCCGCTACCTGGCGGCCCAAAGTGCTGCAGTTATTCTATGAATCTAGGATTTCCAGAAAGCTATCCTGAAGTTTTTCCACTTCTATCAGGCAAATTACCTGTAGCTTCCAGCGCCTCGGCCACCTCAGGGGGCATGTACTTCTCATCATGCTTGGCAAGCACCTTTTGAGCCATGAACTTCCCGTTATCGTGCAATCTGCCAATCACGACCACCCCCTGACCTTCCCGAAATAGGTCCGGCAAGATGTCATCGTAACGAACGCTGACATCTTCGGCGAAATCGGTGACAACGAAGGAAACCTCCAGCGAATCGCTCTCACGAACGACACTGTCCTCCTTGACTATCCCCCCAATACGCATCGTACGTCCATAAGGTGCTTTCCCTGCTGCCACCTCGGCGGGTGTAAAAAACAGGTTGATGTTGGAGCGCAGCGCATAGAGTGTCAGCCCCGCGGCAATCGCCACTAATCCGATCACCCCGATCACGAGTATCAAACGACGTTTGCGCTGTACCTTCATGCCTCATCCGCCTGTCGTTGGCGGCGCTTAAGCCGAGCGATCAGCCGACGGCGCTCACTGCGTGCCGCCGTCACCAGACCGGACATTAACAATACGGCCATGCCCCAGGCCGGCCAGACATATTCTGCATAGCCGTGCATGGTAAGAAAGCCATGGAAAGAGTCGAAAGCCATATCAGGATTCCCGGATTTGCATTTATTGAGCGGAGACCACGCTGTCGATCACCAGTAACCGCCGATCGGAGCTACTGACGTCGACATCGCTGAGGGTGCCGTATAGATCGCCGGGGTGGGGCTTGGCCTGACCGCTGGCAGACACACGTGCGATCAGCTCCACATGCTCTGCCTGAGAAAGCTTGCGGTTTGGCATCATGGCATTAGCATCACTCAGAGTCAGTGCCTGCGGCAAATTGCCCAACGTAGTGCGGATAACTGCCAATGGCGAGCCGTCACTATCGGGATCGCGGGCTACTAGAAACACACTGGTGTCGGCCGCAAACCGGTCGGTCAGGCGTGGGTCCAACGCCAACTTGACGCGCAGGCTCGCCTGCACTGCTTTGCCACCCGTATCATCCATTCGTTGCTGGGCAATGCCGATGACTCGCTTCAACGCCTTGATGGCCTGGGGATCCTGATAGCCGGCAATCGACTTACGCCAATGGCTAATCGCTTCACCGTAACGCTCATGATCAAATGCCGCGATGCCCAGCACCTCGTTGGCCACCGGCTGCCTTGGATCGAGCTTCAATGCCTCATCAAGCAGCGACTGGACTCGCGCGGTGATGGTGCGTTGTGCCGCCAAGAATTCGGCCTGGGCCAAATGCCCCAGCAGCGATGGCTGGCGTCCCTTGATGTCGATGAGTTTCTCGGCCACATCCGCCGCTTTGGCGTACTGATTACTGTCGCGATAGACCGGGTAGAGCTGGGCCCAGACCTCCGGGTTCTGCGGTTGGCGTCTGGTCATCGCCTCAAGCTTGGCTTGTTGACGCTTCAAGGGCGCATCCTGCAAGGACTGCACCGTCTCATAGAGTGCCAGGTTCTCACTGGCGCCCAAATGCTGATACGCCAACAGCGAGCCGCCGATCACGCAGACCACCACGACCGGCAACAACCAGCGCCCCGTGGTCGACATAGCCAGGGGACGCTGGTGCTGAGTATCGGCATCTTCAAGCAGCCGGCGTTCGAGCTCCCGGCTATCCGCGTTGAAGCGTTCACGATCGATCTCATTCGCCGCCAGTGACTCTTCCAGCGCTGCCAGCCGTTGACGATAGATCGCTACATTCTCGGCATTGTGGCGATCCTCCGACTCCGCAGTAAGCTGAGACTTGCGCAGGCCTGTGGCACGCCATAGTGGCCATACGAGTAATACAACCGCCAGCAGCGAGAGCAGGCCAATGCCTATCCATAGGGCGGTCATAGGTACTCCTCATGGCGCTTTTCCGGCTTGAACAGCACTTTCATCATGGCGCCACTAGCGTATGCGCCACCTGCCAACGCTTGCTCGCCCACTTTTCTCTCTCTTGCAACTCCGTCACTCACTTTACGAGCTCCTGCACCCAGCGGGTGCGCGATTCACGTTTGAGGATCTCGCTACGTAGTCGATAGAGCGTCAACGCAATGAAAAAACAATAGAAACCCAACACCATCAGCAGCAATGGCATCCACATACTGGCGGCCATTGCCGGACGGTCCCCTAGGGTGAAGGTCGCCGGTTGATGCAGGGTATTCCACCACACGACCGAATACTTGATGATCGGAATATTCACGACCCCCACCAAGGTGAGCACGGCCGCTGCCTTGGCGCCCTGCTCCGTACTGCTAAAGGCACTCCGCAACGCGATCACGCCGATGTAGATAAACAGCTGAATCAGCATGGACGTCAGGCGTGCGTCCCAGGTCCACCAGGTGCCCCAGGTCGGAATACCCCATAGGGCGCCGCTGAACAGGCCCAGAAACGTCATTGCCGCGCCAAACGGCGCTATGACCCGAGCCGCCATATCGGCGACCTTGATTCTCCAGACCAGGAACACGACAGAGGCCACCGCCATGGTCACGAAGACACTCTGCGCCAGTATCGCGGCCGGCACATGCACATCAATGATCCGGTAGCTATCGCCCATCTGATAGTCGGGCGGCGAGAAGATCAGTGACCACACACTCCCCACGGCGAGCAACAGGACGGCGGCAACCCAGAAGCAGGGCTGCAGGCGTCCGCACAACTGATAGGACCACTTCGGCGACCCCAGCTTGTGTATAAATGTCCACATTCCGATTTACTTGCCCCCAACGCGTTCATTACGCCTGCCGGCATCAGCCGTTAACACTAATCCGTAAGGCACCCGCAATGGCGAATGGTGCACCCGCCAGTGCTAGCGCCAGCATGGCACCCAATATGGCCAGTGGCGCGGCCACCGGGTCGCCCAGTATCGCCCGATTCACGGCCCCCGCACCAAAGATCAGTACCGGTATATAAAATGGAAGAATGAGCAATGACAGCAGCACGCCTCCCCTGGGTAAACTCACGGTTAACGCAGCTCCTATTGCGCCCACCAGGCTGAACGTTGCCGATCCCAGCAATAGTGCAATGATCAGGGTGACAATCCCGGACAACGGCAACGAAAGCATCAGGCCCAATAGCGGAGCTAACAACGCCAGGGGTACCCCGGTCAGAAGCCAGTGGGCGAGAGTCTTGGCCAGGCAGAGTACCGGCAGCGGCTGCGACGACACCATCATTTGCTCAAGGCTACCGTCAGCGAAATCAGTCCGAAAAAGGGCATCCAGCGACAACAGCATCGCCAACAGTGCAGTGACCCAGAGTAGACCCGGTGCGATGGTCGCCAGTAGCTCAGGCTTCGGCGAAATGCCCAGCGGAAACAAAACGATCACCAGGCTCTGGAAGAATAACGGGTTGACCCATTCCCCTCCGCGACGCCGTGCGATTGACAATTCGCGGCGCATCTGCAGCGTGCAGGCCCATAGCATCCCCCGTGGCGCCAACGCCGCTTGTGGTTCATGCCTCGTCATGGAGCACTCCCAAGCGCATCGTCTGCACGCCGTCGTCGGCGCGAAACGCATGATGCGTGGTCATGATTACTGCGCCACCAGCATCGCGATGTGCCAATAGTCGTTGCTCCAACCACGCGACGCCCTCGCGATCGAGTGCGGTGAAGGGCTCATCGAGAATCCATAACGGGCGTGCGATCAACTCGAGACGCGCCAGCGCAATGCGACGCTGCTGTCCAGCCGAGAGCTGGCTGGCCGGTACATCTTCAAACCCATAGAGTGCCACACTGGCCAGTGCCTGATTGATCGCCGCCGAGCTGGCGCGCAGACCCGCCAGCCCCGCCGACCATTCGAGGTTTTCCTGGGCGGTCAGCGATTTGCCGACACCCGGCGTATGACCAATGTACAAAAGCGCTGACAAGTAGCTCTCGCGCACTCGAGAAAGGGCCCTGCCATGCCACTCGAGCTTGCCGGATGCCGGCAGCAGTTGCCCACTCAACATCTTGAGCAACGAGGTCTTGCCACTACCATTAGGCCCCTCGATACGTAGCATCACGCCATCGACCACGTTCAGCTCGAAGCCCTTGAATAGTTCACGTTCATCGCGCTCGCAGGCGAGATGATGGCCACGTAGATCAACCCTCAAGGTTCGTCTCGCGAGTGCGTATCCGTGCTATCGTGACGTGACGTGAGCCCCTCGAGACGCTGACGTTCGTTGTCACTCAGAGTCTCTTCGGTATGGCGCCGGCGGCGCACCACGAAGACTGTAACAATCACGCCACCGAGTGCCACGAGGCCTATCGGCAGCCCCCAAAGCAGCCAGGTCCGCGCTTCTAAGCGCGGCTTGTACAGCACGTAGTCACCAAATCGCTGCACCATGGTCTGCTTGATCGTCTTGTTACTGGCGCCATCACGCAACATGTTGGCTACACGCTCACGCATATCAGCGGAAATCGGCGAGTTGGAAGCTGCAATCGACTCGTTCTGACACATCGGGCAACGCAACTTCTGGCTGAGGCCCTTATAACGTTCGCTCAGGTGGGGATCATCGAAGGATTGGACCTCGATCGCCGCCTGTGCAATCCCCGCCAACCATACCAAGAGGCACAACACCACCACGCACAGCCCCTTGAGCTGCATGGAACGCAAGGGCGCTATTGCCATTTTTCCACCTCCGGCAGGATGACTTTATCAACATCCTCAGGCGTAATGGCGCCTGTATGGTGGTAACGGATGATGCCATTGGCATCGACGATGAAACTTTCAGGCGCACCATAAACACCCAGATCGAAGCCCAGACTGCCCTTCGGATCGAAGATCGACACCTCAAAGGGGGTGCCATAGGTATCCAGAAACTTATGGCCCTTGCTACGCGTATCTTTATAGTCAACACCGACCACGCGCACGCCTTTATCGGCCAACTCATGCAGCTGCGGCATTTCCTTCTTGCATACTGGGCACCATTCGCCCCAGACATTGACCACGGTGATCTCGCCCTTCAGCAATGAGCGGTCGAGCTGACGGTCGGGATCACCCAGCGAAGACAGCTGAAATTGCGGAAACGCTTTGTCGATCAATGCCGAATCGCGTGATTTAGGGTCCGAGGAAAGTCCACGATAGAGAAAAGCCACCAGCACTACGCACAACACCAGCGGAATAAGCAGTAACAGGCGACGCTTCATGATGAGCTACCCTCCGACGCGTCCGAACCTGGCAATGTATCCTCGGCCGCAACATCTCTCGAAGCGGTGCGCTGACGATAACGACGGTCAAGCACGGCGATCACCCCGCCCAACGCCATGATCAGCCCGCCTAGCCACAGCCAACGAACAAATGGCTTGAGCTGAATGCGCATCGACCAGTCATCGTTTTCGACCTGGGACCCCAGCGCCAGATACATATCGCCGAAGAACCCGGGGCGCAGCGCCACATCCGTCATTGGCATACCAGAAGCATCGTAGAACCGCTTCTCGGGATACATGAAGAATGGCTGTCCAGCCGACGGTGTTACCTTGATGGTCGCCGTATCAGCTACGTAGTTCGGCCCCTGACGCTCGTTGAAGTCGGTCATCGTAAAGCGGTATCCCGCAACGTCGACATCCTGCCCGGGTTCCAGACGCACATTCTGTTCCACGCTGTAATTCGACACCATCACCACACCCACGATGGTCACCGCCAGCCCGAGATGCCCGAGCACCATGCCCCAGTAGGCAGGCCGCAGTTTCTTCAGGGCCACCAGCCGCCCTTTCCAGCGCGACTTATCGCCATGCTGGCGGTTGCCCTGGCGCGGTCGGGTCTTGTCTACCAGATCGCGTACCAGCGACAGTACCAACCATAGCGCCAGCAGCAGACCAAGCGAAGCACTCAGGCTCCAGCCGCCGCCGTAAAGCAACGGCAGGACGGCGGCCAGCACCACCGCAACCAGCCCCGACAGAGCCAACCGCTGATAGAGCTCACGCCCGGGCATTCGCTTCCAGCGCGCTATCGGCCCTAGCCCCATGAACACGCAAAGCAGCGCACTCAAGGGTACAAACAAGGCATTGAAGTATGGTGGACCAACACTGATCTTGCCGAGGTTCAGTGCATCAAGCACTAGCGGGTACAGTGTTCCCAGCAGCACAGTGACCGCCATGATCACCAACAGAATGTTGTTGATCAGCAGCAACGCATCTCGCGAGAACCAGCCGAAGCCAGTACTCGACTTCACACGGGGCGCGCGCAGGGCAAAAATGATCAACGACGCGCCCACGGTAATGCCGAACAGAATTAGAATGAACATGCCACGCTGCGGGTCGTTAGCGAACGAGTGCACGGAGGTCAGCACACCTGAGCGCACCAAAAAGGTGCCCAGCAGCGACAGGGAAAAGGTGAATATAGCCAGCAAGGCGGTCCAGTTCTTGAACGTACCGCGTTTTTCCGTCACGGCCAACGAGTGAATCAGCGCGGTGCCAGCAAGCCAGGGCAGTAACGAGGCATTTTCAACGGGGTCCCAGAACCACCAACCACCCCAGCCAAGCTCGTAGTAGGCCCACCAGCTACCCAGCGACCCCCCCACCGTCAAGAACGCCCAAGCGGCATTGGTCCAGGGCCGTGCCCAGCGTGTCCAGGCGGCATCCAGACGACCGCTGAGCAAGGCTGCGATAGCAAAGGCGAAGACCACCGAAAAGCCGACATAGCCCATGTACAGCATCGGTGGGTGGACGATCAGGCCAAAGTCCTGCAACAGCGGGTTGAGATCGCTACCCTCGGCGGGGACGCTGGGCAGCAACCTGGTAAACGGGTTAGAAGTCAGCACGATGAAGAGCAGAAACCCGGTACTGATCCAGCCCATCACGGCCAATACGCGAGCATGCATGTCGCGCGGCAAGCGCCTCGAGAAAACGCTGACGGCGAATCCCCAGGTCGCCAAAATCAGCACCCACAAGAGTATCGAGCCCTCATGGCTACCCCAGACGGCACTGAGTTTGTAGTACCACGGCAAGTGCGAGTTAGAGTTTTGGACAACGTAGGCGACGCTGAAGTCATCCAGCAGAAAGCATGCCATCAGGGAGAAGAAGGCAATCGCCAGGAAAATGAACTGCCCCCAGGCCATGGGTTGAGCAAAAGCCATCCAAAGCGGGCGACGCCAGATAGCGCCAGCCAACGGGACGGTTGCCTGAACCAACGCCAGGGCTAACGCCATCACCATGGCGTAAAACCCCAGCTCGGGAATCATCATCGTCATGCAAACAACTCTTTACTCAGGGAATGCGTGATTCAGGAAGCGCGTTACTCAACCAGTTCCTTGCACAACCGGTTCTTTATACAACACGCCTTTTGCACACAGAACCCACCCACCTGTCGTTATAGGACAACAGTTTGCTAACTAGTATTCTCATGAATCGACGGCCCGACACTCAGTCGCCGTGGTCGAGCCGCATTGAAAATAGCCGTTTGCGGGCACTGCAACATGCTACTGCCAGGGTACGGCCCTATACTGCCAAGCTTATCGTCGGGCTATCGTAGTCCCATCGCCAACGAAGGCTCGACCGCTGCCGGATATAAGCGAGCAGCATGCCACAACGACGCTGATGACGGCAGGTCACTCCTGCATCTCAGGCGCACTACTCTTTCGATCATCCGGTAGTTTCTTGCGTACCCCGGCGACTTGATCGGCCGTCACCTCACCTCCGTGATTGTCCCAGCCACCACGCACGAAGGTAGCCAGTTGTGCGACTTCCTCGTCGGAAAGACGCCAGCCAAAGTCCGGCATCGCCAATGCCTCCGGCTTTTTCGGGGTCGATGGCAGACGCGCGCCGTCCAAGATTACATGGATCAACCCGGTGGGATCATCAGCATTAACCAGGGAGCTGCCGTTCAGCGATGGGAACACTTGCGGGGCCCCGCGGCCATCGGCGAAGTGGCAGGAATTGCAGTTGTCGAGGTAGAGCCGGGCGCCCGGATCCTCGTCAACATCTGCAGCGGTCAACATCTCCTCGGTGCGGGCCGATGACGTTTTTTCCGGCGTGTCCTGCTCATTCACTGTCTGGCGGGATAACGATTTCAGATAGGCTGCAATCGACCGCAGATCCTCATCTTTCATGTGGGACGTGCTGTTGGCGACCACCGATGTCATTTCACCGGCCACGGCGCTGTGCTCGTTACGGCCAGTCGCCAAGTAGTCCACGATGTCATCGGTACTCCACGCCTGGAGACCTTCGTCACCGTCGCCGCCGCCACGGAGATTAGGCGCCCACCAGTTATTCAGCGCTTCACCACTTAGATAGTCGTCGTCGCTATCGCTTAGAGCCTTCTCCTGAAACATCAGACCGCGTGGCGTATGACAGCTACCACAATGCCCGAGTCCCTGGACGAGATAAGCGCCACGCTCGATCGGCTCTGTCGGCTGGTCGGCCGGCTCGAATGCCTCAGCATCGGCGAAGAGCCAGTTCCACAGACTGATACCCCAGCGCTGGTTGAACGGAAAGCTGACATCGCTCTCAGGCGGCTTGTCGGCGACCGGTTCTACCTCCTGCATGAAATAGGCGTAAAGCGCATCGATATCCTCGTCGGAAATCTTCGCGTAAGAGGGATACGGCATCGCCGGGTAGAGGTTGGCGCCATCGGCGCGCTTGCCTTCCCGCAGCGCAGCGGCGAACTCATCACGCGTGTAATCGCCTATCCCGGCGTCCGGATCCGGGGTGATATTGCTCGAAACGATAGTGCCTAACGGGCTTTCAATTTCCAGCCCACCAGCAAATGGCTTATCGTCCGATGCCGTGTGACAGGCCACGCAATCGCCGGCACGCGCCAGGTATTCGCCACGCTGCACCAGGCTCTGCTCGGCAGCACCGCTCGTACTCGCAGCCCCTAGCAACCCAAGACAGGTGAGTGCAGACAGCCAAATTCGATGGGTCATAATGCTCTCCTTAGGCTTGCACGAGTGGTCCAGGATTGGGCAGATACTGCTCACGGATTGCCTTAGCCGCCCAATAGGTCAAGCCACCCACCAGACCCGTTGGGTTATACTGGAGGTTTTGCGGGAAGGCGCTCGCGCCCATCACGAAGACATTGTGCACGTCCCAGCTCTGCAGGTAGCGATTAAGCACGCTAGACTTCGGATCAGTCCCCATGATCGCGCCACCCACGTTATGCGTGGTCTGGTACGGACGCACATCGTACTGGGAATCGAAATCCTTGAACGATAGCTTGTAATCGTCTGGTCCCAACGCCTTGGAGAGCGCATCAATCTTTTGCTTCATGAACTGCGTCATGCGCACGTCGTTGTCCTTCCAGTTGAAGGTCATGCGCATCAGTGGGCGATCGTGGTCATCGGTATAGTTTGGATCGAGATCCAAATAGCAGTCACGGTAGGCCATGTTGCTGCCGTGGGAGCCAATAGTCATGGCATGACCATAGTTTTCATGGACGGCCTGCTTCCAGCCCGCCCCCCAGTTGGGAGACCCCGCTGGCAATGGCATATTGCGGATCGGTTGGCCGTTCGTCATGGCGGCGTTGAGATAAGCCCCACCAATGAAGCCTTCTCGGCCAAAGTCCAACTGCTCGACACCGTAGTCATTGACCACTTCGCCGTTGGCACCTGCTCCGATGAAGGGGTTGAATTCCTTATCTCTAAAGAAGAGCGATGCACCGCCAGTCATTTGGTAGGCGTAATTCTTACCAACCACCCCTGTACCACTTACGGGATCATAAGGCTGGCCAATACCGGACAGCAGCAATAGATGGACGTTGTGTAGCGCATAGGCCCCCATGATGACCAGATCGGCAGGCTGGATCACCTCCTCACCGTTCTCATCGATATAGGTGACGCCCGTCGCCGTTTTGCCGTCGCTGGCGAGATTGACCTTCATCACCTCGCAGTTAGCGCGATACGTAAAGTTATCGCGTTGCTTGAGCGCACCGAGTATGCATGTCTGGGGCGAGGCTTTAGAGTAATTGAGGCAACCGTAGCGTTCGCAAAAACCACAGTAGTTACATGGCGCCAGTTGCATGCCATACGGATTGGTATACGCCTCAGAGGCATTGGCGGCCGGAAGAGGAAAGGGATGGAGGCCCTGATCGGCGGCCATATCACGGAACATCGTGTCGTTAAGCGTGCGCTCCATTGGTGGTAATGGATACTCGTCGGAACGCCAACCCTCGAATGGATTACCTCCCGACTGGAGCTGGCCATTGATATTGCCCGCCTTCCCAGAAATACCGGCGATTTTCTCGAAGAAGTCAAAGTGCGGCTCGAGCTCTTCATAGGAAACGCCAAAGTCTTGGATCGTCATCCCCTCGGGGATAATATCTTTGCCGAAATTCTCCTCGACATAGCTCTTCAAACGCAGCTCCTGAGGCTGCGGTCGCCAGGTGTGACCATTCCAATGCGTTCCAGCACCACCGACGCCATTGCCAGGCAGGAATGAGCCGAGACTACGATAGGGAACGGCGGTATCACCCACGCCATGGCGCACTGTCAGCGTGCTCTTGGCGGGGCGCTGCATCAGCTGATAACGCACGCCATAAGTGAGTTCATCAGCTATCTTGGGATAGGCGAAGTCGGGAACAGTGTCCTGATCGGGGCCACGCTCCAGTGCGAGCACGTCTAACCCCTCTTCCGTCAGTTCCATCCCCATGATCGAGTTGGTCCAGCCCAAGCCGACCAGAACGACATCCACATTCGGATTAGTCTTAGCCATGCTTATCCCCTTTCGCCCGTTAGGCTGACCGGCCCAAGCGGGTAAGTCTTGTCATGTTGATCCACCCATTCACGATAGGAGGCACGCGCTCCCGGAAACCCGATAAATTTCCAGGCCGCCATGTGCTTGTTACCGCCGTGAATCGGATCGGCGAAGTAGCCCTCTTTGGTGTTCTGAAGTAGGAAGGTAAAGAACTGACTAGCAGAAACATCATCGAAAGTGATTTCCTCACTCTCGAGCTGAGTCAATACCTGATCCCGGGTCTGATCATCGAGCGCCGGAAAATCCTTACCGTGGGTCTGCTCGCAGTATCGGCGCGTCGCGGCGATTCCCTTACGATAGACTTCACGCGGCAGCAGCGGCGACTGATAGCCGAACAGGGGCGATACATCTTCATGAAACGGCCCCTTCATGTACCAGTCCGTCGCGTGGCCAAACTTGCCCTCCATCTGCCCATCGATAAAGACCGGGACATTGGTCTCGAGCGCTCCCGGCCCCTTCCCAGTACTCGGGATCAAGCGATCACAAGCAGCGATGATGAAGCGCCACTCATCGGCATCAAAGAAAGTCGGCTGGTACTCTCCAAGATCCGGTGGCGACGTATCAGCGGCAGCTGTCAGCGATACGCCACTCCCTAAGCTGACCGCCGGAATCATCGTCATAGCCCCTTTCATGAAACTTCGACGAGATTCGTTCTCAAGCGTTCCGCTCATGTATCTCCTCCTCCATAGCTCAACCAGTGACGGCATCCAGGCTTTCCTGGAAAACGCTTATTATTTTCAGATAACAGTGTCGAACCATTGGCCCATAGAGCACCACATGCCATAAGTAAAAACAGACTTACACTAATAAACGATAGACACATATAGCATACCCCCATGTTATTAGCAACCAGATATTTAGCGCACTAATATGGCGCATATAAGCTCTTGCATTCTAGTCAGCTTATGGGCATCACTATCAATCAGGATCATCTCGATTAGCACTGACAGTAGCCGGTCACGCCCAGCCAAGCAGTGCCCTCGGCGATGGGATGGCCCCACCCTATCACCTGCTTGACGGCTTCAATCTTGAGTTCTTCGGTGTATCGTTGAAGGCTCACAGAATCTCATGAGGGTCTTCAGTATAAGGACTGGAGGTGTCTAGGAAACTAGGGAAGTTACGGCTAGGCGTACTGCGAAGCGCGCCTCGGGAAAACGCCGATGCCGGCATCGACGACGCCTTTGATCGAGCGCTGCAGGAACTTGAGGCAACTGGCGTCCAACTCGTCGATATTGACTTGCCAGAAGCGGAAGCAGCCGATGCATTGTTTCGCTCGGGCGGGGTAGTGGCCGCAGAGCTAGAGATGTGTCTGTCATTGCGATTGTCGACCTGGTACAAGCGACTGATGCCGCCGCTCGATGGTGCCATGACGCGAGCGTGTGAGTTGTCCCATGACGACTATCGTCAACGCATAAACACATTTCTTCATTTATCAAGCCGAGCGGCAAGACGCCTCGATGAGACGCACATCGATGCATTGGTCTTGCCGACCACACCCTTATCGCCACCGCGTCGAGATACGCTCGCAACACCAGCCGCTTACACTGCGGCGGACGATCGTATACTACGCCACACGGCGTTTCTTAATTATCTTCAGTGGTGTGCCATGAGCCTTCCCGTTGGCCTGGATGCCGTTGGCATGCCGGTAGGGTTACAGTTGGCCATGCCTGGATTCGCCGAAAAACGGCTGTTGGGTGTAGCTGTGGCGATCGAACGCGGACTGGGGCCCCCCTGCCAACGGTTGGGCCTACCGCCCCATCCTTGATACGACGCACAACAATTACATGATGGAGACGCCTTATGTCCTTTGGCCTGTTTTCCCTTTTCCCTCCGCTGCTCGCGATCCTACTGGCGCTGGTGACCCGCAACGTGATTCCCGCGTTATTCTGTGGGGTCTGGCTGGGGGCGACAATGCTCAGTGGCGGCAATCCAGTGACCGGACTTTACGATAGCTTCGCAGATTTCATCATTCCCAGCGTGGGCGATGAGTGGAGTGCCACCGTTCTCATTTACTGCGGCCTGTTTGGAGTGCTAATTACCGTATTGCAGCGAACCGGTGGTGCTCACGCCATCGCCCGCGCCATCGCCTCCAAGGTGGCCTCGCCGCGTGGAGCCCAAGGCGCCACACTGGGATTCGGGGTGCTGATCTTCTTCGAGGACTATTTCAACGCATTGACGGTGGGAAGTGTCATGCGGCCGATCACCGACCGCATGCGCATCTCACGAGAAAAGCTCGCCTACATCGTCGATTCGACCTCGGCGCCAATGTGCCTGTTGGGGCCTGTATCCACCTGGGTGGTGTTCGTGATGGGGCTGATCGGCACCCAGCTTGGTGAGATGGATATGTCGGGGTCCGAGTATCTGATTTACCTTTCGTCGATCTCGCTCAATTTCTATGCCTGGCTGGCGCTGCTGTTGATTCTGGTGATCGTCGTCACGCAGTGGGACTTTGGTCCCATGGCCAAGGCCGAGCAGCGTGCACGGGTAAGTGGCAAGCTGCTGGCGGATGGCGCCCAGCCGCCGTCCGACCGCGAAGCAACCGAAATGATGGGCGTTGCCGAAGAGAGCTCACGCAAGCGCAACATGCTCGTGCCGATCTTGGTGCTGGTGGGGATGATTCCTCCCCTCTTCCTGTGGACCGGCAACTTCCCCGAGAACGATCTGATCACGGCGATGGGAGAAGCCGAGGGCGGCCTATCGATCCTGATCGCTACCTTCCTGGCGGTCAGCGTAGCGCTGGGCATGGGACTGCAACAGCGGCTGTTCGATTTCCGCGAAGCGATGGACCTGGTGGTTACCGGCATCAAGAGCATGACGCTGGTTTACATCATCCTCACCCTGGCCTGGTCAATTGGTAGCGTGACGTCAGAACTGGGCACGGCGGATTATCTTGTCACGCTGGCCCAGGCCGGCATTGCACCGAGCCTGATTCCGGTACTGCTGTTCTTGATCGGTTCGCTCGTCGCGTTCACCACCGGGACCTCTTATGGCACCTTCGCGATCATGATTCCCATCGCCATGCCGGTGGCTGCTGCAATGGACATGTCGTTATCGTTGGCCATTGCCGCCGTACTCAGCGGCGGTATCTTCGGCGATCATTGCTCGCCGATTTCGGACACTACCATCCTCTCCTCGGCCGGCTCTTCGTGTGACCACATCGACCACGTACGGACCCAATTACCCTATGCACTGAGCGCAGGAACATCCGGCATCATCGCCTTCTTCATCGCCGGGCTGACAAACTCAGCCTGGCTAGGGGGGCTCAGCGGGGTGGCCGCACTATTGACGGTAGTGCTTGTGCTGCGTTGGGTATGGGGCCCGAAGGCATCTGCACAGTACGACTCGGCTAGCTGACAATAACCCAGCAGGCGGGGGGATTCTCCCCCGCCTCGCAGGCCCTCGGACACTGGAGCGGCGGTATGGATCCGTATCAAGTTGGTTCCGGCCCACCATACTTGCGCACCATGAAAACGGCATCATCATCGCTCTGATATCGTTTTCATGGACTACATAGATCAATGTCGCCGTAACAAATCGGGCGTCAATTCCTCGACGCATGTCACGCCTAGCAGTGCCATGTTGCGCTCTATTTCAGCGCCAAGCAGTGAAATGGCTTTCTCTACACCGGCCTCACCACCGATGCTGGCCGCATAATTAAAGGGACGCCCTAGAAATACGAAGCTGGCCCCCAACGATAGTGCCTTGAGTACTTGGCTGCCGCGGCGGAAGCTGCCGTCAATCATTACCGGCACAGTGCCCTCAACCGCCTCCAGCACCTCGGACAGCATAGTCAGAGGCGCCACAGTAGCATCGAGCTGACGGCCGCCGTGATTGGAGACAATCAAACCATCTGCCCCAACACTCACAGCACGCCGTGCATCCTCAGGGTGCAGGATACCCTTTACCACCAAGGTCCCTTTCCAGTGCGCCCGAACCCGCTCTAGGATCGACCAGTCAAGATGTCGGCGGCCCGAGAAATCCCGACTGACGTTCTTCGCCAGCACCGGCAAGCCACGGGTCGCAGCGTTATTCTCGAAGTGCGGCACACCATGGCACCATAAAGTCTTCAGGAAAGTCCCGAACAACCACCTGGGTCGGACTAGGCCATCCCGGGCCAAGCGTAAGCTAGGACGCAGTGGCGACGAGAAGCCGGCACGTCGGTGATTCTCAGGATTCGGTGGTACAGCGTAATCCACGGTGATCACCAGCTTGGTAAACCCAGCCCGCTCGACGCGAACTAACAGAGCGTCGATCTCCTCCGGGGTTCCGGGCAGATAGGCCTGGAACCAGTCCGAGCCATCCGGCCCCGTCAGCTCTTCCATGGGAATCAGCGAGGTGCCGCTGACGATCATGGGAACCCCGGCGTCGGATGCCTTCCGTGCCAGCACCCGGTCGCCGCGATAGGCAGTCAGGGCGCTGATGCCCATGGGCGCGATGCCGAATGGGTAGGCATAGCGGCATCCGAAGAGTTCGGTCCCGGTAGACACCTCGGAGACGTTCACCAGCGCCCGCGGCAAAAACATATATTTATCGAAGGCTTCACGGCTGGCTCGGGCAGCATTGCCGTCCTCGGCCACGCTATCCACATAGCCAAATAGCGGTCTTGGCAAATGTCGTTGAGCTGCCTGTTCGAAGTCCTCGAGGCTCAAGATGCGCTCCAAGCGGCGGGCCATCATACCTCCTTGGCTTCAGCGGCGGCCCGTCTCCAGACATCCTCATTGACGGCGGTGCGTGGACCGCTGTTAGTCAATGATCCCATCAGGTTATCGACCGCCAGCTGTGCCATGGCTTCACGGGTTTCATGAGTCGCCGAGCCGATATGCGGTGTGGTTACAACATTGTCCATAGCCACCAATGGTGAATTGGCCGGCAGCGGCTCCTCAGCGAATACATCGAGCCCTGCCGCGCGAATTCTGCCGACGTGTAGAGCCTCAACCAGCGCCGGCTCGTCGACCACCTTTCCTCTTGCCACATTGACCAGCGCCGCCGTAGGCTTCATCCGCGCCAGAGCATCAGCGTCAATCAAGTAGTGGGTATCGTCGTTATAGGGCACGCTCAAACAAACGATATCGGCTTGTTCTAACAACGCCTCAAGACCATGCTGCTTTGCGCCTAGTTCCTGCTCAAGCGCCGGCTTCGGTGAAGCGGCCGTGTAGAGAATAGGCATGCCAAAACCCAGTGCCCCGCGCTTTGCAATGGCCGCACCGATGCGCCCAGCCCCCACGATACCCAGGGTCTTGCCGTGAACATCGACGCCGAAGTGCTCGCGGCCAATATGCTCTCGCCAGTCTCCCTCGCGTACCAGGTCGGCCAGCTCCACCAAGCGTCGCTGAGTGGCCATGATCAGTGCAAAGGCTGTATCGGCGGTGGTTTCGGTAAGTACGTCCGGCGTATTGCATAGCAGAATGCCGCGCCGATTCAGCGCTTCAAGCGGCAAATGGTCATAGCCTACCGAAATGGTGGATATCACCTGTAGTGCTGGGGCTTTGGCCAACATCGCCTCATCGAGATCCAGTTTGCCGCCGATCAGGCCATGGGCTCGCGATAGCGCAGACTGGAAGTCAGCACGGTTTGCCTCGTTTACATCCTCGAAATAGTCGACCTCAGCAACCGTAGAAAGCGCCGCTAGCTGGTCTTCACTGAGTCGTCGTACGGCAATAATACGCCACGGTTTCGTTTGCTCAGCCATGGCTCGCCCCATCCACGCCTTCCATCCGAAAGCCCATCGCTTTAAGCGAAGACACAAGCTCAACAGCGCGCTGGTCGTCCAGCTCTACCAAGGGCGGGCGCAAGCGCCGCCAATCTTCCATTCCCGAGAAATAAGCCGTCGCCGCCTTCATGGCAGGTATCAACTGATGCTCTTCGAACAGATCGCGTACGACATTGAGTCCTTGCTGGCACGCGTCGGCATCCTCCTCCTGCCAGCGCCTTGCCAATTCAACGATGGCCGCCGGATTGACATTAGCGGTGGCACTGATACAGCCAGCCCCACCTGCCCGCAGGGTATCCAGCAGAAAGCGTTCACTACCGGCATACACGGCGAAGTCCTCTCCGCCGAAGCGCTCGACTAAAGCTTGGGTATGAGCCCAGTTACCACCGCTGTCCTTGATGCCGGCGATCACTCCCGGGAAGGCGTTGCGCAGACGTTCGATCAACTCTAACGAGAGCGGCACCTGAGTGACGGGCGGAATATGGTAGAGATAAATTCGCAGACGCGAATCGCAGACGCGATCGATCACTTCGCTATAGTAACGGAACAAGCCCTCGTCACTAACGCCCTTGTAGTAGAACGGCGGTAGCATCAGCACACCGACACAGCCGGCTTCCACCGCCTCGCGGGTCAGCGACACACAGTCACCGATTGCACAGCCCCCAGTGCCGGGCATCACCCGCACGGGATCGACACCGCCCTCCACCAGGGCGCCCAACAGCCCCTGCTTTTCTACCACCGTCATTGAGTTGGCCTCAGAGTTGGTGCCGAACACGGCCAACCCGACCCCATTCGAAGCGAGCCACCGGCAATGCGATACAAAACGTTGCGTATCCGGCGCCAAGTCAGCACTAAAGGGGGTGATTACCGGTGACCAGACATCTCCACTCAATTGGGACATGACATTCTCCTTATTGTTAATGAGGTAATCATTGCCAAGGCTCGATGGCATAGCGCTCAAGCGCCGCCTGGTCGAAGCTGAAACCGAGTCCCGGCGCGGTGGGCAACAACAAATGACCGTCGGCGAACTCCAGCTGGGTATCTACCAGGCGTCGGAAGTTAAGCACCTGATCGTCGGCAAAGAACTCAACCATATTCACGTTGGGTGCCGAAGCCACCAAATGGATATGCAGGTCGTGAAACCAGTGCGGGTATATATCCACGCCGTAGCTGGCGGCGGTTGCCGCAATGCGCCGAAACTCGGTGATACCTCCACATACTGCGGCATCGGTCTGCAGGATCATGGCCGCTTCCTTGTCGAGCAGTTCCTTGAAGCGCCAGCGTCCAGCCTCGATCTCACCGGTGGCCACCGACACCGGGGTACGCTCTGCCAGACGACGATGGTTGTCGATGTCATCGGGACTGAACGGCTCCTCGATCCAAAACGGGTCATAAGGCTCAGCCATACGCATGAAGGCCAGCGCCGACGGCAGGTCCCGCCAGGCATTGTTGGCATCCAGCATCACCTGCACGTTGGGACCCACCGCCTCGCGCACTGCGGCCAGTCGCGCTTCCTCACCAGCCAGATCCTCGCGCCCTACCTTCATCTTGACCGCGGTGAACCCCTGGGACACGTAGTTGGCCATCTCTTCGCCTAGCATCTCGGGCGACTTGCCGTCCAGGTAGTAGCCCCCACTGGCGTAAGCCGGCACGCTATGCGTATCGCTGGCCCCCAGATACTTGTAGAGCGGCAGCTTCGCCGCCCGGGCATTACGATCCCACAGCGCGGTATCCAGGATACTGATCGCGCGCATGACCGAACCGCAGCGGCCGTGCAGCAGCGATTCCTGATACATCGCCTGCCAAAGCGCCTCGGTGGCATGGGCATCGCCCCCCACCAGCACCGGCCGCAGCAGCTCCCTCACCGCGTTCGCCACCAGCGAGCCGGCGTTGTTGCCGCCATAGCAGAAGCCGATGCCCACATGGCCGTCATCGCCAACCACTTCGACCAGCACATAATCGCGCTTGAGAACCTGACGATTGGAAAAGCTCGTGGGGTTATCCAGCGGCACATTGACCGTCCGTGTACGCACCTCGGTTATCGTCGTCATGATAAAATCCTTCGTGTGGGGTAGTGAATCACTCCGTCTTAGTACGGGCGCGCAGCACGCCCCGCAACCAGCGGAAGAACGGGGTCGCCTGCAGCACCGATAAAACGGCGATGCACAACAGCACCACCGCAATGGGGCTGGTCAAAAAGATGCCTAGGTTTTCCTGGCCGATCAGCATCGACTGCTGGTAACTAGTCTCCATGACCGGCCCGAGAATCAGTCCGATTACCATCGGGGCCGGCGATACACCCGCCTTGTTCATCCAGTAACCAAACAGCCCGAAGCCCAGCATCAACCCTACCTCGAACAGGCTGTTGTTGATGGCAAATGCACCTATCACACACAACGTGATAATCGAGCAGGCCACGAAACTGTCAGGCACTTTGGTCACGCTCACACATAGCCGAGTGAACAACAGCCCCATTAGCAATAATCCAACATTGGCGAAGATTACTGCCCAGATGAGGGTATAGGTAACATCGCCATAGTCCGTCAGCAGATTAGGGCCGGGCAGGATACCCTGCACCATCAGCGCGCCCAGCAGGATGGCGGTAGAGGAGCTACCAGGGATCCCCAAGGCAATGGTGGGGATCAAGGCCCCCCCTACCACCGCATTGTTAGCCGCTTCAGGTGCTGCCACCCCAGCGATATCGCCCTTGCCAAAGCGGCTCTTATCCTTGGCGAAGCGCTTGGCCTCGTTATAGGCAAACCAGCTGGCGGTATCACCTCCGGTACCCGGAATCAGGCCGGTGATGATGCCGATACCGCCGGAGCGAAAAATGTTGGGCAACAAGCGGCGAATTTCGCCGAGAGGCGGGACCAACCTGTCGGAGATCTTGCTGGCCACCTTCTGGGTGCCATGGGCATTCTCGATAAGTATCAGTGCCTGCGGGATAGAGAAAAGCCCGATCAGCGCTATGGTGAACTCAATGCCCGAGAACAGGTTAATAATGCCAAAGGTCATCCGCGGCGTGCCGGTGATCTGATCCATGCCTACTGTGCTCACCAGTAACCCCAGAGTCCCGGAAAGCAGACCGCTTACTACCGAGCCCTGTGAAAGCGAACCAATGATAGTGATACCCAATACGGCAATCGCAAACAGCTCGACAGGGCCGAACTTGAGCACCAGTACACCAAGCAACGGCGCCGCTGTAAGCAGCGCAATGCCGCTCATCAGGCCACCGATGAAGGATGAAAAGAGCGAGATCCCTAATGCCTTCCCCGCCTGGCCCTGTTGCGATAGTGGAAAGCCATCAAGAACTGTGGCAGCGGCCGACGGCGTGCCAGGTG
Source organism: Chromohalobacter sp. 48-RD10 (assembly GCF_029889785.1). Classification (NCBI taxonomy): domain Bacteria; kingdom Pseudomonadati; phylum Pseudomonadota; class Gammaproteobacteria; order Oceanospirillales; family Halomonadaceae; genus Chromohalobacter; species Chromohalobacter sp. 48-RD10. Next base: position 102,300 of record NZ_JARANX010000003.1, on the reverse strand, counting down.
TCCGCAATAGAATGGCGGCGATCGAGCCACCATAAGAAGCACCCACATAAAGCGCGGCCAACATGCTGAGTCCCGTGGCGGGATTCATGCCGAAGGTCAAGGGTAGCAATAGTGCCAGCGCCATGGTCGCAGAGAGCCCGGGCATGGCTCCCACGAACAGGCCCAGCAGAGTACCGCCCAGTATCAGAGAAATATTGGTGAACGTAATGACGTTGGTCAGGCCCACCAGAACAAGATTATCCATATGACTAGACTCCAGGAGCCAGCGTCAGGCACCCCCTCCCCGCCCCTACGACGCCTGTTCCAAGCAACGCGGGGCTGGAGATAAGTAATGCCAAAAGTGTCGTTAGGAAAGCAGTGGCGGCAGTAGCGGCATAGGCAGGCCCAGAAAACCGATGAAGACCGAGCACACCACTATGACCAGCAGCACGATGCCTATTGCTGCGAAGCGCCAAGAGACGTACCCGATCATCGCCAACGCCACGACCATGAAGCCTACAGTGGCGATGAGGTACCCCAGCATCGAAATGCTGTAGAGGTAAAGCGCGGCCAGCAGAAAGACCAGCATAGCCTTCCATGGCTTGCTTCGGCTGGCCTGCTCACTAGCGGGCGTCTCCTCTGACGCGGTGTCATCGTGCGTGGGCGGGGCCGCCTCACCGGCTGACGACTGGCGACGACGTATGGTGCTGAATACTTCCTGACCCACCATCGCCACCCCCAACAGGACCACGACAACCGAATAAATCAAGGGTATGTTTGCCGCCTTATCGGGATAGCCCAGCGCATTGACATAGAAGGTAGCTGCCAAGCCAATGGCGAAGATACCCAAGACCAGACGACTTACATTCATCTCACACCCCCTTCTCGGCCACCGTATGTCATTGCCAGCCAGCGTGTCGCCTTACTGGTTAACCTCATCTTTGACCTCTGCCCAGATATCTTCGAACTGCCCTTCCATGTCCTGCATCATCTGGCCGTAGTCGTCACCGGTCTGGATATCGAGATTCAGGGCACGCTCCTGAGCAGTTTTCTGGAACTCTTCGTTTTCCTTGAGGGACTCAAAGGCGGCGATCAGCTCCTTGCGAGCTTCATCAGGAATGCCCGCGGGCGCGCTGTAACCACGTGAAGAGCCAGCCACCACATCGATATCTTTTTCAACCAGAGTGGGTACATCAGGCAGGATATCCAGTCGCTCGCGGGCAAACACCGCCAGTGGCCGCAGGCTGCCCGACTGGATTTGGCCGTAGACGTTGCCAAGGTTGTTGAAGCTGGCATCGATCTTGCCGCCCATGGCCGCCGTGGCTGAAGGTCCATCGCCTTGGAAAGGCACCTTCTGGAAGGATAGGCCGGTCGCTTTTTCAAGCATTATGGTCGAGAAGAAATCATCCCCGCCGACGCCCGAGTTGCCCACTGTAATCTCACCGGGGTGTTCTTTGGCAGCGGTAAAGAAATCCTCCACGGTTTCGTAGGGGCTGTCTTTGGGCACCACGATGATGCCCGGATCAGTGACCACGTTGGCGATCGGAGTCAGCTCGTCGATCGAGTACTGGATGGAATCGTTCATGATGTAGTTCGTCATCAGCATCGGGGTATTGGTGATGCTGATGACGCTGCCATCGTCCGTCGACTCCTTGGCCAGACGGGTCCAGGCGATCCCCCCAGTAGCCCCGGGCAGATACTCATTGACGAATTCCACACCCAGCGACTCTCGCAAGAACGGCTGGGTCAACTGAGCCAAGGCATCGCTGCCTCCACCTGCCTTGAACCCTTGAAGCACCGTGATCTCATCGGCTGCCGAATATTCTGCCTGAGCGGTTCCAGAAAGCATCAGGGCGGATAGCAGAGTAGCGGCGTAAGCTCCACGAATATTCATCGTTATTACCTCAAGTGCTGTTTGTCGTTGTGCTGCACATTGGCGTACAAGTCTTGCTTGCACGAATCAACGTAGTTTGCCATCAATAAGATTGTCAATAATCTTGTCAATCAAATTTATACCGCCTAGTCTAGCCTGCAAGATCCGCATTAACGGACCATCTGATAAGCCGCAAACAAAATAGAGGAAACCGCGATGAGCCAGGACTACAGCAACGGCAACGAACGTCACCGGGAATCGGCTACCGAAAACGCCACCTTGGGCATGTCCAACCGCCTGACCAACTACGGCGACTCGGAGTTCTCGCTGTTCCTGCGCAAGGCTTTCATCAAGGGCATGGGCTATACTGACGATGCCCTCTCCCGCCCGGTCATCGGTATCGCCAACACCTACAGCGGCTACAATGCCTGTCACGGTAACGTCCCTGGACTTGTGGAGAGCGTGAAACGCGGCGTAATGCTCGCTGGCGGCCTACCGGTGGATTTCCCCACCATCACCCTGCACGAATCTTTCGCAAACCCCACCAGCATGTACCTTCGCAACCTCATGGCGCTGGATACTGAGGAGATGATCCGCGCCCAACCCATGGATGCCGTGGTGCTGATTGGCGGCTGCGACAAGACTGTTCCCGCTCAGTTGATGGCCGCCGCCAGCGCCGGGGTCCCGACAGTACAAGTAGTCACCGGCCCCATGCTCTCTGGTTCACACCGTGGTGTACGTGTCGGCGCCTGCACCGACTGCCGCCGTTACTGGGCTGCCTATCGTGGCAAGGACATCGACGAGGCTGAGATCAACGAGGTCAACGACAAGCTAGTCCCTACCGTGGGTACCTGCTCGGTGATGGGCACTGCCAGCACCATGGCCTGCCTGGCCGAAACTCTGGGCATAATGCTGCCTCATAGCGCCACCGCGCCGGCCGTCTATGCTGACCGTCAGCGCATCGCCGAGCAATCCGGTACCCAGGCCGTAGCACTCGCTCGCAGCGGCGTCACTCCAGCTCAGATTCTCACTCCTGAGGCTTTCGAGAATGCCCTGCGCGTGCTGCTATCCTTGGGCGGTTCCACCAACGCTCTGATTCACCTGACTGCCATCGCTGGACGCTTGGGTATCGACATCGACCTTGAAGCTTTCGATCGAATGAGCCAGGAAACCCCTGTGCTGATGGACCTCAAACCATCGGGGGAGGGGTACATGGAGGACCTGCACCGAGCTGGCGGCCTGCCCACTCTGCTCCGCGAGTTAAAACCGCTACTGCACCTGGATGCCATGACCATCAACGGCCACACCTTGGGCGAGAACATCGATGCCGCCGTACATCTCATCGACCAAAAGGTCGTACACCCCAAGGAAAACCCCGTCTACGCCCAAGGCGGTATTGCGGTATTGCATGGCAACCTGGCCCCGGCCGGCGCCATCATCAAGCAGTCGGCCGCCTCGGCCGAGCTGATGGCACATCACGGTCGCGCAGTGGTCTTCACCGGGCTGGAGGACCTCGCCAACCGCATCGACGACCCCGATCTGGACGTACAGGCCAACGATGTGCTGGTACTGCAGAACATCGGGCCCAAGGGCGCGCCTGGCATGCCCGAAGCGGGCTATATCCCGATACCTAAGAAGCTCGCCGCCCAGGGAGTCAAAGACATGGTACGCATCTCTGAAGGACGCATGAGTGGCACCGCCGCAGGTACCGTCGTGCTCCATGTTTCTCCGGAATCCGCCGAGGGCGGCCCGCTAGGACTGGTGCGTGATGGTGATATCATCTCGCTGGACGTCACCAATAACAGCTTGAGCCTAGAGGTGAACGACGCAGAGCTCGATGCTCGACGCCAGACCTTTCAGACCGAGGAGAGCGGCGTCCCGCTGCTTGGCTATCGACGCCTGTTCATGGAGCAGATCCTTCAAGCCGAGCAAGGCTGCGATTTCCGCGCCTGTCGACCGACCCCCACCTGCCGGGTACCGAGACAGCATGAAGCCTGAGGATACGCCTGATACAATTATCTTTCCCTCTGCCCCGCAATAACTGCTGAGGAAGCGACCATGAGCCGAACCGTCCAGCCGTTCATCTCAGGCGATGCCGAGACCCAAGCCTCTATCCCAGCAAACGGTGTCGACGACATCGTAGCCACCGTGGAAGAGGATATCGTGCTCGGCCGCCTGTATCCCCGTGAGCGACTGGTCGAGGAAGCCATGATGGAGCGCTTCGACTGCAAGCGACACGTCGTCCGTCAGGCTCTTTTCCAACTCGAGAGTATCGGCCTGACTGAGCGCATCAAAAACCGTGGCGCTTTTGTCAAAAGCTACCCACCGGAAGAGGTCGAGGAGATCTATGCAATGCGTGAGCTCCTCGAACTGGCTGCGGTGGAAGCGCTGCCCCTACCGGCTCCGCCGGAATGGCTTGCAGAGCTGGAAGAGGTACACCGGCGCCACAGCGAGGCCGTGGATTCCCACGACCTTCGACAGGTGTTTCATATGAACATCGCCTTCCATCGCACACTGTTCCGGGTCTGCGGAAACGCTTATCTCTACGCCACCATCAACGAGTTCGCCCAGAAGGCCCATGGCATCCGTTTTACCGCCATCACCAACCGCGACTCTCTGGCTCAAGCCCGCAGCGAGCATCAGGCCATGATTGATGCTATTCGTGATGAAGACCGCCAACGCCTGGCTGACCTATGTCGCCAGCACCTACTGCCTTCCAAAAACCGCTACTTGGAACTTTATCAACACACGTATTCGTAACCCTAAACCTTGCGACCCCTGGCCCGTTACAATGTATCGAAAAGGGCGTAATACCCACTTGCGACCAGAAGCGGAAGCCTACTGAGCAACGACTGTAGGTTGATGACCTTCAGGCCAAGAATCCCTGGGGAACTTCTTCAGATCACTGAAGTGTGAGTGACTGGTAGGCTAGCGATACGAAACAGCAAGATGTGATCAAATAGACTGGGATAGAGTACAGCGGTTGCCAGCTGCGCTCGGTCCTAAGCTATCAAACGCCAAGGGAGATCGCACTGGTATTTAAAATCCAAAATATCGAGTGAACATAATGCCTCGTGAAGATTCATGGTCCGTCGACGAGATCGAGGCCATCGTCGATACTTACCATCGAATGTTGATCGCGGAATTAAGCCATCAGCGCTACAACAAAGCAGCTCTCAATCGTCAGTTGGTGGAACAATTACCCAAGCGCTCACGTGCTTCCATCGAATTCAAGCACTGCAATATCAGCGCAGTGCTGCGCGATGCCGGCTGCCCATATGTAGCGGGATATAAACCACGAAGTAACTATCAGGCAATCTTGGCAGAATGCGTCGAAAAGCGCTTATTACGTAGTGAGATTGTTGATCGAGCGGCCCTATCGGCGGCAGAACGTCCCGTCATCGACAACACGCCCGAAACGCTCGAAGGCGTAGTCGTTGACCCACCCCAAACGACTCCTCAACTACAAGAAAGTCCGGGCAGTTATGTCGTGAAACGCGACTATCTCGCCCGCGAAGCCCGCAACCGTGAGCTAGGGCACGCAGGCGAATGCTTCGTGCTTGCCTACGAGCGCCAACGGCTGATAGCCGAGGGTGCGCAAAAGCTCGCCGAAGCTGTGGAGCATGTCGCAGCCACCCAGGGCGACGGCATGGGGTTCGATGTTCGTTCTTTCTCTTCTGATGGCAGCGAACGCATGATCGAGGTCAAGACCACCGCCTTCGCCAAGGAGTGCGCCTTCTTTCTCTCACTCAACGAGCTGGACTGTTCAGGTAAAAATGCCGCTCACTATCATCTTTACCGGCTTTTCAACTTCCGCGACCGGCCGAAGATGTTCTGCCTACAAGGCAATCTTCGGGATCATTTATGGCTCGAGCCCGACAGCTATCGGGCCGGAGTGCGTTGATTCCTGAAGATAGCAGCACGAAGATAGCCTGCCGACCTACATCAACCCCTTCCCCTTGTCTACTGTCATCTTGTAGACATTATCGTGACGTAAAGCCGTGGCCAAATTCGACCTCCGACGACAAAGCACGAGAAAGGGTTAAGCCATTCACACCTTCAGGAAGTCACCGGTTTGGGAAACGTGTCCTCCGCCGAGCCGGGTAAGACCCTTGGGGGCGGCGATGCGGAAGAAACATTCTACGACGTCGTATTGGGTGGGCGCGGTCCCCAGAGAGGCGGTGACGAACACCGGTAGGTTGAGCATCAGCCCCCAGAAGGGGGCGTGGATGCCTAACGGGTGCTTCCAAAGAGTAGTGAAGGCCACGGTCACCATGAAGCCAGCAACGATGTCCTCCAGCACGCCCAGCTTGGAGGCGCGCGGCCACAAGAACATGTCGATGAAGGCTAGCATCACCTAGGTGGCGAAGCCCAACCCGTCCAGCAGGATCATCGCTGCCCGGCTCGGCGACGCCAGCGGGCTGATCACCAGCGCCACCAGTGGCAGGATCATTCAGCGCGCCAGTCGCCCGGTGGTGCGTCGGAGAATCCCAGCAAAGGCTGCAGCACGTCCTTGCTCCAAGAGAATGCCACCGAGTGGATAAACGGCTCGCTGACGACCTGCTCGTAGCGCTCATCGAATACGTCCGAGCAGCGCTTCAGAAACAGCATGCCGAAGATATATTCCTTGAACTCGGAGGCATCCATCTTACCGCGCAGGATATCGGCGGCGCTGAAGAGATGGCGTTCGAGCTGGGGGAGGGTCAGTGGCATTCAATAAATCCTGAGAAATTACTTGTCATTCGACAAGCACAATAAGCAATACAAAAAGATGACGGAGCGTTATTCGTCCCGGTTCAAGAGCTCGATATAGGCGCTGTAGGCGAACACCCGGTTGCGTTTCTGGCCGGTCAGTTCCTGCACAATGCCGAGCTGTTTTTCCAACGCGTCCATTACCTTCCCAACGGTGGCTTGAGTCAGCCCGGTTTCTCGATGCAGCGTGGCGATGTTCACCACCGGGTGGCTAAACAGCGCCTCCAGCACTTGGGTCGCCGAGCCGGATAGACGGCCCAGAGCCGAGAGCCGAGCCTTGTCCTGGGTCAGCAACGCATTCAACGCTTGCGCCGTGGCAACGGCATGGTTGGCGGTATCGGCGATGGCATCAACGAAAAAGAGCAACCAGCTTTCCCAATCGCCGGTCAGACGCACGTTTTGGAGGTGCTCGTAGTAGACCTGCCGATGCCGTTTGAAGAAGACCGAGAGATAGAGCAGTGGCTCGGTGAGAATGCCAGCTTGGGTCAGAATCAACGGGATCAGCAGGCGCCCAAGCCGGCCGTTGCCATCCATGAACGGATGAATGGTTTCGAACTGGACATGCGCCAGCGCCGCCTTGATCACCGGTTCCGTCGCCGCCGGCTCGTCGTTGAGAAAGCGCTCGAATGCACTCCAGCAATCAGCGAGCTGGTTGGCCGGTGGTGGTACGAAGGTCGCCTCATCGGCTCGATGGCCGCCAATCCAGACCTGATTTTGACGAAACTCTCCCGGCCGGCGATGCGTGCCTCGCCCGTTAGTCATCAGCTCTTGGTGGAGCTCCAAAATCAAGCGAATGGTGATCGGATGCCCTTCGCGAATGCGCTGAATACCCAGATTGAGCGCACGCACGTAGCAGGAGACTTCCTGAACGTCGTCCATGGGAACGCCGGGAATGCCTTCCATCTCGAAGATCATGAGGTCGCTGAGCGAGGACTGCGTCCCTTCGATCTGCGATGACATCACCGCTTCTTTACGCACGTAGCTGTAAAGAAAAAGCTGCGCATCGGGCAGCAGCGTCGAAATGCCATCCAAACGCCCCAGAGCGACATGCGCCTGTGATAGACGATTCTGAAGCTTGTCATCCAGCGACAACGGCGGAGTGGGCGGCAACGGTGCCGGGACAAAGGCCTGGCAATTCACACCGCCCGCGATGCTGGGAACATGATGACCGGTCAAACCGCGACGCATGAGCGTCCCTCTAGGAAGTTAAAATAACCGATCCCACTATTTCATTTTTGGCTCTAATTTAAAATAGAAATACCTTTAATTTTAACATCCCCGTTGGCGCGATTGGCTGGGTGACGACCTCCAGCGCTTCCCGCTGGCCTAGCGACCGCCCCAAACAGCAAAACAACATAACCACCGACCACCTCCATACAGTCAAAACCACTACCGGCCCTAGACGATTGACGTAGAACCATCCTCATTTTGGCTGTAATCGGCTATCCTTGCGTCCTCGGCTTTGCCGCTGTGACGTAATATCTTTCGATTTCCAAGGATGGTCCTCTTGTCGACTTCCGCAATGCCCCGCCGTGGCGTTCTGACGCTCGTGGCGCTACTACTGGTAGCGCTCAATCTACGCCCGGCACTAACCAGCGTCGCGCCAGTGCTCAGCAGCATCGGTGAGACGCTGGCGCTATCCTCTAGCCTGCAGGGCATTCTGACCACGCTGCCGGTGCTATTTTTGGGGCTCGCAGCGCCGCTGGCGCCACGCATGGTGCGTCGTATCGGGTCGGAGCGCAGTGTGTTCGCCGCACTTCTGATATTGGCGGTGACACTGCTCGTGCGGCCCTATGTCGGCACAGCGGGGCTGTTTCTTGGTACGGCAATCGCTGGCGGCTGTATCGGGATCATCGGGGTGTTGCTGCCGGGCATCGTCAAACGGGACTTCCCTCGCCACGTTAGTATCATGACTGGCTTCTACACCGTGGCGCTCAATCTCGGCGCTTCTGCGGCTGCCGGCACCACGGAGCCGCTGCGTCAGCTATTGGACGGCGCTTGGCAAGGGGCTGCATACAATCCCTGGCAAGGAGCGCTGGCGTTCTGGTTGCTGCCGGCGGTGATCGCCGCCCTATTCTGGCTACCGCAGCTCAAGGGCACCAAGCCTACTCGCGTGCCCGCCCGTCGCGGCGCACGCTTACGTCACGACCCGCTGGCGTGGCAGGTATCGCTATTCATGGGACTGCAATCGTCGCTGGCCTATATCGTGTTCGGTTGGCTGCCGACGATTCTGCAAGATCGCGGGCTAGCGGCGGTTACCGCAGGACTGGCGCTGTCGGTGTCGATCTTGCTGCAGGTGATCACGGCGATTCTGGCACCGTGGATCGGCAGCCGTATGCGCGATCAGCGCGCGGTGCTGATCGGCGTGATGACACTTACCCTGACTGGGCTGCTGGGCTGCCTCTACGCACCTACCGATAGCATCTGGCTGTGGATCGTGGTGCTGGGCCTGGGCCAAGGCGGTACGTTCAGTATGGCGTTGACGCTGCTGGCGCTGCGCGCGCCCGATGCCACTACCGCAGCGAGTCTCTCGGCGATGGCTCAGGGTATCGGCTATACCCTCGCGGCACTGGGGCCGCTGCTGGTCGGCGTGTTGCACGACTGGAGCGGTAGCTGGAACGTGATCGGTTTTCTGGTGAGCGCGATTGCGCTGGGCGCGCTGGCCATGGCGCTAGGCGCCGGTCGCAATCGCCAGGTGGCGTCGACCCAGGGCACGCAGTGATGGAGCGACGCTCCGAGTACGCTGTCGCACTCCAAAGAGGAGGGTATCAAAATCCATAATGAGCATTTTGTTGCTCACGATTTAGCCATGACGCTTACATTAAAGATCTTTCATCAAAACTGATGGCACGATGCCGCCACTCTGTCGACTCCGCCCCCGAGAAAGGGCGACGAGGGCCGGCATCGCTGGGCTACGAGCAATTGATGGAATCGACTGCGATATTCTGCGCACCGAGCGAAGCTTTGTTTGCACAACGCACGACGCCCGGCGCCGTGCTTTAAAAGTTACGCCGCGAGGTCCTGGCCATGAACCAGACCGAGTATGAGGCACTAACTAGAATCAGCCGCCGCACGCTCTCGGATATCGAGACCGACAAAGGCAGCCAGTCGCTCGCGCTCCTGAATAGTGCCTTCAGACCGTTCGGGCTGAGTGTGGGATTACTGCCCAAGAGCCCTGCGCTGAGGCAAAGGCTCTTGAACCGCGATGGATACAGGTCCACGAATGGCCACCGCGTTTGTCACTCCACCCCATAAGCATCCACCCAATCGCCCACCACCACTTCCGTGCAAAGCGGCTGTTGATCGAGCCACTCGGCCAGCGCGAGACGGTCGCTATCAGTCACGTTAGCGTCTTTGCGCGGCAACACGAAAATGTCTAAACAATCCGCATCGATCCCGCCCCCCATGACCAGGCCGCACGCTTCGAGTTGTGCATCCAGAGCATCGAGAAACCACGACGCATCCCCGTGTGCCACGTCCTGCAGACGGCATGACACCGCAAACCCAAGTACCGCGAATTTACCTTTTTCCCGTACTACACCCCCATCTCCCATCCCCGACATAGCGCTTTCTCCACGACGTCCACTCTGGTGGTTTCACTGGCCCATTCCCTGCCGCATCACAAGAATACTTATCTTGCGATGCAGCGGGATGACACAGCTTCTCAATAATTATCGTAAAAAATAAGAAAAAACTTAAGTGTTGCCGAAAAATTAAGCTCATCGAGAAAGCCGTAATTCGAGGAGTGTGGCAACCGCAAGCGACGTACACACGCCACTCGCGGCTTGCCTTATGACGAGGTGGCGGGCTGCTGCAACGCTTCGCGCTTTTCCAGCCAGCGACCGGTGGCGAAGATCGCGATGCCCAACAAGGCGAGCGAGGCGCCCACCAGGCCGGTGGATGACCACGCCAGACCCGCCTTGATGGTCACGCCGGCCAACCAGGCGCCGAGCGCGTTGGCCATGTTGAAAGCGGCGTGATTGAGCGAGGCGGCCATGGTCTGGGCGTCTTCAGCGACGTCCATCAACCGCGTCTGCATGGCGGGGGCGACGGCCATGCTGGTCCCGACCAGCGCTACGAACAAGAAGCCTGTCCACACCGAGTTGGCGGCGAAGTAAAAGCCACCTTGTACGCATGCCACCCACAGCAGGATGATCGGAATGCCGCGCAGGAGGTTCCAGTCGGCGATACGCGCACCGGCGAAATTACCCAGGATGGTGCCCACCCCGAAAATCGCCAGCACCAACGGCCCCAGCGACTCAGCCATGCCGGCCTGCTCGGTAAGCGTGGGCATGACATAACTGAACACTGCGAACATACCGCCGCATCCGAAGCAGGCCACGCCCAGCGTGAACAGCACACGCGGCTTGATCATCGCGCTCAACTCGCGCTTGGGACTGGCCTTATGATCGGCGGGCTGATACGGCACCCATAGGCGCACCATCAGCGCCGTCAGCAGCGCGATGCCGCCCACACCGGCGAAAGCCGCCTGCCAGCCGATCATATTGCCCACCCAGGTAGCCAACGGTGCACCAACCAGAATCGCCACAGTCAGCCCGGTCATGACGCGCGCCACCGCTCGGGCGCGTTGATCGACGGGCACCGCTGCGGCCGCCACCAGCGCCGCGACGCCGAAGTACGCGCCGTGCGGCAGGCCGGCGATGAAGCGTAACCCGACGAAGATACCGAAATGCGGCGCCATGATGCTGGCAAAGTTGCCGAGAGCGAATAGCAGCATAAGCCCGATCAGCAATGCCCGCTTGGGCAGCCGTGCCGCCAGGGCCGAGATGATTGGCGCGCCGACGACGACGCCGAGCGCGTAACTGCTGATGGCATAGCCGACATCGGGAACCGCCACCTGAAGATCGTCAGCAACGCGGCTCATCAATCCCATGATGACGAATTCACCGGTACCGATACCGAAGCCGCCCAGCGCCAGGGCCAACTCCGCCAGGCGTGGGTGAGCGGCGCCAGAAGGCGTCGACGCGTCTGTGGATGCGCTCATGGGCAATTTCCTGTCTTTAAGGTACTGATCGTGAGGAACGTGGCGAGAAGAACGTGCCCCGAAGACAACGTGTCGCGCCCTAATTCGCAACCTGTAGGCCGAAGCGATCAATTATCTCAGATTTAGACTTAAGTCTAAAATACAGGCCCTCTTTTCTCCGTTTATCGACGACGATGCCACATTGCACGCGCTCCGCCGCGTTTGGCCTGATAGGATCGATATAGGATTTCCATGGAGCCATCGCCATGCCCGAGCTGATTCGCCGCCCCTTCGTCTTTCTGCGCCATGGCCAGAGCACCAGTAACCTGAGCCGTCGGATCGCCGGCCAGCGCGATGTCCCTCTCACTGCGCAAGGCGAACAGGAAGCGCGCCAGGCATCGGTGCTGCTCAGCGACGTCGCCTGGCCATTGATCGTCGCCAGCCCCCTGGAGCGTGCCCGACGCACGGCCGAACTCGCCACCGGGCGTGCCCCGCATTGTCTGATCGGTGGGCTCAAGGAACGCCATTGGGGCGAGCACGAAGAGCAGCTCATTCCCGAGACGATGCCTTACCTGCTCTCGCCCGAAGGCGGGGAAAGCTGGGCGGATTTCGTGACCCGCATCATCGCCACGCTCAATGCCCTGCTCGTCGAGCACGAGACGCCACTGATCGTCGGCCATTCCGGGCTGATCCGAGTAATCCGCTATCTCGACAGCGGCACGCCGGAAGGGCCGCGCACCGATAACGCCGTGCCGCAATGGGTGGCGCCATACGGAACACGCGGCTGGGAGATCCGCCCACTGCGTGAGCCAGACATGGCGCACTTGCCGCACCTGTCGACGACAACCTGATGCGCGTCACTCGCGTCCGGCATTGACCGACCACGCCAGCGTCTCGCCGGCTTTAAAGGGCATCAGCGTCTCCCCATGGCCGGCGGTACGCTCGGGCATCGTCCAGGGGCGACGTTCGAGTTCGATCTCCTCATCATTGAGCGGCAGGCCATAGAAGCGCGGCCCGTTCTCCGAGCAGAATGCCGCGAAATGCTCGAGCGCACCTTCCTCTTCGAACACTTCGGCATAGACGGACAGCGACGCCTGGGCGTTGAACACCCCGGCGCAACCGCAGGCCGTTTCCTTGGCGGCGACCACGTGCGGCGCCGAGTCGGTGCCCAGGAAGAATCGCGGATGACCGCTGGCCACCGCCGCGCGCAACGCCCGCTGGTGCTCGGCCCGCTTGAGGATCGGCAGGCAATACAGGTGCGGACGAATACCACCCACCAACATGTCGTTGCGGTTGTGCGCCAGATGCTGCGGCGTCAGCGTTGCGGCCAGGTTGGCATCGCCTTCCAAGACGTATTGCGCGGCGTCACCGGTGGTAATGTGTTCGAACACCACCTTGAGCGCCGGAAAGCGCTGGCGCAGCGGGATCATCACCTCGTCGATGAAATACTTCTCGCGATCGAAGATATCGATCTCGCCGCGCGTGACCTCACCATGTACCAGCAGCGGCATGCCGATCCGCTCCATCACCTCGAGCAGCGGGTAGATGTCCGCGACCTGCTTGACGCCGTGCTGTGAATTGGTGGTGGCATTGGCCGGGTAGAGCTTGGCCGCCGTCAGCAAGCCACTGGCATGACCCGCCTTGAGTGTCTCGGCGGAGACGCTCTCGTTGAGGTAGCAGGTCATCAGCGGCGTGAAATCATGACCCGCCGGCACTGCTTCGAGAATGCGCGCGCGATAGGCCTCGGCTGCCGCCAGCGTGGTGATCGGCGGCATCAGATTGGGCATCACGATGGCCCGTCCATAGACCCGACTGGTGGCGGGCAGTACCAGGCGCATCACGTCGTCGTCGCGCAAGTGAAGATGCCAGTCGTCGGGACGGCGGAGGCGAAGACGGGTGGGGGACTCGGACATGCTCAGGCTCCTGGACGCTGACGGAAAGAACGCTTAACGCACCGCCGTGGCGGCACGCTGACGCTGCAATGATACCAAAGCGATGCCCGCCAGCGCGGCGACACCGATGGCGAATCCCACCCCGGTGGCTTGAAGGCCGACGAGTCGCGCCACTAGACCGATGCCCACCACGGGAATCGAAATCGCCACATAGGCGATCACGAAGAAGGTCGAGGTCACCGCGCCACGCTGATTCAGCGGGCAGGCCGCCGCCACGGCGCCCAGCCCGGCGCGAAAGGCAATGCCCTGACCCAACCCGACGATCAGCGCTCCCAGCAGGAAGACCGCCAGCGTCACCAACGCCAATCCGGCCCCGACGGTCAATGCGCCGACGATCACCACGCCGCATCCCAGCGGCAAGCGATGCGCCTCGGGCAGACGCCCCTGCACGAGCTGTCCCAGGGTCGAGGCGAAGAACACACAGCCAGCCACCAGACCGATCGCCAGCAGGTTCGCATGCCCCAGCACCTGGCTCATGAAGGCTGGTGCGGTGGCGGTGAAAAATCCCAGCACCGCAAAGCCGGCGAACCCAGCGATCACCGCCGGCACGAACACGCCGCGCACCTCGGCGGGCACCTTCAGGCGCTGTATGCGCAGGCGAATCCGGGGCGGGGGCGTCACGGTTTCCGATGCCACGGCGACGCCCAGCACGGCGATCGCCAAAAGCCCCAGATGTACGGCATACGCCAGATGCAACGGCCACACGGCGTATTCACCCAAGGCGCCCGCGACGACCGGTCCCAAACCCAGGCCCCCCATGTTGGCGGCGGTCGCGACGAAGGTCGCCGCGCGCTTCCAAGCCTCGGGCGCCGACTCGACCACGGCCACTGTCGCCGTGCCGGTAAAGATACCAGCCGAGATCCCCGATAACACGCGCCCGGCCAGCAACGTGGAAAGCCCCTCGGACGCCAGGAAGATGACATCGCTAAGCGCCGCTGCCGCCAAACCCGCAAACAGTAGCGGACGGCGCCCCAACTGATCCGACCAGCGTCCGGTGATCAACAGCGCGGCGATGACGCCTACGGCATAGGCGGCGAAGATCACCGTGATGACGAGCTGCGAGAAACCGAAGGTCGCTTGATAGCCCGGATAGAGTGGCGTCGGCAACGTCGTGCCCAGCATGGTCACGAGAAACGCAAAGGCGACCCCGGCAAAACCCAGCCGCGTCGTCGATTCATTGGGTGACATACCCGTAGGGGACATGTAAAAGGTTCCTTGTCAGGTGGCGCGCGCCCTGCGCGATGTCGGCAGGACACAAAGTGTATGCGATAATGCTCGTTTCCCCAGAAGCGGCTCAATCGGACACGCCCCATGCCCACTCAGCTTCCGTCAAAAGGGACACTCTACATCGTCTCGGCGCCTTCCGGCGCGGGCAAGACCAGCCTGGTACGCGCCTTGCTCGAACGCATCGCGGGCATCCAGGTCAGCGTCTCGCACACCACGCGCGACATGCGCCCCGGCGAGCACAACGGCGTCAACTACCACTTCGTCGACGTCACGACCTTCGAGCGCCTGATCGAAAGCGGCGATTTCATCGAGTATGCGCGGGTCTTCGACAACTACTACGGCACCTCGCGGGCCGCCGTGCAGGCCCTGCTCGACGCCGGCCAGGACGTGGTTCTGGAAATCGACTGGCAAGGTGCCCGCCAAGTGCGCGAGGCCTTCGACGAGGCGGTCTCGGTGTTCATCCTGCCGCCTTCCCGGGAAGCACTCCACGCGCGACTTTCGGGGCGCGGCACCGATGACGAGGCAACCATCGCCCGACGCATGCGCGATGCGATCGACGAGATGTCACACTACGCCGAATACGAACACATCATCGTCAACGACACCTTCGCCCATGCGCTCGACGAACTG
The DNA here is from genome assembly GCF_029889785.1 of Chromohalobacter sp. 48-RD10. Taxonomy (NCBI): domain Bacteria; kingdom Pseudomonadati; phylum Pseudomonadota; class Gammaproteobacteria; order Oceanospirillales; family Halomonadaceae; genus Chromohalobacter; species Chromohalobacter sp. 48-RD10. The sequence goes on along the minus strand of NZ_JARANX010000003.1, from coordinate 86,903 downwards.
AGCTGCCTGGTGCATGCCGAGCGCACTCGCGTGACGCGGGCCCGGAAAGCTCACGCGCCACTGCTGGCGGCGCTCTTGTCACGCGTGGAAGACGTCGAGTAGACTCGAAGGTCCTTCCGCAGGTCCGGCTTACGCCGTTTTTATTTCTCGATCAGGGTTCACACTCATGGCACGCGTTACCGTAGAAGATTGCCTCGACAACGTCGATAACCGTTTTCAGTTGGTGATGATCGCCACGCAGCGGTCACGTCAGCTCGCTCGCGGCTCGCGCGATGCCCAACTGGCTTGGGAAAACGATAAACCCACGGTCATGGCACTGCGCGAAATCGCGGCCGGCCTGGTCGATGTCAACGTCCTCGACGAAGTCGTCGATCCGCCCGCTCCCAAGCCGCGTCCCGAGCGAGAGTACAACGACTAAGTTCTCTCAATTCTCGAAGGCGCGCGCTATGTTCACCATCGACGATCTCGCGGACCGTCTCGGCGGCTATCTACCCCCCGAGGAGATTCTGCACGTCAAGCGCGCCTTCTACTACGCCGAGCAGGCCCATGACGGCCAGCGGCGGCGCTCCGGCGAGCCTTACGTCACGCACCCGCTGGCGGTTGCCAATATCCTCGCCAACATGCACATGGACCATCAAAGCCTGATGGCCGCCATGCTGCATGACGTCATCGAAGATACCGGCGTGACCAAGGAAGCGTTGACCCAGCAATTCGGCGACCCCGTGGCCGAACTGGTCGATGGGGTCTCCAAGCTGACCCAGATCACCTTCGAAGACAAGGCAGTCGCCCAGGCGGAGAACTTCCAGAAAATGGTCATGGCGATGTCGCGCGATATTCGGGTGATTATCGTCAAGCTCGCCGACCGCCTGCACAACATGCGCACGCTGGGTGCCCTGCGCCCCGACAAGAAGCGCCGCATTGCTCGCGAGACGCTGGAAATCTACGCACGTATCGCCGGACGCCTGGGTATCAATACCATTCGCGTCGAACTCGAGGATCTTTCCTTCCAGGCGATCCACCCGATGCGCGCCGAGCGCATCAAGCGTGCGGTCACCAAGGCGCGCGGCAATCGCCGCTCGATGATGCGCCAGATTCAGGACAGTCTGCAGAAGTGCCTCGATGACGACGCGCTGGGCGGCAGCGTGGTGGGCCGCCAAAAGCATCTACTGTCGATCTATCGCAAGATGCGCGACCAGCGCAAACCCTTCGCCGAGATGATGGACGTATTCGGGTTTCGCATCATTACCGATGACGTCGACACCTGTTACCGCATTCTCGGCGCGGTGCACAATCTCTATAAGCCGGTGCCGGGGCGCTTTAAAGACTACATCGCCATCCCCAAAGCCAATGGCTATCAGAGCCTGCACACCACGCTGTTCGGCCCCCGAGGAATGCCCATCGAGGTGCAGGTTCGCACCCGCGAGATGGAAGCGATGGCCAACAACGGTATCGCCGCGCATTGGCTTTATAAAGCCGGCCAGACCGAGCGCCCGATCGGCGCCGGCAGCCATGCGCGCGCCCGCGAATGGGTCCGCGGGCTGCTCGAGATGCAGCGCCACGCTGGCAACTCCCTGGAGTTCATAGAACACGTCAAGAACGACCTGTTCCCCGACGATATCTACGTATTCACGCCCAAAGGCGACATCATGGAGCTCCCTGGCGGCGCCACGGCCGTGGACTTTGCCTACAGCGTGCACACTGATATCGGCAACAGCTGCATCGCCTGCCGCATAGACCGCCATCTGGCGCCGCTGTCATCAACCCTGGAAAGCGGCCAGACGCTGGAGATCATCACCGCGCCCGGTGCCCGCCCCAACCTGGCCTGGCTCAACTTCGTGGTCACCGCCAAGGCGCGCTCAGCGATCCGTCACGCCCTCAAGCATCAGCAGCGCACCGAGTCCGTGCAGTTGGGACGGCGCTTGCTCAACCGTGCACTGAGCGCCTTCGAGACCAGCCTCGAGGAGCTGCCCGAGCATCGCTTGACGGCGGTACTCGAAGAACTCGATTTCAGGCACGAGGACGATCTGCTCGAATCGATCGGGCTCGGCACGCGCATGGCCTACGTCATCGCGCGCCGCCTGCTGGAATGTAACGCCCCGGAAACCGCCGAGGAAGTCGCCACGGCGTCGCATTCCGGAATGCCGATCGTGATCAACGGTGCCGAGGGCATGATCATCAGCTTCGCGCGCTGCTGTTATCCGCTGCCCGGCGATCCCATTGTCGGTCATCTTTCGGTCGGCAAGGGAATCGTGGTACACCGCCACGATTGTGGTAACCTGCAGGAACTGCGCGGCGACCCCGACAAGCTGTTCGCTCTGGAGTGGTCGCAGCAGATCGATCAAGATTTCCCGGTGGCGCTGCGCCTGCATGTCGAGACGCGGCGCGGCCTGGTCGCCGAACTGGCCGGCCTGGTGACCGATGCCGGTGCCAATATCGAACGCATCGGCATTGAGGAACGCGATGCACGCCTGTCGATCGTCAACCTGACGTTGGCCGTCCACGACCGCGTGCATCTAGCAAGTATCATGAAACGACTGCGCAACCTGCCCCACGTCGGCAAGATCACTCGCGTTCGCAGTTGACACCATGGCGACCGACCTGCCGCCCACCAGAGCGGCGGGTCGGTCGTTTCGTTTTTACGATGCCCGGCGCGCCCGCCCATGCGGACGCGGCGGCGTCGTTATTTTTGTCCATCGCAATGCGCACACGCATAATGACAAGGAGCCATGCCATGAGTAACAAAGCCGTCATCAATACCGAACAGGCGCCGGCCGCCATCGGACCCTACTCGCAGGCCATCAAGGCCGGCAACACGGTATACATATCCGGGCAGATCCCGCTGGACCCCGGTAACATGGAGCTCGTCGCCGAGGATATCGACACCCAGGCGCGCCAGGTCTTCACCAATCTGCAGGCCGTCTGCCAGGAAGCTGCCGGCTCGCTACAGGACATCGTCAAGCTCAATATCTACCTGACCGATCTTAGCCACTTTGCCGTGGTCAACCAGATCATGGAAGAGTACTTCCAGGCCCCGTATCCGGCCCGCGCAGCAGTCGGCGTCAGGGAACTGCCCAAAGGCAGCCAGGTGGAAGCCGAAGCCGTCATGGTCCTCGGTGATTGAGAGGCGCACCACGCGGCGTGTGTTCTTCGCCGCCTGGCCCGACGCCGCCCTGCGCGAGCGTCTGGCGTCACTGGCGTCGCGCCTCCAACGCCATTGCGGGGGGCGCACGCCGGCTATCGACAACCTGCATCTAACGCTGGGGTTTCTAGGGAATGTGCCCACGGCGGAGATTGCGGCCCTGCAGATATTGACCGAGCGCCTGACGCTGCCTGCGGGCGAGTGGACGCTCGACCGCTACGGTTATTTCTATAAACCGCGCCTGGCATGGCTCGGCGGGCCGCCGACGCCCACATTGAACCTGTGGCGCGCACGTCTTGGCGAGGCCTTGCAAGCCAGTGGCCGGTCACTGCCAGCTTCACATGACTTCCGACCTCACATCACGCTACTGCGCCACACCAAGAAGGCGCCACCCGCAATGCTCGAGGCGCCCGAATGGAATTGGCCGTTGATGCGACTGACGCTAGTCGAGTCGATTCTCGACGGCACGCGGCCCGTCTATCGGGTGCTGGCCGAGAGTTCTGCGACGCCGGCAAACGAGTAGGTTCAAACGGACTCGGGCGCCTGCCGCTGTGCTTCGATCACCTCGGCGTAGCCCTCACGGAAAGTGGGATACTGAAAGCGATAGCCACTGTCGCGCACGCGTGAGTTGTCACAGCGCTTGCTGGCACGTCGCCGCAACGGTGATTGAATGGTCTCGGTGAGCTCGACCTTGAGCTTGCCAGCCATCCATGTCATCACTTCATGCAAAGGCGTCGGCTCGCAGTCACTGGCCAGATAAAGCGCCTCCACCGGCTTGTCATCGAGGCTCAAAGCGATCAAATGCGCCAGCACACCCGCGCAATCGTCGCGATGGATGCGGTTGGAATACATCGGCGGGTTCGCTGCCGCGACGCGCCCTTCCTTGACCTGGCGAATCAATCGATCGCGCCCCGGGCCGTAGATCCCCGAAAAGCGTACCACGGTGCCAGGCATGGAGTGATCGAGCAGCGCTTGTTCGGCCTCGCGCATCAGCAGCCCCGAGAATCCGGTGGGCGCAGTCTCGGAGGTTTCGTCGACCATTTCGCCCGCTTGCTGGGCATAGACGCTGGTCGAGGAGACGAAAAACACGCGCTTGGGCGACGTGGCTCGCGTCTCGAGTTCGCCGAGCACGGCCTTGAGCCCCTTGGGATACGCTTCGGCATAGGCGTTTTCGTCGAAGCGCGCAGCGCTTAGGATATAGACGACGGTATCTGCGTCAGGCAAGCGTGCCAGTGCCGTGGTGTCCGTAACGTCCAGTGCCAAGGCCTCGATGCCGGTTTCCGCGAGCGGCGCGACCTGGCGGCGCACGCCGATCACCCGTTGGCCAGCGTCGATCAGCCGCTTACCTAGCTGGATACCAATGTCGCCGCAACCAATAATCAGAGTCGTTTTCTTCACCTTTCCCTAGCCTCTTGGTAAAAGTCCTTGATAAAAAGTCCTTGGCAAAAAGTCCCTTGCATCGAATACCTTAGTGAATCCATCGCGTGCCCAGGAGGCCCGAAAAGGCCCAGACTATGACTCTAACAGAACTTCGTTATATCGTAACCTTGGCTCAAGAGCACCACTTCGGGCGCGCTGCCGAGCGCTGCTACGTTTCCCAGCCCACACTTTCGGTGGCCGTCAAGAAGTTAGAAGACGAGCTGGGCATCGCCTTGTTCGAGCGTTCCAAATCCACCGTACAGGTCACACCGCTAGGCGAGAAGATCGTCGCTCAGGCGCATCGGGTGCTGGAACAAGCCGGCCTCATCAAGGAAATGGCCACCGAAGGCAAGGACCAACTGGCGAGCCCACTGCGCATCGGGGCGATTTACACCATCGGACCTTACCTGTTTCCGCACCTGATTCCCGAGCTGTCGCATCATGCCCCGCAGATGCCACTGTACATCGAAGAGGGTCTGACGGGGGACTTGCGCCGCAAACTGCGCAGCGGTGAACTGGATGCCGTGATCGTCGCCCTGCCGTTCACCGAGCCGGATGTGCTGACCAAGGCGATTTACGAAGAGCCTTTCGAAGTACTGTTACCCGCCGGCCATCCATGGACACGCAAGACCGCTATCGCCAAGGAAGAGCTGCTCCAGGAAAAGCTGCTGCTGTTGGGCGAGGGACACTGTTTTCGTGACCAGATTCTCGAGGCCTGCCCCGCCATCAACAATCAACTCAACAATCCCGGTAACACCTTGATCGCCGAGGGCGGTTCGCTGGAAACCATTCGCCACATGGTGGCCTCGGGACTGGGCATCACGGTGCTCCCCAAATCGGCCATCGGCACCGGCCATTATGAATCGGGGCTTCTCGAAAGCCGGCCCTTCGCCAATAGCGTGCCCAGCCGTACGGTGGCCATCGCCTGGCGTGCCAGTTTCCCCAGGCCCAAGGCCATCGATGCCCTGACCCAGGCCATCGAGACGTGCCAACAACAGCGTATCCAGGCGGCATGAGCACTGACATGAAGGCTATGGATGCGCCGGTCAGCGAACTCACCGGCGTGGGCGAAGCGCTGGCCGCCAAGCTCGCCCGGCTGGGCATCGCCAGCATCGCCGATATGCTCTTTCACCTGCCATTGCGCTATCAGGACCGTACGCGTATCACGCCTATTGGCACGCTGCGCGCCGGCACCGAAGCCGTGGTCGAGGGCGATATCGCCGCTGCCGATATCGTCAAAGGACGGCGGCGTAGCCTGCTGGTGCGTCTCAAGGATGATTCGGGTATTCTCAGCCTGCGCTTCTTCCACTTCTCGCCCGCACAGCAACAGCAATTCACGCGTGGCCTGCGCGTGCGTGCCTTCGGCGAAGCCCGCGCCGGCGCTACGGGCCTCGAGATCTATCATCCCGAGTACCGTTTGCTGCATCAGGAAGATGCCCCGGTCGAGGAACACCTGACGCCGATCTACCCCACCACCGAGGGGATGACCCAACCACGCCTGCGCGGCCTGGTCCAGCAGGCACTCAAGCAACTCGACGCCGCGCCCGACGCATTGCCGGACTGGATTCCCGGTGCCCTGCGCCAACGCTTTCGCCTGCCGGGGCTGCTCGAGTCGCTGCGCTACCTCCACGAACCACCCCCCGAGGCGCCGGTGGAACGTCTCGCCGAAGGGCGCCATCCGGCCCAGCAACGTCTGGCGCTGGAAGAACTGCTCGCCCATCAGCTCAGCCTGCGACAGGTGCGCCTGCGCATCCAGACCGACAGCGCGCCCGCACTGGGCGGCGGGCGTAGCCTGCAGGCGCGTTTCCTGACCCAGCTGCCATTCTCACTGACCGGCGCGCAGCGCCGTGTCCTCGACGAGATCGGCCACGATCTGGAGCGCGCCACCCCCATGTTGCGCCTGGTCCAGGGCGACGTCGGCTCCGGCAAGACCGTGGTCGCCGCCATGGCAGCACTGGCGGCCATCGCCGGTGACTGTCAGGCGGCCATCATGGCACCTACCGAGATCCTCGCCGAGCAGCATTATCGTAACTTCCGCGATTGGTTCGCGCCGCTGGGCATCGAAGTCGGCTGGTTGTCGGGCAAGCTCAAGGGTAAGGCACGCCTAGATACCAAGGCGGCCATCGCCGATGGCCGTATCCAGGTCGCGGTGGGCACGCACGCGCTGTTTCAGGACGACGTGCACTTTCAGCGCCTGGGCTTGGCAGTCATCGACGAACAGCACCGCTTCGGCGTTCATCAGCGCCTGGCGCTGCGCCAGAAGGGCGAAGCCGGGGGCCTCACGCCGCATCAGTTGATCATGACCGCCACACCGATTCCGCGCACACTGGCGATGAGCGCTTACGCCGATCTCGACCTGTCGATGATCGACGAGTTACCGCCCGGACGCACGCCGGTCAAGACGGTGGCAGTCCCCGACGAGCGTCGCCCCGAGGTGGTCGAGCGCATTCGCCGCGCCTGCGCCGAGGGCCATCAGGCTTACTGGGTGTGCACGCTCATCGAGGAATCCGACGCCTTGACCTGCCAGGCCGCCGAGGCGACTCATGAGCACCTCGGTGAGGCGCTGTCCGACCTGGCCATCGGCCTGGTGCACGGGCGCATGAAAGCGGCGGAAAAAGCCGAGGTAATGGAGACATTCAAGGCAGGTGAGCTGGATCTCCTGATTGCCACCACGGTGATCGAGGTCGGCGTCGACGTGCCCAACGCCAGCTTGATGATCATCGAAAACCCCGAGCGCCTGGGACTCTCGCAGTTGCATCAGCTACGTGGCCGCGTGGGACGCGGCGCCACCGAGAGCTTCTGCGTGCTGCTGTATCATCCGCCGCTATCACAGCACTCGCGGGAACGCCTGGGCGTGATGCGCGATACTACTGATGGCTTTCGTATCGCCGAGAAAGACCTGGAGCTGCGCGGCCCCGGCGAGGTACTCGGCACTCGCCAGACGGGCCTGGCGCAGATGAAGATCGCCGATCTGGAGCGCGACCGTGACCTACTCGACACCATCAGCCCCCTGGCGCGCGCACTGCTCGACGAGGCGCCGGAGGCCGCCACGCCCTTGATCCGCCGTTGGCTAGGCGAAGACGCCGGGCATTACGGGCAGGTATGAGGCCCAGTCGGGCAACACAAGCGCCCCGATCATCATGACGACGCGGGGTCATCCTCGGTCTGACAGGCCTGACGTTCCCACTTGCCTGCCTTGGCCAGCGCCATGATGACCTCGCGGGCAATGGCGCGCTGACTCGGCGGCAAGCCGGCGAAAGCTTCCAGGGTCTCGCGCTCGCGATAACTCAGCGCTTCCCACAGATGATCGCTCTCGTGGACGCGGTGCTGCACCGGTGCACCGAAGCGCAAGGTTGCCGGTGGCACTTTCAGCCAATCGGCGAGAATCACGAGCTTTTCCTGAGTGGGCAGCGTCTCGCCACGCAACCACCGACGTACACCGTGCAGCGTCACTGGGCGCCCCGGATTGCGCAGATTGAACTCGCGCTCCAGCACGGCGGGCTTGGGCGCATAGCCAGCCTGTTGCATGGCCTCGCGCAGGCGTTGGGCAAATTGGGTCTTGGCATCTTCCATGCGTGCACAGTAAGACGTCTCGCCCCCAAGCGACGTAACCACCTCGTTGCTTTTTTGAAGATCGAACAACACTATCGGTCACGTTGCGTGACGTCGATTACCCCCAGATAGCAGTGACTTACCTGCGACGCCGTCATTCACGCGAGGCCTGGGTCGACAAACGCCCCGCCGTCTCGCTCAACGTGACGAGTTGGCGACTGATCAACGCCAGCTGGCTTTGCAGCAAGCGACGTTCATCACACGTTTCTTCTGCGGCGGACGCCTCCAGCAAGCCGGCATGCCGCGTCAGGATGTCCTGGTACGGTTCGACCGTTTCGCCCGCAGCGAGCTGGCGTGCCACGCGCGCCAATGTCTCGGCCACATCATCGGCCGCTGCCGTCACCGCCGTGTTGTCGTCGCCCGCAGCGCCGGCTGCCCCGCGATGGGCGCCCAGTGCCGAGAGATAGCTCAACAGGGTGTGCGAATGCACCAGAAAACGCAGCCCGATATCAGCGTCCTTGCGAAAATGTCCCGGCTCCAGCAGTACGTTGCCCAGCGTCGTGGAAAGCGCCGCATCGGCGTTATGGGCATTGCGCCGTGCCAACCGATAGGCTAGATCATCGCGCTTGCCACGCGCGTACTGGTCGAGGATCGCGCGCAGATAGGCCGCACTGGCTTCGAGTGTCGCTGCCGCCTGGCGGTGCAGCCCGCGCCCTTGCCAATCGGGCAGGATCACCAGCACCGCCAGACCCGCGATGGCGGCGCCCAGCAGGGTATCGAACAGACGCGGCCAGATCAGCACGAAGCCATCGCCGACCTGATTGAAGCAGCACAGCACCATCAGCGTGATGGCGGCCGTCGCGAGCGTGTAGTGATGCGCACGGGTGGCGAAAAAAGCAACGCCGGCGGCCACCGCGATCAATGCCTGGATAGGCTCGGTGGGAAACAGCGTGATCAGCGCCCAACCGGCGACCAGCCCCAGCACCGTGCCCTGGATACGCTGGCGCAGGAAACGCCGCGTGGCGCCGAAATTGGGCCGGCACACGAACACGCTGGTGAGCAGGATCCAGTACCCCTGGGTGGGATGAATCCAGTGCAGCAAGCCATAGCCCACCACCAGCGTCACACTCAAGCGTAGCGCATGGCGAAACACCGGTGACGCCAGGCTGACATGTGCCTGGAGACGTTCGGCGACGTCGCGCAGCCCGCGGGGCGAGCGGTCGAACAGACTGCTGTCCTCGTGATCGGCTCGCGCATCGGGATTGTCGGCACCAGCCAGCTTGTCTTCCAGCGTGGCGAGGTTATCGGCCAAGGCCGACAGCGAGCTCAGCAGGTCACGCCATTCGTCGCGTCCCTGGGCATGCAGGTTGTTCAGGGATGCGTTGAAATCTTCCAGCGCCTGGGCACTGGGACCGTGATCGAAGGGGCGGTCGAGAAGCAACGCACGACTCAAGGCCTTGCAGGCACGCCCTTGCTGATCGAGCAGACGCTGGGCGCGAAAGAGGATATCGTGATGGAAGAATGCCTCGGCCAGTTCCCCATACGGATAATGCGAGGAACTCGCCCGCTCGTGGATGTCCTGCGCGATAAAGTAAAGCCGCAGGTAGCGATTGAGTTTGCGCCCCCCTCGCTGGCCTTCGAGGCGTCGGAAGATCATTTCCTTGCTCTGGTTGAGCGCCGCCACCACGCGGCCATTCTGCTGGGCCAGCGCCAGGCGCTGCTGCTCGATATCCAGCCCTCTCAGCGGCTCGAAAAGCGCCGACTTGAGGCGTAAGTAAACGCCCAGCTCGCGAAAGACATGCGCCAGGCTCAACCTGAGTGGATGGCGCGAAAACAAGGCGCACCACACCACCGAGATCGCCCCGTACCAGGCCGCACCCGAGACCAGCAACAACGGCTCGCGCCACAGCTCGCCCAGCGCCACACCGCCATGCTGCTCGAGACTGATCATGGTGTAGATGGCGAGAATCAGGGTCGCGGTGGCGATGGTCGCATAGCGCTGTCCCACGGCACCAAGCATGGTCATGCCGAAACTCGACACCCCAAGGCCCACTGCAAAGATCGTGGGATGCGCAAACGTCAGCTCCACCGACACTGCGGCGACGGCGAAACACACCAAGGTCACCAACAACGCCTGCAGACGCCCCTGCCAGGTATCGTCGGTCTCCGCCAGGGCACTGGCGATGATGCCCAGGAACAGCGGGATCAACTTGCCCATGTCGTCGAGATACCAGCACAGCGCCATGACGCCGGCCAGAGCGATGAACACACGCAAGCTGTAAGCAAAGGACTCGAGAGTCCAGAGGCGTCTGAGCGGTTGAGTCAACGACGTCGGCAGCATATCTCTCGGTCGGACGATAACAAGCCAGGAAGTCGTACAATGCACGACACTACGACATTAGTATAACGAACCCGACCGAGCCAGGGCGACTTACATCGTGTGGCGGATACTAGCGCAAGTGCTTGAGCAATCCCTGTAGCCGATCCAGGTCGCGCGAATCACCGACCAGACGCAAACGACCGCTTTGCAAACCGTCGAAGAACGCACGCGCGGTGGGGCGCTTGAGAAACGCCACGCCGGCACGGGCATCGCGAAAGCGCAATTCCAGATCAAGATCGATCGGTAAGCTCGGCGCGTCCTCGATGGCCTCGGGGCGCATGCGGTAATGGCGCGCGAGGCTGAGATCCTCGGTGGCGACGCCCCAATCGAAGCGCTGCATGTCCGAGAGCCTTTGCTGAAAACGCGGATTGCGACGTCGAGCACGCTTGAGCATGACACCCAACAGCCACAGCATCAGACGCAGTTTCATGCACGCCTCGCCACTTGGAAAAAGAAGGGAAAGGAGAAGCAATTGCACGGAGCGCCGGTGGATAGATGGCCCGAACACTCCGTGCCATCACTCACTTCACGGCGTCCTTGAGCGCCTTACCGGGCTTGAACGCCACGGTCTTGCTCGCCGGAATGGTCAGCGGCTTGCCCGTCTGCGGATTCTTGCCGGTGCGCGCGGCACGCTCGCGGACGGTGAAGGCACCGAACCCGATCAGCGAGACATCCTGGCCCTTGGAAACGGTACCTGTGATCTCATCGAGAATGACATTAAGGACCTGACTGGCCTTGTCCTTGGAAAGATCAGCACGATCAGCGATCGCCGCAGCGAGTTCTGGCTTGCGCATAAAGCCCTCCTGGTTTGGCAACGAATACGACATCTCTTTGATATCGCTTGTTGTTTTTCAATGAGCGAAACGAGCACCACGCCATCGGCGCAGCGCTGACACTACCCACCTGATGCGCCATACCGGTATCCACCAGCATGACGACCCAAGCTAGGGTAGCAACGGCGGGGCGATCCGCGCCAGCTCGACTTTCCGACGTACGCAAGCCCCTGTCAATGCAAACCCCAGCAAATGGCCGTTTTCATCCTCGGCGAGCGCACTGAGATCGTCGCCCTCGCCCTCGATCCGCCAACGTGCCGGTGCTTGGCGCGGCGGTAGTGACACCACCGGGCACGACGGGGTCTTGACCAATACCGGCCAGGCGCCGTAAGCGACCGGCGTCGACGTCCCGGTCAGGGTCGCCGCCAGCGCCTTGGCGCTGGCCTGCAGCGGTTGCACGTACATGGCGTTGAGCCCCGCCACACAGGCGCAATCACCCAATGCATGGATGCCCGGCTGCGCGCTCGCCAGGTAACGATCCGTCTGGATACCGGACTCGGAAACGGCGAGCCCGGCGGTATCGGCCAGCGCGGTACGCGGCGAGAGGCCGGTGGCAATCAATACCAGATCGGCGGACAACACCTCGCCATCGTCGAGCACCAGCGAGACTGCCTCGTCATCACGATGGAGCTGTGCGAGGCTACGTCCCAGGCGCAGGTCGGCGCCCGCCTTGCCCAGAGCGGTCCCCAGCACCTGGCCCAGCGGCAGCGGCAGAAGACGCGTCAGCGGCGTTTGTTCAGGGGCGACCAGTGCCACGCGATGGCCCCCGGCAAGCAGATCGTCGGCGAACTCGCAGCCCACCAGTCCGGCGCCGACGATCGCCACGCGCGCAGTGCCGCCATGGCGCGACAAGACGGCATGAAAACGCCGATAGTCGTCGAGATCGTTGATGGTGAAGACGCGATCGCGCACGTCGTACGCCACCGTGAAGGGCACGCTGGGCGCTGCCCCGGTGGCCAAGACCAGTTCGCCGTAGGGCAGGCGTTCCGCACCGATGGCCAGCGTCTGCGCTCGCGGGTCGATGGTATCGACCCGCGTGTGCGTACGCATGGTCAGCTGAAGCGCATCGGCCACCTCGAGGGGGGAGCGCATCACCAAACGCTCAGGGTGCATTCCCTTGGCAAAGCCCGTGGACAAAAGCGGTTTCGAATAGTCAGAGCCGCTATCGGCAGTGATCAGAGTGATGGCGCGCCGGGCATCGCGAGCACGTACCTGCCGGGCCAGTCCCAGACCGGCCATGCCGCTGCCGACGATGATCAAAGGGTCGCTCATTGGCGCCTCTTGCTACGCATGAAGAAGGGTGACGACGCGGCGATACGACAGCGCGGACGCTGCAATAACGCATCGTACACGCATGATACACTAATGTACTTTGAGCCTGATCTTACGCATGACACACAACCGTTTCAGCGCTAGCCCACACTGGCTGCCGGCCGCCGCCCAGCGCCCCCGCATGAGCCCCGCTTGGTGGCGTTGGGTAGCTTCGCGCGACTCGCTGACCGCACGCCTGCGCGCTGCCAGCACACAGCCCTTCGGAGTACGGCTGCTCGCTCAGGGAATCAGCCGCCCCCGGCGCGACGAAGCCCGGGCGCTGGGGCTCGACCCCCGGGCCCGTATCTGGCGGCGCGAGGTCATGCTGATGCTGGGCGAAACACCGTGGGTCGCGGCACGTTCGGTGGCCCCGCTAACGTCGCTCCACGGCGTGCGGCTGCAGTCGCTGGGAACACGTTCGCTGGGCAGCTGGTTGTTTCGCCAACCCGGCCTGGAACGCGGCCCTATCGAGATCATTCGGTCGCCGGCTCCCACGCTCGTCACGGCACACGGTCGCGCCGCGCCCTGGGGACGGCGCTCCGTCCTGCGCTTGGGGCGTACATCGATTCTCGTCCAGGAGTTCTTTCTCGACGCCATGGACGCTGACCTCGCGTTGTCATCACGCTAAGCTGACCATTCACGTTTCCACAGGAGAGCCCGATGTCCGCCGATTCATCCGACGCCGCGCGCCCCACCGGCCTGGCCCGCGTGCCGGATTTCCTGCGCCTGACGCGTCTGGACCGCCCCATCGGCACCTGGCTTCTGATGTGGCCGACGCTGTGGGCGCTATGGCTGGCGGCCGAGGGCGTACCCGAGCGCGGCACGCTGCTGATCTTCGTTATCGGCGTGTACGTGATGCGTGCCGCCGGTTGCGTGGTCAACGATTACGCCGACCGACATTTCGATGGCCACGTCAAGCGTACGCGTGACCGGCCATTGGCCACCGGGCGCATCTCCGAGAAGGAAGCCAAGGCCACCTTCACGATACTGGTGGTGATTGCCTTCGGCCTGGTCTGCCTGACCAATCTGCCCACCGTGCTGCTGTCATTCGCGGCGCTGGCGCTGGCGGCCACCTATCCGTTCATGAAGCGCTATACGCATTTCCCGCAGGTAGTGCTGGGGGCGGCCTTCTCGTGGGGTATTCCCATGGCATTCATGGCCATTCAGCACCAGGTACCGCTCGAGGCGTGGTTACTGCTGGCCGCCAACATCGCCTGGACGGTGGCCTACGACACCGAATACGCCATCGTCGACCGCGACGATGACCTCAGGGTAGGGATCAAATCCACGGCGGTCCTGTTCGGCCGCGCCGACCGGTTGATCATCGGGTTGTTGCAGGCCCTGACCGTGGTGCTGCTCGCCTGGATCGGCCTGCGTCTGGCGCTTGGCGGGTTCTTCTGGCTGGGGCTGGCCGCCATGGTGGCGATTTTCGTCTACCAACACTATTTGATTCGTTATCGTGAGCGCGACCCTTGCTTCCGCGCCTTCCTCAACAATCATTGGGCCGGGCTGGTGACCTTCGCGGGCATCGCCCTGGCGTTATGGCCTATATGACGCTATGAACTATAGGTAAAGAACGCGATTGTCACGAAAATGTCACATTAGCGCGTTGTAATCGTCATGCCGATGTCATTCATGAGTGATTCGTTTCATCGCGATCCGCAAGAGGCCCACGCCCATGACCGCCAAGACAGTGCTCATCGTCGATGACGAGGCGTCCATCCGCGAAATGATCGCGGTGGCGCTGGAAATGGCCGACTACCGCGTGTTGGAAGCCGACAACGCCCAGGCGGCGCACGCCATGGTGGTCGACGATCAACCCGATCTGCTGCTGCTGGACTGGATGATGCCTGGCACCAGCGGCATCGAACTGGCGCGACGTCTCAAGCGCGATACCACCACCGCCGAGCTGCCGATCATCCTGCTCACCGCCAAGAGCGAGGAAGACAACAAGATTCAGGGATTGGAAGCCGGCGCCGATGATTACATCACCAAGCCGTTCTCGCCGCGGGAACTGGTGGCACGCCTCAAGGCCGTGCTGCGACGTACCACGCCCACCGGGGTCGAGGACACGGTGGAAATCGACGGCTTGCGTCTCGATCCCGTCAGCCACCGGGTCAGCGCCAACGGCGAGGCGCTGGACGTGGGCCCCATCGAGTATCGGCTCCTGCAGTTCTTCATGACGCATCAGGAACGCGCCTACACCCGCAGCCAGTTGCTCGACCAGGTCTGGGGTGGCAATGTCTACGTCGAAGAGCGCACCGTCGACGTGCATATTCGCCGCCTGCGCAAGGTGCTCGGCGATGACCACCAACACCTCATCCAGACGGTACGCGGCACCGGTTATCGCTTCTCCACCAAGGAGTAGCGCACGTGTACTATTGGACCAATGAACTGTGGCGTCTGGCGTACCTCGTCATCGGTCTCGGTGTCCTCGGGTGGCTCTTCGGCGAACCCGGCTGGGGGCTGGCCGCCGGTCTGGGCCTCTACGTCTACCTGCATCTTCGCCATTTGCGTGCCCTGTATGTCTGGCTGACCCAACATCCACATGACACGCCACCGGTTGGCGCCGGGGTCTGGGGCGACCTGTTCGATCGCCTCTACAAGTATCAGAAGATCCAGCGTCAATCGCAGGCTCGCCTGCGCGATATCATCCGCCGCGTACAAGACTCCTGCGAGGCAATGCGCGATGCCGTGGTCATGCTCGACCATCACGGCGACCTAGAGTGGTGGAACAGTGCCGCGGCCCAGATGCTCGGCTTTCAAACCCCCCATGATCGCGGCCAGCACATCACCAACTTCCTGCGCGACCCGCGCTTCGTGGCCTATTTCAATGCCCGCGATTACCGCGAACCGCTGACTTTGGCCTCGCCGATACGCGATGATGTGACGCTGCAATACCAGGTCACGCTGTTCGGCGACGACGAGCGCTTGGTCATGGCGCGTGACATCTCGCAACTGCATCGCCTCGAGCAAATGCGACGCGACTTCGTGGCCAATGTGTCGCATGAGCTGCGCACCCCGCTCACCGTGTTGACCGGTTATCTCGAGACTTATCTCGATCAGGCCGATCAACTACCATCGCGCTGGCAGCGCGGCCTCGGCCAGATGCAGGAACAGACCCAGCGTATGCAGAACCTGGTCGAGGACCTACTGCTGTTGTCGAAGCTGGAAACCGACGAGACCCGCGACGATCCGGCCCCGCTGGACATGGCCACGCTGCTGGAAAACATTCGCGATGACGCTGCCAACCTCTGCGCGGGCAGTCATGAGATAGCCCTGGACATCCACACCGACCATTGCCTGCTGGGTGACGAAGGCGAGATGCGCAGCGCCGTTTCCAACCTGGTCTTCAATGCCGTGCGTTACACACCGCCGGGAAGCACCGTCACGCTGCGCTGGAAGCCCTGGAAGGAGGGTGCTGCGGTAGAGGTCGAGGATGACGGCGACGGTATCGACCCGGTACACCTGCCACGCCTCACCGAACGCTTCTATCGCGTCGACAAGGGGCGCAGCGCCGCCAACGGCGGCACCGGCCTGGGGCTGGCCATCGTCAAGCATGTGTTGCTGCGCCACGACGCGCATCTCGACATCGACAGCCCCCCCGGCCAAGGCGCGCTTTTCCGCTGTGTCTTCCCCGCCACGCGCGTGCGCACCGCCCCCAAAGAACGGCGTGCCGTGGGTAGCGACTAACGTTGCCAGAAAAACACCTGCTCGACATATCAGCCGTTGGCCACGCGTCGTGGCGGTTGGGTTTCAGTCTTCTCGCGACATGCCAACGGGCAGTTGCCGCAGTAGCCGAGTCCGGGGAGAAGATAGCGAATGCAGCAGACACGCCGGATGGACTCGATGTCACCTTCACTGCTTTCATAATAGCGAATGGGGCGAAACAGCGGATTACGCTTGCCATCGGCCAATTCCCGCAGAGTCATCAGACGCCCGCCCGTATCGGCCCGCGCCTGGCCACCGGGCAAGGTATAGAGCTGGGAGATGAGGTAGTCATAGTAGTGGCCGAGATTGCCCCATAGTGCGCGGGGCGCGATACCGGTATGCTCGGCCATGCAGGCAATCGCCGGCCCCCAGGTGTCGCGTATCATGGGAAGAAAGCGCGTTTCGGCCTGAGTGGCGACGAGCGGTGTGCCGGTGTCTTCGACGACCAGTGCCTCGATGAGCATATCCTCGCCGAGTACCAAGCCCAGACGCGATAGCTCGAGCGGTAATTGTCGCTCCGCCAGCAGGTTGTGCGCCGCTCCCAGATAGGTAGTGAGCGCCAGGAAATACTTCGACCACAGCGAGATCACGGCGCGAGAATCGCCATGCTGATGCTCGGCGCCATAACGCTTGAGGATCTGTGTCATCCCGGGCTCGGAGAATACATCTCGCGCCGCCCAGGTCGTCGCTGGCGCCTGGTCCCAGGTGACCAGCTTGCGATCCATCCCTTTCAAGGGACCGGCATAAAACCGATCAAGCAGCACTGACATCGAAAGCTTTCCTGTGGCGAGGCCAAGTGGAAGGCGTGGGCCAGATACCCACGCCAAAAAGCGTAAATGAAAACCACTCGCGATTCAATCGTGCCAAGGTCTTGTCTGCAAAGTCGTCGAGCGATGGCTAGGCAGGGCCTAGAAGTCGTAGGTCAGGCTCGCACGTACATTCCGCTCCGCTCCAAAATAGCAGTGCTGAAGCGAATTGCATGAGGCCACGTACTCCTTGTCGAAGACGTTGCCCACATTGAGCTGCACCTGCATGCCCGGCATCCCCATCTGGCTCATGTCATAGCCCAGCATGGCATCGACCAGCGTGTAATCGGGAACTTGCTCGGTGTTGGCACGATTCGCTTGGATATCAGCGTAATAGCGCACCCCGAGGCCGGCATCCAGACCTGCGAGCGTATCGCCTTGGAAGGCATAATGGCCCCACAGGCTAGCCTGGTGACGCGGGGCGTAGATGGCGTGACTGCCTTCTTCGCTATCCACATCGCTCTTGGTGTAGGTAATGTCGGTGTAGCTATAGGCGGCCTGCAAACGCAGTCCCTCGGTCAATTGCGTGCGGGCTTCCAACTCCAGGCCTTGCGACTCGATCTCGCCGATGGAGCGATAAGGGTCGGTGGGTTGCTCCTTGGTGGCGACGTTTTCCTGCGTGATGCGGAACAGCGAGAGGCTATAGCGATCCTGAGTGCCCGGCGGCTGGAACTTGAGGCCGGTTTCCCACTGTTCACCTTCCATCGGCTCCAGTAGATCGCCTTGGGCATCGACAAAACTGGTCGGCGTGAAGGCCGTATTGTAGCTGACATAGGGCGCGACACCATTGTCGAATAGATAGAGTGCGCCGGCCCGGCCACTGAACTGGGTATCGTCTAGCTTGCTTTCGCTGTCGTTTAGATTATCGGTGTTCTTGATTTCGACCCAGTCGTAGCGGCCGCCTAGCGTGAGATGCCAGCGATCGAAGGCCATCTGGTCTTGCAGGTAAACCCCCGTCTGGGTCAACTCATGGCGCTCATCGTTGGTCGTGGTTATATCACCCACGACATCTGCACCATATTGCGGATCGAACGGATTTATATTGGGAAAAGCGCCCGACTTATAAACAACGTCATTCTCGCGATTCTGATAATCAAGCCCCATCAACACAGTATGGTCGATGAAGCCACTGTGGAGCTTGGCTTCTACCTGGTTATCAATGGTCCAGGCCTCGAGCGACTCTTCGGCACCAAAATAAGAGCGCTTGAGTTCATTGCTATTCCCGTCGACCCAGACATTCTGCCCTATCAAGTTGTTTGAACCGTCATAAAGGTATTCGGCTTGTTGGGCGACTTGATCCATATCGACATCGGCGTTCAGATAGCGCACCTTCTGGCGCGCGGTCCAGGCATCGTTGAAACGGTGCTCGAGGCTGTAACCGAACATACGCTGGGTCCGCTCGAACTTGTCGTAATCCTCCTCGCCATCGAAGAAGTTATTGCTGATCTTCTGGCCATTGTGGCTTTTCACCGCCCCCTCGTAAGGTACGCCGGAATGATAGCCGCCTTCCGGATCCTTTTGCAGATAGGCCATGAACGACAGGGTCGTATCGTCGGTGACATCCCAGGTCATCGAGGGTGCGATGGCGTAGCGCTCTTCCTCGACCGAGTCGAACTGGGTATCCGCACCACTTGCCAAGCCCACCACGCGATAGGCGGCACGTCGCTCATCATCCAGCGGCCCCGTGACATCGAACGCCACGCTGCGCTGGCTATTGTTGCCCACGCCAAAGCGCAGCTGCCGATGTGTCTCGAATTGCGGTTGCTTGCTGGTCAGCGCCACCAGGCCCCCGGGAGACGAGCGCCCGTAAAGCACCGAGGCCGGCCCCTTGACGATTTCAGCACTCTCCAGGAAGTAAGGATCGATCACCATCGAGCTGTAGCCATTGGTGTCCCCCATCACCTTCAGACCATCGAGGTAGGTATTGCTGAGACTTCCATCAGAGAAGCCCCGCATGACGAGATAATCGTAACGGTTCGATGCGCCCACTTGGTTGGAGTATACCCCTGGCGTATATTTCACGGCATCGCCAAGTGTGCGGGTGTCGCGTTCATCCATCTCCTCGCGATCGATGTTGGAAACGGACTGCGGCGTTTCGATGATCGGCGTCTGCGTCTTGGTGGCAGCCTCGCCCGACACTGTCACCGTGGACAGATCCACGGCATCGCCGTCATCGCTTTCGGATTGCGCCCACGTTGTCGTGGGCATGAACAATACGCCCGCCAGGCACGCGCAGAAAAACCAGTGGGGATGCAATGTGCGACTCATGAAAACGGCTCCTCGCTCTCGTCCTCGGGTCGCGGTCGACCCATTTCTTATGGAGAGTGAGAATTATTAACTTTTAAGAGTCGTTCTGCTTATGATCAATGCCGAAAAATCTATGCGCGACGCTGCAAGCGACCTCGCGGAGGAACTTCTGTCATCATTAAGGCGTAATCACGACCCCAGCCGGGGGTAGACGCTGGTGTAACGCACGCGGCGATAGACCGTAGCGCTGCTTGAAGGCAGTGGCAAAGTTGCTGGCATGCCGATACCCCACCCGTGTCGCCACGTACTGCACGCTATAGCCTTCCCGGAGCAGCGCATGGGCCATCTCGAGGCGACGTTGACGCAAACATTCGAAGACCGACTGGCCATACGCCTGGCGAAACTTGTCACGCAATGCGCTGGGGCTCATGCAGGCCAGCTGCGCCAAGGACTCGATGCTATGCGACGCCTCAGGGTGTTCGTGCAGGCATTCACGCACACGTGCCAAATGGTGGCGGTCACGCCTCCCCAGGCGGCGATCCTGCTGGGGAGAGGTTCCCCGGGCCGCCAAACCGTGAGCCATCAATTGCAGCGCCAGACCCTCACCGAGCAAGGCATGCTGCTGTGCTTCCTCCGGTGGTGCATTCAGCCAATCCTCGAGCGACAACCAGACGCCTTCGGGCAAGGACAAGCGCCACGCCCCACTGGTGGTGTTGTCGAGCAATTCGACCAGTAGCGCAGCCAAGTGCGTGTGCGACGTACGTACGGCATCCAGCAAGGTGAGATTGATCGCACGCAGGTGCTGCCCACCGGCATGACGCGCACTCAACGTCTGATGTCCGGCGTGCGTGAGCATTAGCGCTTCACGCGGTGCCAGAGCGAAATACTGCTCACCGTGCGACAGTTCCGCGCTGCCCTCGAGCATGACGATGATCGACACATGCGCAGGCGCGTCGGCCAAGGCATGCGTTTCGTAGGTATGGTGGATCGTGAGACGCGAACCGACGAGACTGACACCCACGGCAGGACGACATTCATCGACCCAGCCCTCGGCCACCGGAGTGAACGCGGCGTCGGTGCGGTTCAAGGAGGGGAAGCGGTGATACAAACGATAACGGCGCTCGAAAGCGCCGAAATCTGCCATGGTCAGGCATTGGGCCGGTACTGAGACATCGTTCGTCATGCCTGTTGCCGGGCCCATGACATACTCCCGATAGGCTTACGCAGTGGCTTCGGCGTAACGACGCGCCACTTCGTCCCAATCGACGACCTCGAAGAAGGCCTTGATGTACTCGGGACGCTTGTTCTGATACTTGAGGTAATAGGCGTGTTCCCACACGTCCAGCCCCAGAATCGGCGTATTGCCGTGCATCAGCGGGCTATCCTGATTGAGCGTGTTTTCCACGACCAGACGCCCGGCAGGCGTAACGGACAGCCAAGCCCAGCCACTGCCAAAGCGCTTGAGGGCAGCTTGCGTGAAGGCTTCACGAAACGCTTCGTCACCGCCCAGTTCACTTTCGATAGCCGAGGCCAAATCGCCCTTGGCCTTGCCTCCACCCTGTGCCGACATGACCGTCCAGAACAGCGAATGGTTGGCGTGCCCGCCACCATTGTTGATCACTGCCTGACGCTTGGCTTCCGGAACGCGCTCGATTTCACCCATCAGGGTTTCGACCGGCAGCGATTCGAGATCCGTGCCTTCCAGAGCGGCGTTCAGATTATTGACGTAGGTCTGATGGTGACGGCTGTGATGGATCTCCATGGTAAGCGCATCGATATGCGGTTCCAAGGCATCATAAGCATAGGGTAACGTCGGTAGTTGATGCGCCACGACATACCTCCTTGTCAATCTATCGTCGAATGTCGAGCCTTGATGCAACGTGGCACCAACGGCAGGTTGTGCCTAATCATAATAGTTTTCATTGCAGGTTTGTCAATTACTTAGCAGCTTAGACGAGAGGGTCAAAACACCTTGTCAAGCATGAACATCAGCATGAATCCACCCAGCACGCCGAAGGTCGCATCGCGTTCGTGTCCCTTGCGATGCGACTCGGGAATGATCTCGTGACTGATCACGAACAACATCGCGCCGGCGGCAAAGGCCAGGCCAAAGGGCAGCAAGACATCGACGACATGCACCGCAAAGGCCCCGATAACCCCGCCGATAGGCTCCACCAGACCGCTCAATAACGCCGCACCCAATGCCATCGGACGCGAGTAGCCGATGGCCAGCAGCCCCAGGGAGACGATCAGCCCCTCGGGTAGATTCTGGAGGCCGATGCCCAGCGTCAGCGCCACCCCGGCGGCCATGTCGCCACGCGCATAGCCCACGCCGACTGCCAGCCCTTCGGGGAAGTTGTGAATGGTGATGGCAAAGATGAACAGCCAGATACGCCGGATCTGCAAGGCATCCGCGCCACCCTGCTTGCCCAGCGCGAAATGCTCATGGGGCACGAAGCGGTCCATCCCCCAGACCAGAATACCGCCACACACGATCCCCCCGCAGACGATCATCAGGGCCCAGCCGATGGTGCCGGTGAGCGCCAGCGAGTCCTCGTAGGCCGGCATGGCCAGGGAATAGGCCGTGGCGGCCAACATCACGCCAGCACCGAAGCCCATCAGGGCATCCTCGAGACGCTGGCTAATGTGGCGAAGCACCATGATCGGTAACGCCCCCAGCGGCGTGAAAAGCCCCGCCACCAGACTCGCCAGCATGCCCGCCTGAAGCGTGCTCAATGTCCCCAGCCAATCGCGCATCTGAGCGCCCAGCCACCACACCAGAAACGCGCCCACGGCGGCCGCGAGTAGGATGCCCAGCGCCCAGCGGCGTCGAATGAAGCCGCCGGGCGCTACAGAAGGCGCTTGCGAGGGCGCTTGCGAGGGCGCTTGCGTATCTTGCATGCGGGGTCTCCTGTGTCGTCGAGAGCGTTCAGCGTGTCACAGCCGGTAGATGACGATAATACTGCTGCCAGAGTATCACCGCGCCCGCCACGCCGCCCGGTAACAACACCAGATTGAGCACTGGTATCCACGTCGCCAGCGACATGCCGACCCCAAAGGTCAGCGTCGGCCACCAACGCGTCCGCAAGCGTCGTCGCATGTCACCAAAGCTCACCTGGTTGTTATCCATCGGATAATCCAGGTATTGAATCGCCAGCATCCACGCCGAAAAGGCGGCCCACAAGAACGGCATGAATACGTTCACGCCGGGCACGAAACCAAGTACGAACAACAGCGCCATGCGCGGCAGCATGTACCCCAGCTTGACGAATTCGCGACCCAGCGCGTCGACCCCGGCGCGGAAAAGCCCCCGCGTATCGCTGGGCGGCGCCCCACTCAGGCGCCATTCCACCTTTTCGGCGAGAAAGCCATAAAACGGCGCAGCGATCAGGTTGGTCACCAGCGTGAAGGAAAAGAACACCACCAACAGTAGGCTCACTACCAGCAGCGGCCAGATCAACCATTCCAGCCACTCGAGCCAGGACGGCACCTTGAGCATCCAGTAGTCGAGCCAGCCGCCGAAATGCGTGAACAAATAACCTAGCGTGGCGGCGTAGATCAGCAGATTGATTGCCACCGGCGCAATGACGAAGCGGCGCATCCCCGGCGACAGAACCAACCGTGTGCCCTGACTGATGGCAGTAAACGCATGCAGCATCGAGGTTCATTCCTTGATAGACGTTAGCGCGGATCCTGAGCAGCAGCATGCCATGCGGCGGCCCCGGCGCCCATCTCCCGCGGTTGATGAGAAATTTAATACCAGTATGAGGTGCTCTCAGGCTTCGTGCTCAGTAAAACGCATGACCCGCTCGGCCTTTCGGCGCAACCCAGCGAATAGCGGCCAAGCGCGGCACGGCGGTATGCTAACGTAGCTAAACTGGGATGCCTGCACGGCAGCGTTAACGTGCCTCCCCGGCCTGTAAATGACGCAGCCCGGCATCGCGACAAGAGAACACCTCATGGCAAATGCCCCTGGGGCCGACGCCCCCGATCATGGTGATGAAGCGCGCCGCCTCGACGAACTCCAACGTCTTGGTCTGATGGATACACCGCCCGAGAAGCGTTTCGACGACATCACCCGGCTGACCGCGAAGGTCTTCGGCGTGCCCATTGTGCTGATCACGCTGATCGATCGCCACCGTCAGTGGTTCAAGTCACGCTTCGGCCTCGATGCCTGCGAAACCTCCCGCGACAACGCCTTTTGCGCGCACGCCCTGCTCGAGCGCCAAATGCTGGTAATCGAGGACACCGCCAACGATCCGCGCTTTCGCGATCATCCCCTGGTCACCGACACGCCCTACATCCGCTTTTACGCCGGCGCCGTCATTCGTATGGCCTCGGGCCTGCCGCTGGGCACGCTATGCGTTATCGACCGTCACCCAAGGCACTTCGACGCCCACCAGCGCGAGATATTGCTCGATTTGGCACGCCTGGTGGAAAACGAGATCGGCGACGACGTCATCACGCACCTCGAGCGCGCCCGCGCCGAAATCGGCACCCAGTTCGATCCGCAAACCCGGCTCGCCACGCAACAACGCTTTCAGCAACTCATTCAGGCACGCCTGGCGGCATTGCCGGACACCGCAAGGTTCTGTGGCGTCGCGGCCATCGATCTTTACGGCATGCGCGCGGTGCGTACACGCTTTTCGCTAGAGGCCAGCAACGAAGTGCTCATGCGCGGCATCGCGCGGGTCGAGAAAGCCCTCGACGGTTTTATCTTCGACTTGGCACGCATCGACGATCAACGCCTCGGGGTGCTGCTCTACCAGGGAGATCCCGCGCGCATGGCCGACACCATGGCAACACTGGCTGAGACCTTGCAGGCGCCCTATCTCGCCGCCGGCAAGACCGTCACCGCCGCCGCGCGCGTTATCTGGGCACAGGACGCCACCCGGCTTGGCCATGCCGATGACATCCTCTCCGCCCTGCAGCATACCTGCCGGCGCCTCCACAACGAGCGCGGCGACGCCCTCCTCCGCCTCGACACGCCAACGTCCCTGCCACGCCTGACGCGGCGCAACTTGCTGCGCCGCCGTACGGCTTCGGCACTGGCCGAAGACCGCTTCCGGCTACACTATCAGCCGCAAGTCGCCATACACGGCTATCGCCTGAAAGGATTCGAGGCCTTGCTGCGTTGGCATGACAGCGAACTGGGGCAAGTCAGCCCCCAGGATATCGTCGATATCAGTGAGGAAATCGATCTCGGCGATCAATTGGATACCTGGGTCCTGCACACCGTCACCCAGCAACTGGCCACGTGGCGCGACCGAGGCCACGCCCTGCTACCGGTATCCGTCAACGTTTCCCAGGAGCAGCTCGCATGGCCTGCCTTCGCCGACTTGATCGATTCACTGCTCACGCGCCACCGCCTCCCCGGGCGATTGCTCAACCTGGAAGTGCTGGAACGCTCGTTGATCGACGACCCCGAGGCCATCATCGATAGCATGCAGCGTCTCAAGCGCCGTGGCGTGGGGTTCGCCATCGATGATTTCGGCACCGGTTATTCGTCGCTTTCCTACCTCACGCGGATCCCGTTCGACACACTCAAGATCGACAAGAGCTTCATCGACCGCATCTGCGATGACCCACGAGTAGCCTCGCTGGTGCACTCGATCGTCTCGCTAGGGCGCGATGCCGACATGCAGGTCATTGCCGAAGGCGTGGAAAGCGTCGCCCAGGTCACACTACTGCGCGACTTTCACTGCCACAGTATTCAGGGCCATGTCTTCTCCATCGCCCTGACTCCGCCCCATGCCGAAGCGCTGTTGGCAGCCACTGCCAGAAAACGGCATCACTCCCCGAGCGACTCGTCCAGCTCACCGGGCTCGGTGTGACGCACGTCGAGCCCCTTGACCAGATAAATGACGTGTTCAGCCAAGTTGTCGGCATGATCGCCGACCCGCTCCAGGGCCCGCAGGATCGTCATCACGCTGAGAATGGAGGTAATGGCGCGCGGATCTTCCATCATGAAGGTCACCAGCGAGCGCGTGGCCGTGGTATATTCATTATCGACCGATTCATCCTCGTGAAGCACCTCCAGCGCCAGCCGCGTGTCGAAGCGCGCGAACGACGTCAGCGCGTCACGCAGCATCTTGCGCACGTGCTCGCTCAGGTGGCGAATCTCGACCATGCCCCGCGAGTGACGGTCCGACTCGATGAGCGTCAATGCATTGCGTGCGATCTTGTTGGCCTCGTCGCCGACCCGCTCTAGATCGGAGGTAGCGCGGATGACCGCCAGCACCAGGCGTAGATCGGAGGCCGCCGGCTGCCGGCGTGCCAGCACCCGAGTGCACTCCTCGTCTATCTGGATTTGCATGTCGTTGACGGCGTTATCGCTATCGCGCACGCGCTCGGCGGTTCGACTATCGCCCTCGAGCAACGCCTCGACGGCATCCTGCACCTGTTTCTCGACCAGTCCGCCCATGGCCATCAACTGGGTCTTGAGCTGCTCCAATTCCTGGTTGAACTGACGGGAAATGTGCTGGCTATGCGTCTCGTTGGTAATGTCCATGACACTGCTCCGCTTGTCGGAATCGCCGCGACTCAACCCACGCGGCCGGTGATGTAGTCTTCGGTGCGCCGTAAGCGCGGATTGGTGAACAACGTATCGGTCGGGGCGTACTCGACCAGCTCGCCAGCGTGCAGAAACGCGGTGTAGTCGGACACGCGCGCCGCCTGCTGCATGTTGTGGGTGACCAGAATCAGCGTCAGTTGCGACTTCAAGCCACGAATCAGCTCCTCGATCTTGAGTGTCGAGATCGGATCCAGCGCCGAGGCCGGCTCGTCGAGCAGCAATACGTCCGGGCGCACTGCCAGGGTACGGGCGATGACCAGACGCTGCTGCTGCCCGCCCGACAACGTCCACGCCGAGGCGTGCAGATCCGCCTTGACCTCCTCCCAGAGCGCCGCCGACTGCAACGCCCACTCGACGATTTCATCCAGTTCGCGCTTGCGTTTGACGCCCTGCAGACGCATCCCGTAGGCGACGTTTTCATAGATCGACATGGGAAACGGATTGGGCGTCTGAAACACCATCCCCACCCGGCGGCGCAGCTCGGCCACATCCACGTCGCGGGCATGAATGTCCTGGCCCTCGAGGCGAATGCGTCCATTCCGCGTGACCTGGTCGTTGAGGTCATGCAATCGATTGAGGCCGCGCAGTAACGTCGACTTGCCGCATCCCGAGGGCCCGATGAAGGCCGTCACGCGGTGACGCGGCACGCGCAGCGTCAAGTCGCGCAGCGCCGGCTTCCCCTCATAGGCGAGCGACAGGGCCTCGATGTCGAAACAGCTCGACGTCGAGGGAAAATCGACCACCAACGACGACAAGCGCTGGGTCTCGGCGGCGGAAAAAGACGCGGCAGACAAGAGTGACGAACCTCCTACGAATGCTCCAGTGCACGGTGACGTGCCCTGAGATGATGGCGCAAGATTATTGCAGTTAGGTTAAGCACCACGATGACGACGACCAACAACGTCGCTGTCGCGAATACCAGTGGCATCGCCGCCTCGGCATCGCGACTGGCGAAGCCAAGATCGAACAAGTGATAGCCCAGATGCATGAACTTGCTATCGAGATGCAGGTACGGAAACTCCCCATCCACGGGGACCTCCGGCGCCAACTTGGCCACACCCACCAGCATCAGCGGCGCCACCTCGCCGGCGGCACGAGCCACGGCCAGGATTACTCCGGTGAGCATCGACGGCAGCGCCATGGGCACCACCACCCGGCGCAGGGTTTCGAAACGCGTCGCGCCCAGCGCCAGTGACCCTTCACGCAACGCCACGGGAACTCGCGCCAGGCCCTCTTCGGTAGCCACGATCACCACCGGCAGCGTCAACAGCGCCAACGTCAGCGAGGCCCATAGCAGCCCACCGGTGCCAAAAGTCGGCGACGGCAGGCGCTCGGCGAAGAACCAGCTATCGATACGGCCGCCCAATCCGTAGACGAACACGCCCAGCCCGAACACGCCGTAGACGATCGACGGTACCCCGGCCAGATTACGCACCGCGATGCGTATCAGGCGCGTCAACGGCCCCTGGCGTGCCACCTCGTTGAGATACAACGCCGCCAGCACGCCGAACGGCGTGACCACCAGCGACATCAGCATCACCATCAACAGGGTGCCGAAGATCGCCGGCCATACGCCGCCCCCGGTATTGCCATCGCTCGGCGCCTCGCTGAGAAAGCGCCACACGCCGTGTCCCCAGGCCGCGAGCTTGTCGCCGATAGTCATGCGATTGGGCCAGGAAAGCGACGCCACCTGCGCGAAGGCCACCTCAGCCGCGCGCCCCTCGACGTTACGCAGATGTAGCGTCGTGACGTCGGTGTCTCCTGCCAGCGCTTGGCGCAGGCGGCGTTCGGCCTCGTCGCCTTGCAGGCGTTCACCGGCGGGCGTCTCCACCGCCGTCAGGCGTCCGATGAAGGGTCCCCAATCGCGACGCTCGGCGTACAGTAGTTCCGGCGGCGTCTCACGCGTCTCGATGGCCTGCGTCTCGATCCACCGCCATACCCGACCGTCGAGGTCACGATTGGCGGTGAAATAGCGTTGTTCGCCGGCCTCGCTGCCACGGGCGATGCCAGCGACCTGCTGTCCATTTTCGAGGGTCAGTTGCTCGATATCGGCAGGCCAGAAATGCGCCAGTCCGCGTGTCACGACCAACGTCAAAAGCGCCACCACGGCCAATAGCGACAGCGCCACGCAGGCCCCGCTCAGCCATCGCCAGACGCCGTCACTGCCCAACCGAAGTATCCTCATGCGTCACCCCCATAGCGTCGATACCGCCGCTTGAGCCGCCAGCGCACTATTTCCGCCAGCGTGTTGACGACGAAGGTGAACACGAACAGCAGCAACGCCCCGAGCAGCAGCAGACGATAATGGGTGCCACCCACCGCCGCCTCGGGCAATTCGATGGCCAGGTTGGCGGCCAGCGAGCGCAGGCCCTCGAAGAGGCTCGGTGACATCAGCGGCGTATTGCCGGTGACCATCAGCACGATCATGGTTTCCCCCACGGCGCGTCCCGCGCCGATCATGACCGCGGAGAGAATTCCCGGCGCGGCGGCGGGCAACTGGACTCGCCACAGCGTCTGCGCCCGTGTCGCGCCCAGTGCCAGAGAGCCTTCCGCCAAGGGGCGGGGCACACCGGAAAGCGCTTCCTCGGCCAGTGAATAGAGCGTGGGAATGATCGCCAGTCCCATGGCCATACCGACGATCAGCGCATTGCGTTGCGCGTAATCCCAGCCCCACTGCTGGTGCATCCAGGCACGCAGATCGCCGCCGAACCACCAGGCCTCGAGCCACGGCGAGAGACCCAGTGCCGCCCAGCACAGAAGCGCCAAGGGCACCATCAGCCCGACGCCGGCACCGATAGGGGGTAGACGCGATCCCCAGCGTCGAGACAACATCCGCCATAGCCAGCCGCACGCCACGCTGCCCAACGGCACGCACACGAAAAGCGCCAGGGTGCCGGCGAGGTGGCGCTCGACGAAGGGCGCCACGAGAAATCCTGCGACGAAGCCAATGACCACGCCGGGCAACGCCTCCATCAGCTCGATGGCGGGCTTGAGACGCGCACGCTGGCGCCGTGACATGTAACAAGCGCTATGCACCGCCGCTCCCAACGCCAGCGGCACGGCAAACACCATGGCCCAGGCCGCTGCCTTGAGTGTACCCCAGGCCAGCGGCACCAGGCTGTATTGCGGCTCTTCATCGCCAGTGACGGCTGCCGCCCAGCGCCACTGGGCAGCGCTGTGGCCTTCATAGGTCTGCGGCATCCACAGGGTCGCCGGGCTTACCGCAGCATGCGGCGCCTCGATCGCCAACCGCTGGGGCGTGCCCAACTCGCCCAGCCACATTACCTGCGTGCCTTGTGAATTAATCGATACGGCCGTCGGCGGCGTGGCCTCGGGTGCCTGACCCTGCCAGCGTTGGCCGCTCAGGGACTGATAGAGTCCCAAGCGGCCACTGTCGTCCAGCGCCAGCCACAGGCGCTGCTGGGGCAGGGCGATCAAGCGTCGAATGGCGGCATCGCCCAGAGCTGAGTATGACGTCTCGGGCACTTGCCAGCCCGTGGCGTCGGGGGAGAGTCGCCAACGACGCAGCCCGCCTTGGTCATCGCCGACGATAAGCGTGCGTCCGCCTTGCAGGAAGCTCAACGCCGTCACCGGCGCCTGGGTCTCGGTGCGCGCCGACACCATGCCGCCGCCATCGGGAGACAACTGCCACAGCGTCAATTGCGTGCCTTGAGTCATGGCCAGGCGGCCCGCGTGGCCTAGCGCGATATGTTCGGCCGTCTCCGGCACCGCGATACGCCGCGTAGCCTCATCGGTATGCCACAGGGCCGCCACCTTGCCTTGGGTATCTCGCCCCGCCAGAACCCAGCCCTGAGCCGCATGACGTAGCGTCAACGCCGCCACGCCGCGGGATTCGAACAAGCTCATGGTAGAGGCTTGGGTCCATCGCAACCGCCCTTGATCGTCGCGGGGCACCAGGCGTACCTCACCGTTGCCCAGCCCCAGGGCCAGCGGCTGCGTCTTGCCTGCCTCGGCCACTGCCGCGATCGTGGTGCTTGCTGATAGCGTTGTAATCTCGCCCTCGACGTCGCGCAGATGCCCGTCTCGGGTCAACCAACACGTGCCATCATCGGCCAACCAGACGGCATGCATCATACCTTCGTCGGCGGCCGAGGGAGCGCCGGTATCCACTTCAGCACCGTCGAAAAGCGGCAGTACGGCCAGCGTCAGATACACACCGATGGCCAGCACTGCCACGACCACGCCGATACCGCTGGCGGCAATCACCCCGGTCGCCAGACGGTCGAGACGCTGACGCAAGCGGCGATTCGGGCGAGGCGGGGCAGTGGAGGGATTAGTCATCGGCGAGCCCGGCGGCGAAGCATTGCCTTGCAATGAAGTGAGACCATCAGATTACGTCAGTTTGATGACGATTGCGTGACATCGGCAAGGGGTGGCAACCGCAATGCCCGCCTGGCGGCGGCCAAGCGCGGTTCAGGCAACGGCACGAAACCCTGCCGGGCCACCACGGCCTGCCCTTCGGGCGATAGCACTAGATCGAAGAAGGCGCGTTCCAGGGCCGGCAAGCGCTCGTCCGGGGCCAGATTGACGTATACATACAAAGGGCGAGTGAGCGGATAGCGCCCGCTGACGACGTTATCCAGCGTGGGCAGACGCGGCGTGCCCTGGTCATCGCGCAACGCCAGCACCTTGACCATCGCGGTGGGGTAACCCAGGCCGGCATAGCCGATCGCCTCGCGGGAACGTCCAACCGCCGCCACCACCGCCGAGGAGCCCGGCAGCTCGTTGACGTCGCGACGGAAATTGCCGCCGCACAAAGCCTCCCGCTTGAACAGTGCATGCGATCCGGAAGCGGTATTGCGGCCGAAGCGGGCCACAGGCCGTGAGGCCCAGTTGCCGTCGAGCCCCAGCGCGCCCCAGCGTCGGATAGCAGGCGTTTGACCGCAGAAGCGAGTGTCGGCGAACAGCGCCTCGACCTGGGCCAATGACAGCGAGGTCAGCGGGTTGTCGCGATGCACGAACAGCGTCAGCGCGTCCAACGCCACCGGCACTGCCACCGGTGGGTGGCCCTGGCGGGCGATGAAGTCGGCACGCTCGGCCTCCGTCATGGGTCGTGACATGGCGCCGATACGTGTCACTCCTTCGGCCAGCGCCGGCGGCGCAGTCCCCGAGCCCGAAGCTTGTACCTGCAAGCGTACCTCGGGATGCCGCGCACTGAGCCGTTCCCCCCATTGCGTCATCAAACCGCCCAGCGTATCCGAGCCGACCGATCCCAGTGTGCCGCTCAACGGCGCTGCCATCGCCATCATCGGCAACAGCAACGCCCCTAGCATCATCGCCACGCGACATCGCCAGTTCACTGAGCCGTACCGGTATGTTCGCTTTTTGCTTATCAATGCTCTCGTCCCCGTTGTCACGCTTGCCCCACCGCGATACACCTTGCCGGGCGACTGGTCGTCGAGGCGCGACGGCGTTTACTATGAAACGATTGCAACCGCGCTACGGTCGACAACAACAATGCTCGACAACCAAGATGCTTGATAACAACAATCGCCAGGACCCACGCCATGCATGAACTCGACGATATTCCCACCCCGCAGGGCGAACTCACGCTCAAGCTCGTCACCCAGCGCCAGGACACCAACCTTTATGGCGACATTCCCGGTGGCTGGCTCATCGCACAGATGGACCAGGCCGCCGAACTCGCCGCGGGGCGCCTGGCAAGCGGCCGGACCGCCACGGTCGCCACCGAGGGCATGGATTTCCTGTGCCCGGTACGGGTCGGCGCGATGGTCAATATCTTCACCCAATTCAGCGAGGTTGGGCGCAGCTCGATCAAGGTCGATGTCGAGGTGTGGATTCGCCCACCTCACGAGCGCAGTCCCGAGGAGCGCTACAAGGTCACCGAGGCACGCTTCGTGATGGTGGCACTGGACGACAACGGTCGCATACGCCCCGTCCCCGAGGCGTAAGACGCTCGTTGTCCACTGCAATGTCGCGCGACACGCGTCGAGTCATAACGGCGTCAGATTGGCGAACCCCAACACCAACCATTTGTCGCCTTCGTCCTCGAAACTGATGTGCACGCGGGCCCTGGCACCTTCGCCCTCGGCATTGATGATCACACCCTCGCCGAAAACCGGATGACTGACCCGCTGCCCCAGACTCAACGACGGCTGATCGTCATCGTTCGAGACGCTCTGCTGCTGAGAGAGTCCGCGGTTCGGCCGCGTGGAAACCGGCCGCGAGACCTGGCCACGCAAACGCACCTCCTCGAGCAACGACTCGGGCAACTCATGCAAAAAGCGCGACGGCCGCGAAAAGGTTTCCTTGCCATGCAGGCGACGGATCTCGGCATGCGTCAGATACAGCTTGCGCATGGCGCGCGTCACCCCGACATAGCACAGACGCCGTTCTTCCTCGAGACGTCCCGGCTCCTCCAGCGACATCTTGTGCGGAAACAAGCCTTCCTCGACACCGGCGACGAACACCACCGGAAATTCCAGCCCCTTGGCCGAGTGCAGCGTCATCAGTTGCACGCTGTCCTCGAAGTCGTCCGCCTCGTGATCGCCGGCATTGAGGGCGGCCTCGGCCAGGAACGGCTCCAGCGCGGCCGCTCCCTCGCCGACTTCCTGCAACGAGAAGGGATCGCCCTGAGCAAAGTTGCGCGCCGCGTTGATCAGTTCCTCGAGGTTCTCGACACGCGCCTGACCTTTCTCGCCCTTTTCATTGCGGTGATGCTCGAGCAAGCCGGTGGTATGCAGGACATGTTCGATCAGTTCATGCAACTCCATGCCGGCAGTATCGTTGTCGAGCCGTTCGATCAGCTCCGAAAATGCCGAAAGCGCACTTGCCGCACGCCCCTTGAGTGCACCCTCGCTGAGGCTATCGTGCAACGCCTGCCATAACGACACCCCTTGGATGCGGGCCCGCTCGCGCAGCACTTCCACGGTACGCGTACCGATGCCGCGTGCCGGCACGTTGATCACGCGCTCCAGCGAGGCATCATCGTCACGCGTGAGCATCAATCTGAGATAGGCCAGGGCATTCTTGATCTCGAGGCGCTCGTAGAAGCGCTGGCCGCCATATATGCGATAGGGCACACCACTGCGGATCAACGCCTCCTCGAGCACCCGCGACTGCGCGTTGGAGCGATAGAGAATCGCGATGTCCTGTCGCGTGCTGCCCTTGTTCACTTCCTCATTGAGGGTGTCAACGATGAAGCGGGCCTCGTCGAGGTCGTTGAAGCCGGCGTAGACCGAAATCGGTTCACCGTGAACACCGTCGGTCCACAGTTCCTTGCCCATGCGCCCGGCGTTATGGCTGATCAGCGTGTTCGCGGCCTCGAGAATGGCGCTCGTCGAGCGATAGTTCTGCTCCAGACGCACCGTGGTGGTCGCGGGGAATTCCTCGGCGAAGCGGCGGATGTTCTCGACCTTGGCGCCGCGCCAGCCGTAGATCGACTGATCGTCGTCGCCGACCACGGTCATGCCCGCGCGATCGCCGGCAAGCAGCTTGAGCCAGGCATACTGCAGGGTATTGGTATCCTGGAATTCGTCGACCAGCAGATGACCGAAACGCTCGCGGTAATGCGCCAGCAACTCGGGGTTGTCGCGCAGAAGCTCCAGGCCACGCAGTAGCAACTCCCCGAAATCGACCAGACCGGCGCGTTCGCAAGCCAGCTGATAGCGTTCGTAGAGCTCGACCATCTGGCCCATATAGGCATCGCCATGGGTCTGGACCTGGTGGGCCCGCAGCCCCTCTTCCTTGCAGCCGCCGATGAAGTATTGCACCTGCTTGGGCGGGAAGCGCTCGGCGTCGATGCGATGATCCTTGAGCAAGCGCTTGACCAGGCGCAGTTGATCGTCACCGTCGATGATCTGGAAATGCTGGGGCAGGCGCGCATCGTGCCAGTGGGTACGCAGCAGGCGATGTGCGATGGAGTGGAACGTGCCCACCCACATATTGCGCAACGACAGGCCCAATAGCGCTTCGAGGCGCGTGCGCATCTCGCGCGCCGCCTTGTTGGTGAAGGTCACGGCGAGAATCGCATAGGGCGACAACCCCTCGACCTGCAACAACCAGGCGATACGATGCACCAGCACGCGCGTCTTGCCCGAGCCAGCGCCAGCCAGTACCAGCAAATTGCCCTGCGGGTGGCTCACGGCCTCGCGCTGAGCCGTATTCAGCGAGTCGAGTAGCGGCGAAACGTCGCCCGGCGAAACGTCGTCCATGGATCACGTATCTTGGCATTGCGAAATGAGCGCCCAGCTTAGCACAAGCGGTCTCGGCTTCGGTCGCTCGCGATCTGCCGAGTGGCTAGGTGTCGTCGTCGGTATCGGGATAACGCAGCGGCACCAGGCTTTTCTTAACCGATTGGAGTTGCTCGGCCAGCTTGGGCCCGCGTGTCTTGGCCACGCCCACGGCGAGCACGTCGACGATCACCAGGTGCGCCACGCGCGAGCTCATCGGGGTGTAGATTTCGGTATCCTCGTGCACATCGATATAAAGCGGCAGGGTGACCTCGCTGGCCAGCGGCGAGTCACTGGGACACAAGCCAATCACCGTGGCACCGGTCTCGCGAGCCAGACGCACGCTGGCTACCAGCGCCCGGGTGCGTCCGGTCTGGGAGATGGCGACCACCACGTCACGCGGTGTCAGCGTCACCGCCGACATATTTTGCATGTGCGGGTCGGAATAGGCCGCAGTGGATATCTGCAGACGGAAGAACTTGTGCTGGGCATCGAAGGCCACCGCGCCGGAAGCGCCGAAACCGTAGAACTCCACGCGATTGGCCATGGCCAGGGCGTTGACCGCCTTGCCCAATGCGGCATGATCGAGCCGATCACGTACCGAGAGCAACGTGCCCACGGTGGAGTCGAAAATGCTGTGGGCAAATTCGGCGACGCTGTCACTATCGTTCATCGAGAATTGCGCGAACTGACTGCCCGTGGCCAGCATCTGCGCGAGCCTGAGCTTGAAGTCCTGGAAACCGTTGCACCCTAGCGCACGGCAGAAACGCACCACAGTAGGCTCGCTGACCTTGGCTTCGGTGGCCAGATCGACGATGCGCATGTGGATAACATCCTCGGGATGGCGCAACACGAAACGCGCCACCTTCTGCTCGGAGCGCCGAAAATACTCCATGCGGCGTCTCATCTCATCGAACAGGGCACTGCTCATGATGGCGCGACTCCTTGGCTGACCAGCAGCGACGTGAAAACAGATTCGATTCTAGTATGCCGCAGGCGTTGAAGGGAGAAAAACGCCCGTTTCATCCTTGACGTCATAATTCTGTCAAGTGCGTTATAGTAATGATGCCAAGCAGAATTCGGTTATGGCACCAAGCCGATTATAAGGACGATCGGGAGATTCGATATGCGCGATGCCGAACATCTTCAATCCTTGAAAAGCGAGCTTCTCGACATTCATATGAGCCTGGAAATGCTCGAGCATGAGCAGCGCAAGAAGAGTGCCGCGACACGCTATCTGCGGGCGCGGCGCGGCATTGAGCTGCATCAGGAATTCAAGCGCCTGGAGCGCGATATCGTCGATTACGACGACTGGCAGTAAACAGGCACTCGATGAGCGGAGAGAGTTCCCCGTTCATCGAGTGCCTGGAAGGGCGTTCCAAGCCCGGCGCGGGCAATATTCGCCCGCGCCGGATGACTGAATGACGCTCAGAGGCTGCTGATGAAGACGATCACCACGCCGATGGGCGCGATGAAACGTACCGCCACGCGCCACAGGGCGAAGGCACCATCGCTCATATTGAGCTGTGAGCGCAGTTCGTCACGCCCCATGAACCAGCCCACGAACAGCACGGTGGCCAAGCCGGTCAGCGGCAGCAGCAGCTTGCTGGTGACGTAATCGAGCAAGTCGAAGAGGGTCATGCCGGCGAACTTGTCGAACATGTCCAGCGGCGCGAAATCACCCCAGACGTTGAACGACAGCACCGTGGCCAGCCCCAAAGCCCAGGTCGCCAGTCCCGCGACGATGGTCGAGCCCACGCGCGACAGCGGCGAGCGCTCCTCGATCCATTCCACCAGCGGCTCGAGTAGTGAGATCGCGGAGGTCCACGCCGCGAACACCAGAAGCACGAAGAACAGCAACCCGAACAGCCAACCACCGGCCATGTTGCCGAACGCTAACGGTAGGGTCTGGAAGATCAGGCCTGGACCCGCAGCCGCATCCAACCCATTGGCGAATACGATGGGGAAAATAGCCAGTCCAGCAAGCAGGGCGATGACCGTATCCATGACCACGACGATGAGCGCCGAGCGACCGATGTTGACGTCATCGGAGAGATACGAGCCATACGCCATCATGATGCCCATACCCAGACTCAGGGTGAAGAAGGCATGCCCCAGTGCGGCGAGAATGCCGTCACGGGTGATCTTGGAGAAGTCCGGCGTAAACAGGTAAGCCGCCCCTTCGGCGAACGCGCCGGTGGTTGCGGCGTAACCCACGAGCAACACCAGCAGCACCGCCAGCGCCGGCATCAGGGTCTTCGCCGCACGCTCCAGGCCACCGGCAACGCCACCCACCACGACACCGATCGTCATGATCATGAACAGGCTATGCCAGAGCAGCAATTCCACGGGACTTGCCAGCAAATTGCCGAACAAGGTGCCAACACTATCGTTATTCAGCTCGCTGAAAGTATCGACCACCGCCATTTGAATGTACGCCAGCGCCCAGCCACCGATCACGCTATAGAACGAGAGAATCAAGTAGGCGCCGAGAATCCCGGCCACGCCAATCAACACCCAGGCCCGGCTACGCTTGAGACGCCGTGTGATGTCGCCCATCGTCGAGATGGGATTCTTCTGGCCCAGGCGTCCGAGCAACCATTCGGACATCAACATCGGCAAGCCGACCAGGAAGATGCAGATCAGATAAACCAGCACGAAAGCGCCGCCACCGCTTTCGCCGGTCATGTAGGGGAATTTCCAGATATTGCCCAGACCGACCGACGAGCCGACGGCGGCCAGCACAAAGGCCATACGAGAGGACCACTGCGCGTGCGAATGAGACTTG
The DNA here is from genome assembly GCF_029889785.1 of Chromohalobacter sp. 48-RD10. Taxonomy (NCBI): domain Bacteria; kingdom Pseudomonadati; phylum Pseudomonadota; class Gammaproteobacteria; order Oceanospirillales; family Halomonadaceae; genus Chromohalobacter; species Chromohalobacter sp. 48-RD10. The sequence goes on along the minus strand of NZ_JARANX010000003.1, from coordinate 49,930 downwards.
TAAGACATTGCTTCACCTGAATTGCGTGGCGCCATCGATCAATAAAATGATGACGTTGTATTGTTGTTGCCACGTCCCCGGGCATGGATCGCACACCGCGACATGGAGCATGACAGGTCCTTGCGAGCGGCTGGGATCTGACCACCGATCAACAAGGAAACCGCACCGCTCGCAGCGATGTCAGTCACCGTAAGGGTGTCGATAAACACCGATTGAAGAGACGACTGTCCTCGACGTCGCCCACAGAGAGGCGCCATTTTAGCGGCAAGTTTTAGCCAAGACCATTCGCGTTATAGCATCAAGCCATCGACGACACGTCATACCCCGCCATGGCGTTATCACCGCGGTTAGAAAAGCGCGCTCTGCCGCTCGCCGGGAAAGGCCTCGAGAGGCGGTAATTCGACGCGTTCGGCCAGGCGTGCATAGAAGCGTCGCGCCAATTGTGGCGCTTGCCGGTTATCCGGCGTATGCACAAACAAGAAAGGGGTTTTCCCCTGTTTTATCCACAACACCAGGCGTTCACACCAAGGAGTGAAAAGTCGCTCGTTGATGGCCATATCAGAATGCCCGATGAAACGCACGATAGGCATATTTGCCGTGGAAATCACGTGTAACGGGCGTTTCGGCTTTTCACCCTGCGCCTTTATCAAGCGCGTATCGGTGCCTGCGGGCGTGGCGAAAAGCGGCCTCACATCGAGCATGACCCGATCCATCCCCAAAGTTATCAACAAGCGGTTCAATTGCTGCTCTGCCGCCCCTTTGTGGAAAAAATCACTATGACGCACTTCCACGGCACAAGGGCTTGCCGACGGCCAGTCTCTCAACAATGTCTCCAACGCTGGCAGTTCCCGAGCCCCGAAATCACGCGGCAATTGCACCATCGTCGGTCCTAGCCGGTCATGTAACGGCGCTAGCGCTGCAAAGAACGTCTCGAGCTCCTCCGCGACGCCCACCAGGCGCTTTTCATGCGTGAGCCGCGCCGGCAGCTTGAAGCAAAAACGAAAATCCGCCGGTGCCTGACGCGCCCATTGGGCGATGGTCGCCGCCTTGGGCGGCCCGCTGTAGAAGGTCGTATTGCCTTCCACGCTAGTGAACACGGCACCGTAATCGTGCAGCATGCCCTCCTGTGGCGTGTGTTGCGCGTAAAGACTGCCGCACCATTCGCCGTTGGCCCACATCGGCAAACCCAGGAACAAACGTGGCCGATCCTCCGTCATGACGCGCCTCGCAATTGTATCGCCTGCATCTCGCCGCCATGATGCGCTGCATGAAGCAGCCTCATCGGGCCCGTTTCCTGTGTCATGTCATGCCTCCATCTGCGACGTCGCAAGGGTAAAGGGTACCCCAACGTCCCGACATAGTTCGCTCTCGCGTCTGCATGTGTTCCACGTGAAAGGTTGAAACAAGATGCCACTGGCACGACTCGCCTCGGCAAGGCATCATCGCTGGCGACACTCATTCCGGGAGTCGACCGCCAAGGTGCCTTGCTTGTTCATGCCATTGTCGCGACCGATCATCGATGCCGCTCACACCCTGCGCCTACTGGCACGCACGGCGTGGTTGTTGCCGCTGTTGGTACTGGGAGCGTGCAGCTCTCAGCCGCCCGCACCGAGCACGCCATCGCCGGTAGCGTCCGAGCGCATGCGACCCATGGAATGGCAGGCACTGCCCGGCTGGCGTGACGATCACGTCATCGCCGCCTGGAGCGCGTTTCTCGCCAGTTGTCCGCAGCTTGCCAAGAAACCTCGCTGGACATCGGTCTGCGATGATGCCCAGCAGGTCGATCCGCTCGATGAGCGCGATATCACGCGCTTTTTCGAGATGCGCTTTCAGCCTTACCGCCTCACTAACGACGATGGTTCCACCACGGGCACGATCACCGGCTATTACGAGCCCATTCTGCATGGCGCGCGTGAGCGCCACGGACCTTATCAGACGCCGCTCTATCGCTTCCCCAACGCCTGGCAAGCGGCGCCGCAGCGTGTACGTGCCACGCAGCGCACGTTGCTGGAAAGCGGTGCCCTAAGCGGTCAGGAACTGGTCTGGGTCGACGATCCCGTCGAGGCCGCCTTCCTACAGATCCAGGGGTCGGGACGTGTCCGGCTGGACGACGGCGGCACCATGCGTGTGGCCTTCGCGGGATCCAACAATCAGCCCTTCCGCTCGTTCAATCGCGCCTTGATCGAACGCGGGGAAATCGACGCTTCCCAAGCGACCTTGCCCGGTGTAAAGGCCTGGGCCAAGCGGCATCCCGAACGCGTGGAAGAAATGCTGACCGTCAACCCGCGCATGGTGTTCTTCCGAGAGCTGGATAGCGACCATCCCCACACTGAGGGGCCCATCGGCGCCCTCGGCGTGCCCCTGACCGCGGAACGCAGTCTAGCCGTGGATCCCTCACGCATTCCGCTGGGCGCACCAATCTTCCTGTCGACCACACAGCCGCTCTCGAAAGAACCCTTGCAACGTCTGATGGTCGCCCAAGATACCGGCAGTGCCATCAAAGGCTCGGTACGCGCGGATTTCTATTGGGGACACGGCGAAGCGGCCGGTGAACGCGCCGCACGCATGAAGCAGGAGGGTCGCCTGTGGGTACTGATGCCGAAATGAGCCAATCATCGGGCCAAGAGAGGAAAACGCATGAGTGAAGATCGCCACACCACGACCCCGTTGGCCGTGGTCACCGGCGCTACCGCCGGGCTAGGACTCGAGACCGCCAAGGGCCTGGCCGCGCAGGGCTATCGCGTGATCGTCACCGCACGCAACGTGGAAAGAGGCGAGCTGGCCTGCCACGCCATTCGCGTCCATGCGCCGCATGCCGAGGTGCACGCTGAGCCGCTCGACCTCGACAGCCTCGAATCGGTACGCGACTTCGCCCGGCGCTTGACGCAGACCGAGTCTTCGCTGGAACGACTGATCAACAACGCCGGCATCATGGCCCTGCCGCGCCTCGAGCGCACACGGGACGGCTTCGAACGCCAGTGGGGGATCAATTATCTGGGCCATTTCCTGCTCACCAGCGAGTTGCTGCCACTGCTTACCGCCACGACGGCGCCCCGCGTGGTACAACTCTCGAGCCTCGCCCATCGTGGCGGCCGTATCGCCTTCGATGACTTGAACGGCGAGACGCACTACGACCCCTGGCGCGCCTACCGGCAATCCAAGCTCGCCATGCTGTTGTTCGCCCAGGCACTGCAGAAACACAGCGATGCCCAAGGCTGGGGACTCAAGAGCCTGGCTGCCCATCCCGGATTGTCGCGTACCGCGCTGTTCGACCACGGCGTAAAAAGCCGTCCTTTCATCGGTAGTGTCTTCAAGCTTGGTCTGCCGCTGATCAGCCAATCCGCCGCCGAGGGCGCCCGCCCCACGCTGCATGCCGCGCTCAGCGATCGCGTCGGCCCCGGCGATTACATCGGGCCCGACGGTATCGGCGAGACCCGTGGCGCACCCAAAGTGGCGCACCGCGCCCGCAACACACGCGATTCAGCGGTCGAGAAACGCCTTTGGGACGTCTCATGCGAGCTCACCGGCGCACGCTGGGACACCACGGCCCCCGCGTAACGCCTTACAGCCCTTCTTCCAGCAACTGGGGGGCGAAGTAGGTCATGATCAGGTCGGCACCGGCGCGACGCATCGAACCCAGCGTCTCACGGATCACCGCCGCCTCATCGATCACGCCCTGTTGCGCCGCCAGGCGAATCATCGCGTACTCGCCGCTGACCTGATACGCCACCAACGGCAACAAACTGTTGCGGCGGATGTCCGCCATGATGTCGAGATACGCCAGCGCCGGCTTGACCATCAGGAAATCGGCGCCCTCGGCCTCGTCCGCCAGCGACTCACGCAGCGCCTCGCGACGATTCATGGGGTCCATCTGATAGGTCTTGCGATCCCCCTGGAGTTCGGTGCCCGCCGCTTCGCGGAAAGGCCCGTACAGCGCCGAGGCCAGCTTGGTGGAATACGCCATGATGGGGATATCCTCGAAACAAGCCTCGTCCAGCGCCGCGCGAATCGTTGCCACCTGGCCGTCCTGTGCCGCCGAGGGCGCAATGATGTCGGCCCCCGCCCGGGCAGCCGCGACCGCCTGAACGCCGAGATTACGGATCGTCAGGTCATTGTCGACCGTGTCACCCTTGAGGATGCCGCAGTGGCCGTGCGTGGTGTATTCGCAGAAGCAGACATCCGGAATCACCACCATCTCGGGATCGGCCGCCTTGATGATGCGCACCATGCGCGACACCAGGCCATTGTCGTCCATCGCATCGCTGCCACTGGCGTCCTTGTGATGCGAAATCCCAAACGGCACGATGCCCTTGAGACCCAGCGCACTGAGGCGTTTCACTTCCTCCGCCAACTGGTTTTCCGGAATGCGGTACTGCCCCGGCATTCCCTCGATGGGCACGAAGTCGTCCGCACCTTCCTCCACGAAGATCGGATAGATCAAATTCTCCGGGCGAAGAGAGGTTTCGCGTACCAGATCGCGTAGCGACGACGTACGCCGCAGGCGCCGCAGACGGGCCTGAGGAAACTGAGCAGGCATGTAAGACTCCTTGATCGCCGCCGAACGCGGCGGCGCCCGGCGTTAAGAACCGGGATGTATTTTATAGCACGCTAACAAAATAGCCCAGCCGACAAAATGTCGCATCATTCCACCGTCACCGACTTCGCCAGGTTGCGCGGCTGATCGACGTCGGTGCCCTTGAGCACGGCGACATGATAAGCCAGCAATTGCAGCGGAATCGTGTAGACGAGGGGTGCCAACGCCTCGCTGACCGCCGGCACACGCAGTACATGCAGATGCTCGGATGTTTCGAGGCGAATGCCCTCATCGGCGAACACGAACAACTCGCCACCGCGCGCGCGAACTTCCTGCAAGTTGGATTTCAGCTTCTCGAGCAATTCGTCGTTGGGCGCCACGGCGATCACCGGCATCTCGCTATCGACCAGCGCCAGGGGACCGTGTTTCAGTTCGCCCGCTGGATAGGCCTCGGCATGAATATAGGAGATTTCCTTGAGCTTTAGCGCCCCTTCCAGGGCGATCGGGAAATGCGCGCCGCGTCCTAGGAACAGCGCATGGTGCTTTTCGGCGAACGCCATCGACAACTGCTCGATCTCGCCATCCAGGGCCAGCACCTGGTTGATCACTCCAGGTAGCTCGCGAAGTCCCTGGACCAGCGGTGCATGCTCGCCATTGGCGCCCCGCACACGGCCCAGCGCCAGGGCCAACAGCATCAGCGCCACCAGTTGGGTGGTGAAGGCCTTGGTCGAGGCGACGCCGATCTCGGGGCCTGCCTGCGTCATCAGAGTAAGATCCGACTCCCGCACCAGCGAACTGCCCGGCACGTTACAGATCGCCAGACTGCCGAGATAGTCACGCTGCTTGGCGAAGCGCAGCGCCGCCAGAGTATCAGCGGTCTCGCCGGACTGGGACAGCGTCACGAACAGCGTGCCTTCGGGCACTACGACCTCGCGGTAGCGATACTCCGAGGCCACTTCGACCTGAGTGGGCACGCCGGCCAGTTTCTCGATCCAGTAGCGCGCCACCATGCCCGCATGGTAGCTGGTGCCGCAGGCGATGATATGCACCTGGCGCACGCCCTCGAACAGCGACGCGGCTTCCGCCCCGAAACTGTTGACCAGCACCTGATGATCGCCGAGACGTCCTTCCAGCGTGGCCGCGATCACCTGGGACTGCTCGTGGATTTCCTTGAGCATGAAGTGACGATAGCCGCCCTTGCTGGTCACGCTGTCGCCATGCTCGAAGATGGTCACCGGACGCTCGGCTCGATCGCCGCTCGCCTCGAAGAGCTCGATCTCACCGCCCCGAGCCAGGCGCACCACATCGCCTTCCATCATGTAGATGAAACGGTCGGTGACCTGCAATAACGCTAGCGGGTCGGAAGCCAGGAACGCCTCGCCGATGCCCACGCCTACCACGAGAGGGCTGCCCTTGCGTGCACCGACGATTGCATCGGGCTCGGCACGGTGCACCACCGCCAGGGCGTAGGCGCCTTCCAGCAGTGCCACGCTGCGTTGCACGGCCTGCAGCAAGTCCTGAGAAAGGGTGAACTCACGCGACAACAGGTGCGCGATCACTTCGGTGTCGGTCTCGGAGGTGAAGACGTAACCCTGGGCTTCGAGCTCGGCTTTAAGCGCCTCATGGTTCTCGATGATGCCGTTATGCACTACTGCCAGGCTATCGCCGGATTGATGCGGATGCGCGTTCTGCTCGCTGGGACGACCGTGCGTGGCCCAGCGCGTGTGGGCGACACCTAGGGTCCCCTTGAGCGCCGTGTCGGCGAGTTTCTCTTCCAGGGCCGCTACCTTGCCCACCGCACGCTGACGATTGAGGCGCGCATCGTCGGAAAGCACGGACATGCCCGCCGAGTCGTAGCCGCGATACTCGAGACGACGCAAACCTTCAAGCAGGATTTCCTGCACATGACGCTCGGCGACGGCCCCTACGATTCCACACATATTGAACTCCTTGTCTTCATTCGTTGACCGCGGCGCGGATGACGGCGATGCCCTGTGCCTCGATGTGTCGACAGGCATCCGCATCGAGTCCCTCGTCGGTGATCAGGGTATGAATCCGTTCCCACGGTAGTTCCAGATTGGGGATGCGCCGACCGATCTTGTCGGATTCGACGAGCACCACGACTTCGCGCGCGACTTCGGCCATCACCCGCGATAGCCCCAGCAATTCGTTGTAGGTGGTGGTTCCGCGCCCCAGGTCGATACCATCGGCACCGATGAACAATTGATCGAAATCGTAGAAACGCAACACCTGCTCGGCGACCTGACCCTGGAAGGATTCGGAGTGCGGGTCCCAGGTACCGCCGGTCATCAGGATCGCCGGCTCGGGCTCCACCTCGCGCAGGGCATTGGCGACCGACAGCGCATTGGTCATCACGACCAGCCCCTCGCGTCCGCCCAGTTCGGGGATCATCGCTGAGGTGGTGGTACCGCTGTCGATGATGATGCGATTGTGAGCACGGATACGCGCACTCGCCGCCCGCGCGATCGCTATCTTTCGAGGCGAAAGCGGAGAATTGGCCTCGGTCAATATCTCGCTGGGCAGGGGTACGGCACCACCGAAGCGGCGCAATAGCAGGCCACTCTTCTCCAGAGTAGCGAGATCCTTACGCACGGTGACTTCGGAGGTTATGAAGTGACGGGCGAGCGTGTCGACGCTAGTTTCACCCTGCTCATTCACGTAGGCCAGCATGGCATGGCGACGCTGGGCAGTATCGCGTTTGGGCATATCATCCTTATTCACGAAAGATATATCTTCCGAAACGAAACAATACGCTTATAAAACGCGATTCAATATCTTCGGTCAAGCGCCGCCCGGCGGCGAGGAGAAAAATCCTCCACCCGCGATGAACAACGTCATGCCAAGGGCGACGCTCCCTGGGACGCGAGCGCCGCCGTTCGATACTCAGGAAGGCTTACGAGGCCGCTGCCAGCCCGCACGCGTAGTCTGACGCGGGCGTGCTACCGCCAGGGCCCCGGCATCGACATTCTTGTTGATGGTCGAGCCGGCCCCGACCGTGGCGCCATCGCCCAGCGATACCGGTGCCACCAGGGCGGTATTGGAGCCCACGAAGACATCGTCGCCGATCTCGGTGCGGTGCTTGTTGGCGCCGTCGTAATTGCAGGTGATGGTGCCCGCACCGACATTGACGCCACGCCCCAGCCGAGCATCGCCGACATAGCTCAAATGATTGATCTTGCTACCTTCACCAACGTCAGCGTTCTTGGTCTCGACGAAGTTGCCCACCTTGCTGTCGCAGGCCAGGCGCGTGCCGGGACGCAAGCGCGCGAAGGGCCCGATGTGGGCGCGTGATGCCACCTCGGCGCCGTCGATGATGCTATGCGCCTCGATGACCGTCTCCGCCGCAATATGGCTGTCGCGGATCAGCGTATAGGGGCCCACGCTGACGCCATCGCCGAGCGTTACCTCACCCTCGAACACGCAGCCCACGTCGATGAAGACATCATGTCCGCAATCGAGGCGGCCACGCACATCGAAACGCGCGGGGTCGGCCAGCGCCACGCCTTCGGTCAGAAGACGCTCGGCCCGATCACGCTGATAGGCGCGCTCCAGGGCCGCCATCTGCACACGGTTGTTGACGCCTTCGACTTCCAGCGCCGAAGCAGGCGCGGCCGTGGCAGTCTCGATTCCTTCGGCCGCTGCCATGGCGAAGATGTCGGTCAGGTAATACTCTCCCTGAACGTTCTCGGCGGAGAGCCGAGGCAACCAGCGCTTGAGCTGCGCTCCGGTGGCGGCGACGATGCCGGTGTTGCATTCGGTGATAGCGCGCTGGGCCTCGCTGGCCTCCTTGTGTTCGACGATGCCCGTAACACGACCTTCTTCATCGCGCACGATCCGCCCATAACCGCTGGGATCGGCCAATTCAACAGTCAGAAGGCCGAGGCGGGTCTCATCCACCTCGGCAAGCAACGCCGTCAAGGTCTCGGCCCGGATCAGCGGGACATCACCGTAGAGGATCAGCACCTTGCCGTCGCCCATGTTCTCTAGGGCCTGGGCCACGGCATGACCGGTGCCCTTCTGTTCGGCCTGCAGGGCGAAACGCACCTCGCGGCCGCCGAGCTCGGTCTCGACCTGCTCGGCACCGTGGCCGATCACCACGTGCGTACGCGTCGCACCCAATTGCTCAGCGGTATCCAGCACATGCGTCACCATCGGCTTACCCGCCAACGGATGCAGGACCTTGGGCTTGGCCGAACGCATCCGCGTTCCCTGGCCGGCGGCAAGTATCACCACGTCTAACGTCATCGCTGTCGTCCCTATGCATCTCTTGAAGAAGATAGGCGTATTCTACGGCGGGCGGAAGGCGCTACCAAGCGACATGCGTCATGTCTCGGTGCCGCCCACGAAAAAGGCGACCCTTGGGTCGCCTTCATGATTGCGGCATCTCGTGCGACGCCTAGCCTCGACCGCCCTTCTCACGCAGCTGCTGGATGGTCCGCAACTGTGCCACGGCTTCCGCCAACTCGGCGGCCGCCCGGGTGTAGTCAAGATCGGACTGCTTGTCGCCCATGGCCCTCAAGGCCTCCTGACGAGCCTCTTCGGCGGCAGCCTCATTGAGATCGTGCGCCCGCGTGGCCGTATCGGCCAGTACCGACACCACCTCCGGTTGAACCTCCAGGAAACCGCCGGTGACGAAGTACACTTCTTCCTCGCCATCTTCGCGCGTCACGCGTATCGGCCCCGGCTTGAGCTCGGTAAGCAGCGGTGCGTGACCATGCAGAATACCCAGATCGCCCGACACGCCGGCCGCCACTAACTGCTCGGCGTTGCCGGAGAAGATGGCCTTCTCGGCGCTGACGATGTCGCATTGGAAGCTAGCCATCGCTATCTCCTCGTTCATGGAAGCATCGGGCACGGCGCGCAATGACGCCGTCCCTACCACTCCCGAATGGGCATGGCCTTACTTCATGTTTTTGGCTTTCTCGACAGCTTCGTCGATGGTGCCAACCATGTAGAAGGCTTGTTCAGGCAGTTCGTCGTACTCACCGTCGAGGATACCCTGGAAGCCGCGGATAGTCTCCTTGAGAGAGACGTACTTGCCGGGTGCCCCGGTAAACACCTCGGCGACGAAGAACGGCTGCGACAAGAAGCGCTGGATCTTGCGCGCCCGTGCCACGGTCAGCTTATCTTCATCGGCCAACTCGTCCATCCCCAGGATGGCGATGATATCCTTGAGCTCCTTGTAACGCTGCAACACGCCCTGCACACCGCGCGCGGTGTTGTAGTGCTGTTCGCCCACGGTCAGCGGATCGAGCTGGCGCGAGGTGGAATCCAGCGGATCGATCGCCGGGTAGATACCCAACTCGGCGATGGAACGCGCCAATACCACGGTGGCATCCAGATGCGAGAAGGTGGTCGCCGGTGACGGATCGGTCAAATCATCCGCCGGTACGTAAACCGCCTGCACGGAGGTGATGGAGCCTGACTTGGTCGAGGTGATGCGTTCCTGAAGGACGCCCATTTCCTCGGCCAGCGTCGGCTGATAGCCCACCGCGGACGGCATGCGGCCCAGCAGCGCCGACACCTCGGTGCCTGCCAGGGTATAACGATAGATGTTGTCGACGAACAACAACACGTCACGCCCGTCATCACGGAACTTCTCGGCGATGGTCAAGCCGGTCAGGGCCACACGCAGACGGTTCCCGGGCGGCTCGTTCATCTGGCCATAGACCAGCGAGACCTTGTCGAGAACGTTGGATTCCTGCATCTCGTGGTAGAAGTCGTTACCCTCGCGAGTACGCTCCCCCACCCCGGTGAAGACGGAATAGCCACTGTGCTCGGTGGCGATGTTGCGGATCAGCTCCATCATATTGACAGTCTTGCCGACGCCGGCACCACCGAACAGGCCGACCTTGCCACCCTTGGCGAACGGGCACACCAGATCAATGACCTTGATACCGGTTTCCAGCAGCTCTTCGGAAGCTGTCTGATCAGCATAGCCCGGCGCCTTGCGGTGGATCGGCATGCGTTCGTCTTCACCGATTTCACCGGCTTCGTCGATAGGCTCGCCAAGCACGTTCATGATGCGTCCCAGCGTGGCCGTGCCTACCGGTACCGAAATCGCCGCCTGCGTATTGGCGACGTCGAGGCCACGCTTGAGGCCTTCGGTGGTGCCCATGGCAATGGCACGCACGACGCCGTCACCCAGCTGCTGCTGTACTTCCATGATGGTCTCGGTGTCGGAGACCTTCAGCGCGTCGTAGACCTTGGGCACATCGTCCCGCGGAAACTCTACGTCAATCACCGCGCCGATGATTTGTACGATACGTCCGCTCATGTTGGTTCCTCTAATACCTGCAAATGAAACCTGCTTCGCCTGGGCCCCGAGGCAACCCGCGTGGGCAGCCTCGGTGGGACCTGCGTCGTCATACGGCGGCGGCGCCGCCGACGATCTCTGAAATCTCCTGGGTGATCGCGGCCTGACGGGCCTTGTTATAGACCAACTCCAGATCATCAATCAGATTGCCGGCATTGTCGGTCGCGTTCTTCATCGCGATCATCCGCGCCGCCTGCTCGCAGGCCACGTTCTCGACCACGGCCTGGTACACCTGTGATTCCACATAGCGCACCAGCAAATGATCGAGCAGGGTCTTGGCGTCCGGCTCATACAGGTAGTCCCAGCTGCCGCTGGCACGTGTCTCTTCTTCATCGTCGTCCGCTGGCGCCTGCAGAGGGAGCAACTGACGTACGACCGGCTTCTGGGTCATGGTGTTGACGAATTCGTTGTGCACCACATAAAGCCGATCCAGTTGTCCCTCATCGAAGGCCTTCAGCATGACGCTAACGCTCCCGATCAGATCATCGACGGCCGGGGCTTCACCCAGACCGCTCTTGCCCGCCACCAGATTGCCGCCATGGTTACGAAAGAACACATTGGCTTTAGAACCAAGGGCCGCATAATCGACCTCGATGCCCTTTTCGTGCCAATACTTGGCTTCACGCGTCACGGCCTTGAACACGCTGACGTTCAGGCCACCCGCCAGACCACGGTCACTGGAGACCACAATATACCCTACGCGCTTGACCTCGCGCTCGATCATGTACTCATGACGATACTCGGGATTGGTCTTGGCAATATGGCTTACCACGCGCCGAATCAACTGGGCGTATGGCTGGCTGGCCGTCATGCGTTCCTGCGCCTTGCGCATCTTCGACGCAGCCACCATCTCCATGGCACTGGTAATTTTCTGCGTGTTCTTGATGCTTCCGATCTGGGAGCGAATTTCTTTTGCAGCTGCCATCTCGATATCACCCTCTTGCGAGCCGCTCAGCTAGGATTGCCGACCCGGTCTTTCACCGGATCTGGTATCACCAGGTCTGAGTGGACTTGAACGTCTCGAGGCCGGACTTGAGGCCCTGTTGGATATCGTCGTCGTACTTGCCGCTCTGATTGATCTTGTCCATCAGTTCGGCATGCTCGGATTTCATGTACGCCTGCAGCGCTTTCTCGAAATCCAGCACTTTGTTGACCTCGACATCTTCCAGGAAGCCTTCGTTAGCGGCATACAACGTCACCGCCATTTCGGCCACCGACATCGGCGAATACTGATTCTGCTTCATCAGCTCGGTGACGCGTTGGCCGTGTTCAAGCTGCTTGCGGGTTGCTGCATCGAGATCCGAGGCGAACTGCGAGAAGGCCGCCAGTTCTCGGTACTGCGCCAAGGCTAGACGCACGGTGCCACCAAGCTTCTTGATGATCTTGGTCTGCGCCGAGCCGCCCACACGCGATACCGAAAGCCCCGCATTGATGGCCGGACGCACCCCGGAGTTGAACAGGTTGGTCTCGAGGAAGATCTGACCATCGGTGATCGAGATCACGTTGGTCGGCACGAAGGCCGAGACGTCGCCGCCCTGGGTCTCGATAATCGGCAATGCGGTCAATGAACCGGTCTTGCCTTTAACCTCACCGTTGGTGAGTTTCTCGACATGATCGGCATTGACGCGTGCTGCACGTTCGAGCAGGCGAGAGTGAAGATAGAAAACATCCCCCGGATAAGCTTCGCGGCCCGGTGGACGGCGCAGCAGCAGCGACACCTGGCGATACGCCACGGCCTGCTTGGAGAGATCATCATAGGTGATGAGAGCGTCTTCGCCACGGTCGCGGAAATACTCGCCCATGGTACAGCCGGAGTAGGCCGCCAGGAACTGCATCGGCGCTGGATCGGCGGCGCCGGCAGCAACGATGATGGTATGCTCCATGGCATCGTGCTCTTCGAGCTTGCGCACCATGTTGGCAATGGTCGACTGCTTCTGGCCGATGGCGACGTAGACGCAGGTAACGCCCTTGCCTTTCTGGTTGATGATGGTGTCGATGGCGATCGCCGATTTACCGATCTGGCGGTCACCGATGATCAGCTCGCGCTGGCCACGACCGATCGGCACCATGGCGTCGATGGACTTGAGACCGGTCTGGATCGGCTCATCGACGGACTGACGAGTGATGACGCCCGGCGCGACCTTTTCCACCGCGTCGGTCATCTTGGTGCCGAGTTCACCCTTGCCATCGATGGGATTACCCAGCGCATCGACCACACGGCCGATCAGTTCCGGGCCCACCGGCACCTCGAGGATACGACCGGTACACTGCGCGGTCATGCCCTCTTCGAGCTGCAGATAGTCACCGAGCACCACGGCGCCTACGCTGTCACGCTCGAGGTTGAGCACCATGCCGAAGATGCTGCCGGGAAACTCGATCATTTCGCCGAACATCGCGTCGGCGAGACCATGGATCTTCACGATACCGTCGGAAACGCTAACCACGGTACCTTCGTTGCGGGCTTCGGATGCGACATCCAGCTTTTCGATACGCTGTTTGATGATGTCGCTGATCTCGGAAGGATTCAGTTGCTGCATGCCATGTCCCTCGAACTCAAGCGGAAAGTGCGTTGCGTAGACGGTTCAATCGACCGCGTACCGAACCGTCGATGACGGTATCGCCGGCACGCAGGATCACGCCGCCCATCAGCGCACGGTCCACCTGAGTGGTAATGGAGATTTCGCGGTTGAGACGCTTCTTAAGCGCAGTCGCGAGCTTGTCCTGCTGTGCGGCATCCAGATCGAAGGCGGAGACGATGGTCACATCCACCCGCTTCTCTTCTCGAGCGCGCAACGCCTCGAACTGCTCGGCGATCGCCGGGAGGGCGGCGAACCGTCCTCGCGAGCCAACGGTACGGAGAAAGTTGCGAAGAGACTCATCGAGTTCTCCACAAACCTCGAGCAACAACTCGGTCTTCTGTCCTCGGGACAGTTTCGGGTTGCCCACCACCTTGGCGTTGAAAGCGGTGTCAGCCACCGCTTGCGCCGCCGACGCCAGGTGTCCGGACCAGGCTTCAAGCGCCTTTTGATCACGCGCATATTCGAACGCCGCCTTGGCGTACGGACGAGCTACGGTAGACGTTTCAGCCATGCCTCACCTCCTCAGAGCTCAGCCGCGAGCTTGTCGACCAACTCACGATGCTTAGCTTCGTCAATGGAGGAGTCGAGGATACGCTCGGCCCCTTGAATGGCGAGTGTCGCCACCTGGGTCCGCAACTCTTCTTTAGCACGCTGCGTCTCCTGCTCGATCTCGCCGCGAGCGCTTTCAATCATGCGCTCCCCTTCAAGACGAGCGTTGTCACGCGCTTCCTCGATCATCTGGTTTGACCGCTTATGGGCTTGCTCGATGATCTGGGCCGCCTGCTCCTTACTCTCCTTCAACTGCTCAGCTGCTTGCTCCTGAGCCAGTTCAAGGTCGCGAGTCGCACGGCTGGCCGCATCCAGGCCATCGGCGATCTTCTTTTGCCGCTCCTGCAGCGCCTGCATGACCGGTGGCCATACAAACTTCATGCAGAACCAGACGAAGACCGCAAAGGCTATGGCCTGACCGATCAGGGTTAGGTTCAGATTCACGCCAGCACCTCTCGCATCACAAGTTTGGGGTTAATGTCACCGTGGCCCATGGGCCAGACGGCAAAGTTAACCGACAAACGGATTGGCGAAGGTGAAGAACAGCGCGATCCCCACACCGATCATGGTCACAGCGTCGAGCAGACCGGCGACGATGAACATCTTCACCTGCAGTTGCGGAATCATTTCCGGTTGGCGTGCCGCACCTTCGAGGAACTTGCCGCCGAGGATGCCGAAACCGATGGCGGTGCCCAATGCACCCAGGCCGATCAGCAGGGAGACGGCGATAGCGGTCATGCCCAGAACTTGTGCTTCCATGATTGACTCCAGTCTATTTTAAAGTTTAAGGGGTTGGGGTTGAGAAAACCGGTTAATGCTTTTCCGTCGCCATGCTCAGATAGACGATCGTCAGCATCATGAAGATAAACGCTTGCAGAGTGATGATCAGAAGGTGGAAGGTCGCCCACGCGAAATGCAGAGGCAACTGCCACAAGCCGATCATGGCGATCAGGATGAAGATCAGCTCGCCTGCATAGAGGTTGCCGAACAGCCGTAGTGCCAGCGACACGGGCTTGGCCAGCAGTGTCACCGCTTCCAGCAGGAAGTTGGCGGGAATCAGCAAGGCCTGGACGAACGGATTGGAGGCGTTGAACGGGTGCAGTGTCAGCTCAGCCACGAAGCCGGATAAGCCCTTTTCACGGATGCTGTAGAAGATGATCAGGGCGAATACCGCCAGCGACATGCCCAGCGTGGCATTAACGTCGGTGGTCGGTACGACCTTGAAATAGACATGCGCGGGATCGGCCCCGAACCAGGCACCGATTTTTTGCGCCAGCATCGGCAGGAAGTCCACCGGCACCAGATCCATGAGGTTCATCAGAAAAATCCAGCAGAAGATCGTCAGCGACAGCGGCGCGATCAACTTGCTCTTGCCGTGAAACGTCTCGCGGACCGAGTTATCGACGAACTCGACCATCATCTCGACGAAGTTCTGCAGGCCACTCGGCACACCGGTGGTCGCGGTCTTGGCGACCATGCGGAATACCCACAGGAATAAGATCCCCAGGCCGATCGACCAGGCCATGGTATCCAGGTGAATGGCCCAGAACCCCATTTCCTGGGCTTCCTGCGCGGAATGTGCCAGTCCCAACCCATGCTCCGGATGCAACCCGAAGGTCATGTTCTGCAGGTGGTGCTGGATATACTCCGAAGACGTCGGATTGTTGCCTGCCATTGAGTAAGCCTCGAGTTCAAGTGCGCGACGGTCGATGCAACAGCCAGGGTCCCAGCCAGTGCACCAACTGCGTCACCACGTAAGCGCCAAAGAAGAAAGCGGGGTTTGAGGGAGGCACGGCTACGAATACCGCGATGAACAATGCCGCCGTCAAACCGAACTTACCAGCCTCGGCTCGGTAGAAACTGTTTACGATGTTGCGCGCTTGCGATGCTCCCTGATGACGAAAGGTCAGCCAGGCAAAAAAGACGTTGGGCAACCAGGCAACCAGACCGCCCGACAATGTCGATAACGCCGCTTCAGGCGTATGCCAGATCAACGTGGGTGCCGACATTCCCAGTGCCATGCACAACTGCAACATCAGCAAGGGAAACAGTCGTGGGCCCTTGAGCCTGGCCGGTGCCGTTTTATGCATGGCGTCGGTCTTACCGTCCTCTTGTTGCTGGTGTCGTCACCCTGACAAATCTTGGCGGATTATAGGGGAGGGCCTAGTGGCCTTCAACAGAATATGGGCCGATTTAGCGCGATCTGACAGTTCGTTACCACTAAAGGGGCACGAAAAGACGATAAATAACGTTAACGCGCTAAACGTTGACTGCGGCATTTTGTCACACTAGCCGCGTATCCCGCGGCGGTATCCCGTCATTGGATATGGCCCAGGATGCCGTCCAGTTCATCTAGACTCGTGTAGCGAATGGTGACACGCCCCTTGCCGGAGGCCCCATGCTGGATCTTGACCGGTGCACCGAGCAGTTCGGCGAGACGCGTTTCGAGCCGCGCCACATCGGTATTGCCCGACGCGCTCGGCGTGGACTTGGCGGCCTCCTTGCCGCTGGCGTTCTGCTTGGCCAGCGTTTCGGTCTGGCGCACGGTCAGATCGCGCTCGACGACCTCACGCGCAATGCTGCGCTGGCGCGCGGCGGGCAGGGTCAACAGAGCACGCGCATGCCCCATGTCCAGATCGCCACGTTCGAGCAATGTCTGCACTTCCTCGTCGAGGCTCAACAAGCGCAGCAGGTTCGCCACTTGCGCGCGCGATTTGCTTACCGCATCGGCTACCTGCTGCTGCGTGAGTTCGAAGTCGTCGAGCAGACGCTTCAGCGCCATGGCTTCTTCCACCGGGTTGAGGTTTTCGCGCTGGATGTTCTCGATCAGCGCCAAGGCGAGGGCGGCTTCGTCGCTGACCTCGCGCACCACGGCAGGGATGACATCGAGCTCTGCGAGCTGCGCCGCCCGCCAGCGTCGTTCGCCGGCAATGATCTCATAGCGAGACTCGCCCATCGGTCGAACCACGATGGGCTGCATAACGCCCTGGGCACGAATCGAATCGGCCAGTTCCTCGAGCGACTCGGGCTGAATATCGCGCCGTGGCTGATACTTGCCCCGGCTCAATTGTCCCAGCGGCAAGCGCCTCAGTTGCTCTTGTTCCTCGCTGGCAGCCGAGGCCTGAGCGGGTTCCAGCACGACGTCACCATCGACGTCGCCATCGATGGCGTCATCGCCAAGTGCATCGCGTTGACGCGCGCCTGCACCGATCAAGGCATCCAGGCCGCGTCCCAGTGCGCGTTTGCGCGTCATAAGTATTTCCTCGATTCGTCTCCCACTCGCCAGGGACGCATCATAGCGCCAGGCGGCGGATCAGTTCCTTGGCCAACACCCGATGGGCCTGGCTCCCCCGCGAAAGGCGCGCATACTTGGTTACCGGCAGGCCGTGACTAGGTGCCTCGGCAACGCGTACGTTACGCGGAATGCATGCCTTGAGCAGGGTGTCGCCGAAATATTGGCTCAACTGCTTGCTGACATCGCGCGTCAGGCTGTTGCGCGCGTCGTACATGGTTCGCACGATGCCAAAAATGCTCAGATCGGGATTCACGTTCGTTTGAATCTGCTCGACAGTATCCAGCAGTGCCGAGAGCCCTTCCAGTGCATAAAACTCACATTGCAGAGGAATTAGCACTCCGTCTGCGGCAGTCAGGGCGTTAACGGTCAGCATGTTGAGCGAAGGTGGGCAATCGATGATCACCACATCGTAACTATCGGCCACGCTTCCCAGGGCATTGCCCAGGCAGCGCTCACGTCCGTCACGCTCGAGGAGATCGACTTCGGCAGCGGTCAAGTCGCCATTGCCGGGCAGCAGGGCATAGCCGGCGTCGGGGCAATCGAGAATCACTTCGCTAGCGCGGCGCCCATCGAGAAGCACCTCAAGCACGCTCCCCTCGAGCTCATGTTTGTCGACACCACTGCCCATGGTGGTATGTCCCTGGGGATCGAGGTCGACCAATAGGACTCGCCGGTCCAGCGCGGCGAGACAGGCCGCGAGATTGACTGCGGTGGTGGTCTTGCCAACGCCACCCTTCTGGTTGGTCAAGGCGATTATCTTGGTCACGATCGACTCCCATTATCGACAACGCCCGAAAACGGCAGCGCTGGTGGCATTCAACTATGTCGCAGGCGCACGAGCACACGTTGCGCCTCATCGCCCGGCACCGCCAGCAGGCGGTTTTCGACGAGTGTCACCTCGCTCGGCAAGGCGGCAAGCTCCACCTCCATATCACGGCCCTTCATCGCCAACCACTCGCCATCCTCGGCCAACAAGGGGCGCGTCAGCGTGAGGAAGGTCGCCAGATCGGCGAAGGCCCGCGACACGATCTGATCGAAACCGCCATGCTCGAAGTTTTCGACCCGCGCTTGCACCGGCGTGACGTTATTTAGCCCCAACTCTAGAACGGCCTGGCGCTGAAAGCGTACTTTTTTGCCATTGCCGTCGAGCATGGTCACCGCCAGGCGTGGATCGAGTATCGCCAATACCAGGCCAGGCAACCCGGCGCCCGCACCAACATCAAGCAACGAAGGACCGCGCACGGTCGCCGCTATGCTGGCGCTATCGAGCAGATGGCGGGTGACCATCTGCTCAGGATCGCGTACCGCGGTGAGGTTATAGGCACGGTTCCACTTGTGCAACAACGCGAGCAACGCCAACAGGCGCTTACGGGCCATCGCATCGATTTCGACCCCGAGCGCGGCGAGGCCGGTATCAAGACGCGTTTCACAAGCTGGGGTCATGCATTGGCCGCCTGGAGGGACTGTTCATCGATCAGGCGACGCTTCTTGAGATGAATCAGCAAGAGTGACACGGCCGCCGGGGTGACCCCAGAGATACGTCCTGCTTGTGCCAGCGTCTCAGGCCGCGCAGCTTCGAGCTTCTGACGGATCTCGTTGGATAGGCCATCGATGCGTGCGTAGTCCAGATCCTCAGGCAGACGCAGTGTCTCATGGCGACGCAGACGCTCGATCTCGTCTTGCTGGCGCGCAATGTATCCCTGGTACTTGGCTTGGATCTGAACCTGGTCGGCGACGCTGGGATCGAGCGTGGGGGCGTCGTCGTCGAGGTCGGCATGCGTCAGTTCGGGCCGCTTGATTAGATCCGCCAGTCGGTATTCACGTGCCAAGGGCTTGTCGAGCTTGCTAGCGAGACGCTTGGCAAGTTCGCTTTGGGGCTGCACCCAAGTGTCCCGTAAACGTTCGGATTCTCGGGCGATGGCCTCGCGCTTGGTGGAAAAACGCTGCCAGCGCTCGTCATCGACGAGTCCCAGGTCCCGCCCGATCTCGGTGAGACGCAAATCGGCGTTGTCCTCGCGCAGCAACAGGCGATGTTCGGCCCGCGACGTGAACATGCGGTACGGTTCCTGAGTGCCCATGGTGATCAGGTCATCGACCAGTACCCCGAGATATGCCTCGTCGCGACGCGGCGTCCAGGCATCCTGTCCTTGGGCGCGTCGTGCAGCGTTGAGTCCCGCCAGCAAGCCTTGGGCAGCCGCTTCCTCGTAGCCGGTGGTGCCATTGATCTGACCGGCGAAGAACAGGTTGTGGATAAATTTGGTTTCCAGCGAATGACGCAGGTCGCGTGGATCGAAGAAATCATACTCGATGGCATAACCCGGACGGGTGATGTGTGCGTTCTCGAACCCCTTGATCGAACGGACCACCTGGAACTGCACGTCGAAGGGCAGCGAGGTCGAAATCCCGTTGGGATAGAGCTCGTGGGTATCGAGGCCTTCGGGCTCGACGAAGATCTGGTGACTCGACTTGTCCGCAAAGCGGTTCACCTTGTCTTCGATGGACGGGCAATAGCGCGGTCCGACCCCCCCGATGTCGCCGGAATACATCGGCGAGCGTTCGAGATTGGCATGAATGATCTCGTGGGTGTGGGCATTGGTATGCGCGATATGGCAGTTCATCTGGCGCGGATGCTGCTCGCGATTGCCGAGATACGACATCACCGGCGTCGGCGTATCGCCAGGCTGGGTATCGAGTACCGAGAAATCCACGCTTTTGGCGTCCAGACGTGGTGGCGTACCGGTCTTGAGCCGATCGACGTTGAACGGCAGGGCACGCAGGCGTTGTGACAAAGCGTTGGAAGACGGATCCCCGGCACGCCCGCCGGAGTGATTATCCAACCCGATGTGGATAACACCGCCGAGGAAGGTACCGGTGCATAGCACCACGCTTTCGCCGAAGACGCGAATCCCCGTCTGAGTGACGACGCCGCGGACCGTGTCGCCATCGACGATCAGGTCATCGGCGGCCTGTTGGAAGAGTGTCAGATGCGACTGGTTTTCCAGTTGGCTGCGAATCGCAGCCTTGTAACGGACGCGATCGGCTTGGGCCCGAGTCGCACGCACGGCGGGACCCTTGCGGGAATTGAGTACGCGAAACTGAATGCCGCCGAGATCGGTGGCATGCGCCATGGCGCCGCCCAAGGCATCGATTTCCTTGACCAGATGGCTTTTGCCGATCCCGCCGATGGCGGGATTGCAGGACATCTGGCCGAGCGTCTCGATGTTATGCGTCAGCAATAGCGTCTGACAGCCCATGCGAGCGGCAGCCAATGCGGCTTCGGTCCCCGCATGGCCCCCGCCGATGACAATGACATCAAAGCGGTCTGGGTAATCCACGTTACACCTCGAATCGCAGCGTATGACTGCGGTCGTGCATGTCGGCAAGTCTCATCGTCAGGCGATGAAGCTTGGCAAATAGTCGGACAGTATAAACCCCTTGTGAGTAACCGTCAGGGTTTTCCACACATGGATTGCCAGTGGATTGACTCGTCATCGGGTCTCTTATTAATAACAATATAGAATTTAAAAGAAGTTCTGTTGTTGTTGTTATTACTGGTCTCGGCGAAATCTGGGGATAAGTGAAAAAAATCGAGTCTTGATAGCTTGTTACGCTGTTCATCCCTGGTCGGAAAAAACACAAATAGCTTGCGCGGGAGCGGGGGATGGCCTGTGGATGGAAGTGGGGCTTATCCACACGTCAGATCGTGCACCACTTGTCCCCAGGCGCATACCGGATTCCTGCTCATAGTGGTCAACATTTAGCGGTATTGTCTCTTAATCCCAGCATGACGGGGCCGGTGACAAAAATGAGGGGGTTGTGACATCGAAGTTATGCACAGGAAAAAAATTGCCCTGTGAAGACAGAATGAAGCGCGGCGACCCTTGGAGGTCGCCGCATGATCGTGAGGTGGGAGCGCTATCTGAACAAAAAGCTAATGCTTGAGAACGCGAGAGAGAAAAGCTTGAGTGCGTTCGTGTTGGGGGCGATCGAAGACTTCCTGTGGCATGCCTTGTTCGACGATACGGCCGCCGTGCACGAA
Source organism: Chromohalobacter sp. 48-RD10 (assembly GCF_029889785.1). Lineage (NCBI taxonomy): Bacteria > Pseudomonadati > Pseudomonadota > Gammaproteobacteria > Oceanospirillales > Halomonadaceae > Chromohalobacter > Chromohalobacter sp. 48-RD10. The sequence continues at coordinate 28,597 of NZ_JARANX010000003.1, read as the reverse complement.
GATGGCGCGGTCAGCGACCTCGCGTGCGAAGCCCATTTCGTGGGTCACGATCACCATCGTCATGCCCTCGTTGGCCAGTTCACGCATGGCATCGAGTACTTCGCCGATCATTTCCGGGTCGAGAGCCGAGGTGGGCTCATCGAACAGCATCAGACGCGGTTCCATGGCCAATGCGCGAGCCAAGGCGACACGTTGTTGCTGCCCTCCGGAAAGCTGCCCGGGATACTTGTCGGCTTGATCGCTGATACCCACGCGTTCGAGCAGTCGATCGGCGATTTCCCAGGCCTTGGTGTTGTCGAGCCCGCGTACTTTCTCCGGGGCCAGTGTCACGTTGGCATGCACCGACAAGTGGGGAAACAGGTTGAATTGCTGGAAGACCATGCCGACTTCGGTGCGGATGGTCTGCAACGATTTCCCGCCCTTGCCGTGCGGTGTGAGTTCGTTGCCATCGACGACGATGCGCCCTGACTGGAACTCCTCGAGGCCGTTGATGCAGCGGATGAGTGTCGATTTGCCGGAGCCGCTGGCACCGACGATGACAACCACCTCGCCGGCGGTGATCTCGAGATCGATATCCTGCATTACGTGCAGGCTGCCGAAATACTTGTTGACCTTCTCCATCGTGACGATCGGAGCGGTGGCATCTTGCTGACTGTCATTCATGATAGGCGCCTCATTGTCCAACCAGGCCCTTGCGCTCGAGCAGGCGCAAGGCGAAAGAGAGACTCAGGGTGATCGCCAGATAGAGCAAGGCGACCATCAAATAGACCTCGAGCGCGGTGAAGGTGGTCGCGATATAGACCTGGCCCTGACGCACCAACTCGCCCACGCCGATGACCGAGAACAATGAGGTGTCCTTGATGCTGACGATGCCCTGATTGCCGAGCGCCGGGATCATGCGGCGTAGCGCCTGGGGCCAGATGATGTAGCGGAAGGTATCGGTTCGCGACAGGCCCAGCGACAAGCCGGCTTCGCGCTGGCCCTTTTCGATGGATTGCACGCCGCCACGCACGATTTCCGAAATATAGGCACCCGCGTTGAGGGCGATGGCAGCGATACCGGCAACCACGGCGTTGATCGGGCCGCCGAGGAGTTGCGGCAAGCCATAGAAGATGAACAGCACTTGCACGAGTACCGGCGTGCCGCGGAAGATCTCAATGTAGACCGTGGCTGGCCAACGTAGCAAGCGCAGCGGACTGATGCGTAGAAGGCCAAAGATGATGCCGATCAGAAAGCCGATGGCGAGGCCGCCGAACGAGATCAGCAAGGTCCAGGGAATACCAGTGAGAAGATGCGGGAGGGAGGCGATGGCCGCCTGCCAGTCGAACTGGAAAGTGACGTCCACGAAGGTGTCTCCAGGGCCGTGCCTCGACGTACGTGCGCGCTGAGGCGACGACGCTTACGGTGGATGATGAGCCATGAAAAGGGGCCGGGTGCATGGATCACCCGGCCCCTGAAGGATCGTCGTATTTATTCGGCGTCAGGCGCCTTGCCGAACCACTTTTCGTAGATATCGTCGTAGGTGCCGTCTTCACGCATCTCGCTGAGGGCTTCGTTAGCGGGTTCTACCCATTCGCTGCCCTTGGCGAACGCGATGCCGTATTGCTGGCCTTCATAGAGTGGCCCGACCACCTTGGCCTTGCCTTTGCCCTTGGTCTCGGCGAAGTAGCCGACGTTGGGCGCATCGTAGAATACGGCGTCGACACTGCCGCCCATGAGGGCCATGTACATGTCGGAACTGCCGGGATACGGGGTGATTTCGGCGTCGTCACCAAGTTCTTCCTGAAGGTAGTCGTAGCTCGTGGAGCCGATCTTGGTGCCGATACGCATGCCTTCGAGGTCGTCGAGTTCCTCGACGTCGTCGTTGCCGCTGGGGACCAGGATGCGCAGACCGCTGTCGTAGTACGGATCGGAGAAATCAACGATCTCACCGCGCTCGTCGGTAATGGTGATACCCGCGATGGCGATATCGACGTTACCGGTCTGCACGGCGGGGATGATGCCGTTGAAGTCCATGGTGTTGAGATCGATGTCGAAGCCGGCACGATCGGCGATGGTGTTGATGATGTCGATGTCGAAACCGACCATTTCGCCGCTATCTTCGTCCATCATCTCGAAGGGCACGAAGCTGGGATCGGTCGCCACGGCGAGCGTAGGCGTATCCTGGGCGAGGGCGGCACCGCTGGTACCGAGTGCCAGAACCAGGGCGGAAAGACGTAGTGGTAGATATAGTGGCAAGTGTTTCATAGCGTTCCCCGTTTGCTGTTGTTGATGGGACCGACCCTACATTGACGAGTCCCAGTGGGGGCGTCAAGTGAAGGAAGGGGAACGCGAAAGGGAGCAAAGAGGGGGCATCCGCGTGGCGGACGCCCGAGGCGCTGCAGGACTGCTCAGACGGCGAATGAGGCACCGCAGCCGCAGGTGGACGTGGCGTTGGGATTCTTGATGATGAAGCGCGCTCCGGCGAGGCTTTCCTCGAAATCTACCGTTGAGCCGACCAGGTATTGATACGAGAGTGCATCAATGATCATCGACGCGCCGCCATGTTCGATGACGGTATCCTCGTCGCCGACATTCTCGGCGAAATCGAAGCCGTACTGGAAGCCCGAGCAGCCTCCACCGGTGACATAGACACGCAGTTTGAGACCCGGCTTGCCCTCTTCCTCGACCAATACGCCCAGACGTTGGGCAGCGGTATCGGTCAAGTACATGGGTACCGGGACGAACGATTCAGCCCCGCTCATGGGTGACCTCCTTAAATCCATCGTGTGGCATATGGCTTCCCATTATCGTGAAAACCAAGCAAAACGGTCAACTTTATATTGCGCTGGAGTGCTGCCTACCGTCCTTCGCTAAGGTGTATGATAGGAAATACGCCATGTCAGGTTGCCATGGCGATGCCGGGGTGTGGCCATGCCGCGTGCCACGACCTCGGTGAAATTATCCGTTCATGGGAGATACGGTGTGCCTTCGCGTCGGTTTCGACCACCGTTCAAGTGGCCCAGTATGGAAGCTTTTCGTCGCCGCTTGGCAAGTGTTGATGCGTTGCCACAGTTATGTGTGTTGGGTGTTCTCTCGGGGCTTCTGACCGGCGGCCTGATGGTCGTCTTTCGGGGAGCACTGGAGTTTGGGGCGTTGGCCTTCATGCCTGATGGCGACCCCGAGGCCTTCGAGCGACTCGCAGTACCGCTTCGCGTGGTGTTGCCGTTGATCGCCGTGGCGCTGATCGGCCTGTGGCTGTGGCGCATGCCGACGAGCGCCGGCAAGATCGGCATCGGTCATGTCATCGAACGGTTGACCTATCATCAGGGCAAGATGCCGCTACGCAACTGGATCACCCAGTGGTGGGTAGGACTCGTGGCCCTGCTGGGTGGTCTGTCCGCAGGGCGCGAGGGGCCCGCCATTCATCTCGGTGCGGCGGCGTCGAGCTGGATCGGCCAGATCATGCGGCTGCCCCACAACAGCCTGCGTGTATTGGTGGGGTGCGGCACCGCGGCGGGCATTGCCGCATCGTTCAATACGCCGATTGCCGGCGTCATCTTCGCCATGGAAGTGGTGATGATGGAGTATACCATCACCGGTTTCATGCCCGTTATTCTGGCCTCGACCACCGGTGCCGTCGTTTCGCAGTTGGTCTACGGTTCCCAACCCGCTTTCTCGGTGCCTAGCGTGCAACTGGCCTCGTTGTTCGACTTGCCCTGGATTGCCGTTACAGCCTTGTTGATCGGGCTGGTGGCCGGCGGCTTCGTGCGTCTTGCCAGGCCTGCGGCGTGGAAAGTACGCCTACCCATGTGGGGGCGCTTCCTGGCAGTGGGTGTGGCCGTAGCGGCACTGGCTTATTGGTATCCCCAAGTTCAGGGGATGGGCTACGACTCGCTGGAGCGCATGCTCGTCGGCCAGCCGGCGCTGGATGTGCTGATCGCCGTGGCGCTCGGCAAGCTGGCGCTGACGGCACTGGCCATCGCCTTCGGGATCCCCGTGAGTATCATTGGGCCGATTCTGGTGGCGGGGGCGGCTCTGGGCACGTTGTGCGGGCTGTTGTGGGCCACGCTGATGCCGGAGCTGGCCTCGTCACCAGCGGTGTTCTCGCTGCTGGGCATGGCCGCCATGATGGGCGCCATTCTGCAGGCGCCCCTGGCAGCGTTGATGGCGCTTCTGGAGTTGACGCACAATTCGAGCATCTTGCTGCCGGGCATGCTGGCGGTGGTCATTGCGGTGCTGGTGGCGCGTCAGGGGTATCACTGCTCGGGTTTTTTCATCTCCACGCTCGATAGTCAGGGTCTGCATCCCTTGCAGCGCCCGTTGATGCAAGCCTTGTCAAGGATCGCGGTGCCCGCCGTCATGGAACGTAGCGTGGCGCGGGCACCGCGCGTGTTGTCGCGGGCCCAGGCTCAGGAACTGCTGGCCGGCAAACCTACTTGGCTGGTGGTCTCGCGCGAGAACGACAAACCCCCGGTGGGGCTCAAGGCCGCCGGGCTGGCGAGGCTCATGCTCGACGAAAAATGGCAGGATGAACTCCGCTTCGACCTGCTGGAAATCCCTGGTCAGCGTGTCGATCTGGCGCCCATTTCCTTGCAGGCAACGCTCTCGGAGGCCTTCGAGCAACTCAATAAATATGGCGTCGATGCGCTCTACGTCGAACATACCACGGCGCCGCTGATCCGCAAGATTTCGGGTATCATCACCCGCGACGCCATCGAGAACTACTACCGTAATAAATGACCCCTGCATTGCTCCGGGGCATTGTCAGCAAGAATATCGGACTCGCATTAAGGAATCGCCATGTATCATTGGATCTTATCGCTGCATCTGGTTGCCGTCATGACCTGGTTCGCGGCGCTTTTCTTTCTCCCCCGACTGTTCGTCTATCACGCCCAGGCGCGCGACCATGGCGATGAACAGGCAATAGGCTATTTTCTGACCATGGAGCAGCGTCTCTACAAGGGCATCATGCTGCCAGCGATGATCGCGGTGATCGTTCTGGGCGGGCTGCTGATCTATCTGGTGCCGAGCGTCATGAGTAATGGCTCGTTTCATGTCAAGCTTCTGCTGGTGGCATGTTTGATCGGCTACCATCATGTGTGTCTGGCCTACCTCAAGCGATTCGCGGCCTCGCGCTGTCATAAGAGCGCGTCATTCTTCAAGGCTTTCAATGGCATTCCCATTGTGCTGCTGCTGGCTATCGTCCTGCTCGTCGTGTTCCAGCCGTTTTGATGGCGACGCCAAGATTGCCGGCGGTGCTGGTGCTTGCGGGGCATGATCCCACCGGTGGGGCGGGGCTTACCGCCGATGCCGAAGCTATTCGCGCCTGCGGAGGCTGGCCGTTGACCGTACCCACCGCGCTGACGGTGCAGACCACGCGTGACGTACAGCGCGTCATGCCATGTTCGCGCGAGAGTATCGAAAGCGCCTGCGAGGCCTTGTTCGCGGATATCGAGATCAGCGCCATCAAGGTGGGGCTGATTGCCGATAGTGCATCCCTCGAGGCGGTCATCGCCGTGGTGAGCGCGCATCCCCATTTACCATTGGTCGTCGACCCGGTGATGCGTGCCGGTGGCGGCAGCTCACTGGCACCCGATGACACTGTATCGATGTTCTGCGAACGCCTGCTCCCGCTGGTGGATATCTTGACGCCCAATCGTCAGGAACTGGCGCGTTTGAGTACGGCTTCCGGCAGCGAAGTCGATCGAGTGGTGGAGTTGATGTCGCTGGGCGCGCAGGCGGTTCTGGTCACTGGTGCTGATGCTTGGGAAGATGAGACGTTCGTGCGCGATGAGGTTGTCCACACCCTGTATACCCCCGACAATAGTCGCCAATGGCGCTGGCCGCGGCTAGCGGGTGACTATCATGGGTCGGGATGTACCCTGGCGGCTTCGCTTGCTACGCGCCTGGCGTGTGGCGACTCCTTGATCGAGGCTTGCAGCCAGGCCCAGCGAGTGGCGTGGGATAGCCTGGTGCATGCGCAACGTCCCGGGCATGGCCAAGCGTTACCCGATCGCTTGTGGCGATTGCCGCCCTTCGAGAGCGAGGCGACATGACGGCGGACTGGACGCGCGGCATTTACGCCATTACCGATGCGACGCTTTTGCCAGACGATGAGCGCTTGTTTGCGGCGTGCGAGCGCGCCTTGAGCGCAGAGCCGGCGCTTCTGCAATACCGTGACAAGTCGGTGGATGCCGACAAGCGCTGGCGCCAGGCCGCGACCCTGGCGGGATATTGCCACGATGCCGGGGTCCCACTGATCGTCAATGATGATATTGCCCTGGCGGTGAGACTGGGCGCGCGTTTCGGCACCACTATCGGGGTGCATCTGGGGCAGCAGGATGGCGCGTTGGATGCTGCGCGCGAGGCCCTGGGACCTACAGCGATCATCGGCGCGACCTGCCACGCACGCTTGGATCTGGCCGAGCGCGCGGCGGCCGAAGGCGCCAGTTATCTGGCTTTCGGGCGTTTCTTCGTCTCGCGCACCAAGCCCGAGGCGCCACCAGCGCCCTTGACGCTGCTCGGCGACGCAGCGCGTTTCGGCCTGCCGCGTGTGGCGATCGGCGGGCTCGACGTCCACACTATGCGTCTAGCCCGGGAGGCCGGCGCGGAGTTGCTGGCCACGGTGCATGCGGTCTTCGGCGCCGACGATCCTTCCATCGCCATCAAGGGATTGCAGGCGAGTCTCGGCGATGCGGCACACCGATAAATTATCCACAGGCTCGAGCGGAGAGTTGTTCGACCTGTCCAGAGAGTTATCCACATTTCTAGCCAGACACAGCCAGAGGAAGTCATGACCACGTCCGCACAACTCTTCGAGCAGGCTTGCCGTCACATCCCCGGCGGTGTGAATTCACCCGTGCGTGCCTTCAAGGGTATGGAGCGCGCACCGGTATTCGTGGAGCGCGCCCAGGGCGCTTATCTCTACGATGTCGAAGGCCAGCGCTACATTGATTATGTCGGTTCCTGGGGGCCGTTGATTACCGGTCACGCCGATCCCGACGTGCTGGGCGCGGTACGCGCGCGACTCGACGATGGGGTGTCCTTCGGCACTCCGACTGCCATCGAAACACGCATGGCGGAGCTGATCTGCGAGATCATGCCGTCCATCGACATGGTGCGCATGGTCAATTCGGGCACTGAGGCCACCATGTCGGCGATTCGCCTGGCGCGTGGATATACCGGGCGCGACAAGATCGTCAAGTTCGAAGGCAATTACCACGGGCATACCGACTCGCTGCTGGTCAAGGCCGGTTCCGGTGCGCTGACGCATGGCGAACCCAGTTCGCCCGGCGTGCCGGCCTCTCTCGCCGAACATACCGTGACGTTGCCCTATAACGATCTCGAGGCGGTGCGCGACTGCTTCGCGCGTCTGGGTGATGAAATCGCCGGTATCATCGTCGAGCCGGTGGCGGGGAACATGAACTGCATCCCGCCGCAGCCCGATTTCCTAAAGGGCCTGCGCGAGGTGTGCGATGCCCATGGCAGCGTACTGATCTTCGATGAGGTGATGACCGGTTTTCGCGTCGCACTGGGCGGTGCTCAGGCACATTTCGGCGTGACCCCGGACCTGACGTGCCTGGGCAAGATAGTCGGTGGTGGCATGCCGGTCGGTGCCTTCGGCGGGGCGCGCGAGCTGATGGAGCAAGTCTCGCCTTTAGGGCCGATCTATCAGGCGGGTACGCTGGCCGGCAATCCACTGGCCATGGCGGCGGGGATTGCGCTGCTCGAGAAGATTCGTGAACCGAGCTTCCATGATGCGCTCGGCGAACGCGTGGCGACGCTGTGCGATGGTCTGGAAGCCCGTGCGGAGGCGGCCGGCGTGGATTTGATCACCCAGCGCGCGGGCGGCATGTTCGGGGTCTTCTTCACGGCCCAGCGGCGCGTCGATAATTTCTCCCAGGCCACTGCCTGCGATGCCGATACCTTCCGGCACTTCTTCCTGGGCATGCTCGAGGAGGGTGTGTATCTGGCACCTTCGCCATTCGAGGCAGGCTTCATGTCGAGTGCGCATACGGCGGCCGATATCCAGACCACCTTGGACGCTGCCGAACGGGTATTGGCGACCCTCGGTCAGGCCTGACACGGCAAGTGAACGATGCGATGCAACGACAGGATGCGGGAGAACGCTCAGTGAGCCAGGTATTGATCGAAGCATTGCGTCAAGGCCAGGAATTTGGACGCTCGATCGGCGAGGTCGAGGTGTTCGAGACCCATATTTCCTGGGTCATTCTTACCGGTGACTATGCGTACAAGATCAAGAAGCCGCTGGATTTCGGCAGTTTTCTGGACTTTTCCACCCTCGAAAAGCGGCGCCGGCTCTGCGAACAGGAAGTGCGCCTCAATCGGCGGCTCGCCCCGGCGTTGTATCTGGAGACGGTGCCTATCAGTGGTAGGCCCGAGACACCACGGTTGGATGGTAGTGGCACGCCGTTCGAATATGCCGTCAAGATGCGCCAGTTCAGCAACCGTCATCTGTTCAGCACCCTGCAGGCCAGTGGCGAGCTTTCGGTAGAACTGCTCGACGATCTCGTCGATCAGTTGGTGGCATTTCACGAAGACGCGCCGCGTATCAGCGGCGATAGTCCGCTGGGCTCGCCGGATACCGTGCGCCGTACGCTGGACCGCGAGTTTCGCTTGATCGAGACGCGGCTCGACGATACCCAGGCACGCGAACGCCTCTCGCGACTCGAGACCTGGAGCCTGGACAGCTTCGCGCGGCTCGAGCATGAATTCGAGCGGCGCTGGCGCGAAGGCTACGTGCGCGAGCTTCACGGTGACATTCATCTTGGCAATGCAGTGCATTTCGAGGGGCGCGCGCTGCTGTTCGACGGCCTGGAGTTCAACGCCGAACTGCGCTGGAACGATGTCGGCTGCGAGCTGGCGTTCTTGTTGATGGATCTCGAGGCGCGCGGCGAACAGGCCTTCGCCAACCACGTGCTCAATCGCTATCTGGAACTCTCCGGCGATTACGAGTTGGTGCGCCTGCTTGCCTATTACAAGCTTTATCGGGCGCTGGTGCGAGCCAAGGTGGCGATGCTGCATTACCACCAACCACAATTGACGTCTGACGAACGTCAGGAAGTATATGCTGAGTACCAGCACTACATTGCTCTGGCTGAGCGTTACAGCGAGTTTCGCTTCCCGTATCTGATCGTGGGCGTGGGGGTCTCGGGCAGTGGCAAGAGCCGTTTCACCGGCGAGATGGTGCAGCGGCTGGGCGGTGTGCGGGTGCGTTCCGACATCGAACGCAAGCGACTGTACGGCTTCGAGGCCCAAGCTAGCACCGCCGATGGCGCCGATATCTATACGTCCCAGGCCACTGAGCGTACCTATGAGCGTCTCGCCGAACTGGCAGGGGTCTTGCTGGAGTCAGGGCTGCCGGCTTGTGTCGATGCTACCTGCCTGACGCGCGCCCAGCGTACGTTACTGTGCTTCGAAGCCGAACGTCGTGGGCTGCCGGTGTTGCTGGTGAGTTTCGAAGCGGATGACGCGACTCTGCGCGCGCGCATCGAGAGGCGTGCCCAGCGCGGTGGAGATCCCTCCGAGGCGGGGCTTGAGGTGCTCGAGCGCCAGTTGGAACGCTTCGAACCCTTCGCCGACGATGAATTGAGCCACCTGGTCCATCTCGATACCACGGCACCGGATGCCAATCGTACCCTGGTGTCGATGATTCAGGAGCGTATCCAGCTCAATTGAGACGCCGTTAACTTTCTGTCGTGGCTGCGTCATGGGCTTGTCATGTACTCCCTTTATGCTCAAGGGGTGGTTAGGGTCGTCACGTTGCCGCATGGCGTGTGGGTGATGTGCGTCTCGTGATATTGCGCCGCTCTCTGGAGCGGCGCTTTTTTCGGTACTGCTGGAGGTCAAGACGTACGCGCCTTGCGGGTGCTGCGCAGCGAGACCATGGGCGGCGCACCGAGGTTCTGGCGCGCCCAGTTCATGGCCTGAATGCGGTTGTGAACCTTGATCTTGCGGAAGATATTGTAGAGATGCGACTTGACGGTATGCTCGCTGACGAAAAGCTGATCGGCGATTTCGGTGTTGGATGCGCCGGTGCCCAGCAAGCCGATGATCTCCAGCTCACGGTGGGTCAATCCACATACCGGACGATACGCATTGAGCTGTTGGCGGCGATAGAAGTCGATCAGGCGTGTCATGAGGTTGCGCGACATCCATAGATCGCCATCGAGCAGCTTAGCGATGCCTTTGCAGATCAACAGCAGATTGTCCTGGCGGTAAAAGACGCCCTGTAGATGCAGACTGATCAGTAACTCCGCCGCATGCTCGTCGTCACGCAGATTGAAAGCTGCCAGGATCATTTCCGGACTTTCGCTGGCGCGGCTGTTCCATAGATGCATGCAGTTTTCGTCGACATGGTCGGCATCCAGCAATACCACGACCTTGCAGTCCGTGGGCGGCTCGAAGCTTTCCTGAGTGCTCAATGCCGAGACCTGGCAATCGAGCTGCTGGCGAATGTAATCGATGAACAGCTGCGACTGCGGATTGCAGTCGGTGACCATCAGAACCCTTGTATTTTCCATGCTCATGCGTTTCATCCCGGTGTTGTGTGAGACATTATCAGTGGCATCTCCCGACTTTCTCATGGCCGATTTCATGCCGAATTGCCTTCAAGCCTTATCCGAGATACGCCCTTTGTAAATAGATAGTAATCTCGGCATCTTAAACCTTAAAAGAATATGGTCCTTTATTTTTTATAACCTTTTATAATTCTAGAGTCTCATCAAGTGGTTGGGCGAGGCTCGCAGATCTTTCGATGAGCGCGGCACGGATGGGGGAAGAGAAATTTCAGTCATGCCGCTAATTTATATTAGACAAAGAGCAGCTCAAAAGTATGAGAAATATCATTTGCGTCATTAACATATTGTTTTCAAACATATATGAATTAATGGTCAGAGTGGTTTCCTGACCGTAGAGCGGCCCGTAGAATGAGTGGCCGAGCGACAAGGAGTATGCATGATGGCGGATCGAAAGACCCTGGTACTGGCCAGTGGCAATGCTGGCAAGTTGCGTGAATTCCAGCACTTGCTGGGCCCCTTGGGGCTGGAAATACGCCTCCAACACGACTTCGCCGTGACCGAGGTCGAGGAAACCGGCCTGACGTTCGTCGAGAACGCCCTGCTCAAGGCCCGCGAAGCCTCGCGGGTAAGCGGATGTCCCGCTCTCGCCGACGATTCGGGACTGGAGGTCGACGCCTTGCATGGGGCGCCGGGGATTTACTCGGCGCGTTTCGCGGGCGAACCCAAGGATGATGTCGCCAACAATCGCAAGCTCCTGGATGTCCTCGACGCGGTACCGGAAGGACAGCGCACCGCGCGGTTCTGGTGCGTACTGATATACTTGCGTCACGCCGAGGACCCGGTGCCGCATATCGTGCAGTGCGCCTGGGAAGGAGAAATCCTGGCGCATCCGCGGGGTGAGGGCGGATTCGGTTACGATTCGCTCTTCTGGGTGCCGGAACGCGGCATGAGTGCTGCGGAGATGCCCGCCGAGGACAAGAACCGACTCAGCCATCGAGGCCGTGCCATGACCGCGCTGCTCGCTCAATTGTCTGCCGACTCATGACGACCCTGCCTCCCTTGTCGCTCTACGTGCATGTGCCCTGGTGCGTGCGCAAATGCCCATATTGCGATTTCAACTCGCATGGCGTGGGCTATGATCGAACGCTTCCCGAACGCGCTTATGTCGATGCCCTGATCGCCGATCTGGATGCGGAGTTGGCGCTGGCCTGCGGCCGCGAGCTGGTGAGCATCTTCATCGGTGGTGGCACGCCCAGCCTGCTGAGCGGTGCGGCGTATCGGCGTCTGTTGCAGGCGATAGAATCACGCTTACCGTTCGCCTCGGATATCGAGATCACCCTCGAAGCCAATCCCGGCACCGTGGAACACGACCGCTTTGCGGCGTATCGCGAGGCGGGCATCAATCGCCTGTCACTGGGGGTTCAGAGTTTCCAGTCTCGCCAGCTCGAGCGCCTGGGGCGCATTCATGGCGGTGATGAAGCCGCTCAGGCGCTGCGCAACGCGCGTGCGGCGGGGTTCGATAACATCAATCTCGATCTGATGCACGGTCTTCCCGAGCAGGGTCTGGAAGATGCTCTAGCAGATATCGATCAGGCGTTGGCATTGGCGCCCGAGCATATCTCCTGGTATCAGCTCACGCTCGAGCCCAACACCGAATTCTATTCACAGCCTCCGCGCTTGCCCGATGAAGACGTTCTGTGCGATATCCAGGAAGCTGGGCATGCGCGGCTCGAGGCCGCGGGTTATCAACGCTACGAGATTTCCGCCTACACGTGTCCCGATCGCCAGGCGCGCCACAACCTCAACTACTGGACGTTCGGCGACTATCTCGGCATCGGGGCCGGGGCGCATGGCAAGCTGAGCGCTTGGCAGCCCGATGGCAGCTTGGCCATCGAGAGACGCTGGAAGGTGCGTCAACCGGAAGCCTATCTGCGCCGTACACAGGATCCGCGCGGTTTCGTCGCTGGGCGACGTGCTCTCGAAACGCAGGATCTGCCGCTGGAGTTTTTGATGAATGCCCTGCGTCTTACCGAGGGCGTTCCGCGACATTATTGGCGCGAGCGAAGCGGTTTGCCTGATACACTTCTCGACGCTCGACTTGAAGAAGCCCAGGCCAAAGGGTTGCTGCGCGACTCGGCGCAGCGCCTACAGGCATCGCCTCACGGGCTGTTATTCTTGAACGATCTGCTCGCGCTGTGCGATGAGCAGTGATAAAACGCTGCGATAGCAGGAACGCTACAACGTTTTTCGAACGCATTTATAGTTAAGGAGAAAGGACGCATGCAACGCTCGATATGGATGGCGATTCCGCTGGCTCTGGTGATGGGTGTCACGGGTTGTGCGAGCAATAATGCGCAAACTGGCGGCCAACAGAGTGATCATGGCAAGACATTCGGTGGTGCGGGCATCGGCGCTGCTGTGGGGGCGATTGCCGGGGCGCTGACCGGGGACGGCGGCAGCAGCACCCGTGACCGTGCGTTGATTGGGGCTACTGCCGGGGCAGCCATCGGCGGTGGTGTGGGTGCCTACATGGATGCCCAGGAAGAAAAGCTGCGCAAGGATCTCGACGGAACCGGTATCGGGGTCGATCGTCAAGGCGACAACATTGTCCTCAACATGCCCAGCAGCGTGACCTTCGATGTCGACTCCAGCGACCTTAAAACGCCCGCACGGCAGGCACTCAACGATGCCACCGCCGTCATGCGCGAGTATCCCAAGACACGGATCAATGTGGCAGGCTACACCGACAGCACCGGTAGCGCCGACTACAACCAGCGCCTGTCGGAGCGTCGCGCGCAGTCCGTGGCCGATTATCTCGGCCAGGGAGGCATCGCCGGCAATCGTATCGCCACGGTCGGCCACGGAGAAAGCCAACCCGTCGCCAGCAACGATACCGAAAGTGGCCGCGCCCAGAATCGGCGTGTCGAAATCACGCTGACGCCTGTTACTCAGCAGAGCTAAGCGACCACGGCATCGCGCCAGGCCGGTTCGTGCCGGCCTGGCTTGCCAGGTTCATCAGTGCCCCTGACGTGGGCTTCCCCGCGCTTCACGTCGTTTCGGACCCTTTCATGCTCGCCTATCAGCACGCCTACCACGCCGGCAATTTCGCCGACGTTCACAAACATCTCGCCGTGTTTGCCGTTCTCCGCCATCTATTGCGTAAACCTTCGCCCGTTACGTATGTCGATACGCATGCCGGACGCGGGATGTATTCCCTCGATGCCGAGGAGACGCAGCGCCTCAAGGAGTATCGCCACGGCGTGGCGAGCCTCTGGGCGGCACGCGATCACCTTGCCGACGACTCATTGCTGGGCCCATGGTGCGAGTGTCTCGGCGCGGTGCAAGCGTCGTCTCGGCTCAGCCACTATCCGGGCTCGCCCTGGTGGCTGTCCCAGGCATGTCGGGCGCAGGATCGGCTCGATCTATACGAGCTTCACCCAGGCGAGGTAAGCCATCTCGAGGCCCAAGCGTTGCCTGACCAGTCACGACGCCTCCACGCGGACGGGCTGGCAGGCCTGCGTACCTTTTTGCCGCCTGCGACGCCGCGCCTTTGTGTGCTCATCGACCCCAGCTATGAACTCAAGCAAGAATACGCTGATGTTGCCGCGACGTTGCAGGCCGTAGCCGCCAAGGTGCGCCATGCTATCGTCTTGATCTGGTATCCGCTATTGCCCAGCGGACGCCATCATGAGTTGCTGGATGCCGTCCGCCGCAGCGGCGTACGCAAGATCTGGCGCAGCGAGCTGTTGATGCATCCGCCCGCTGATGCCACGCATGGCATGTATGGTAGTGGCATGCTGATCTTGAATCCGCCCTGGGGTGTGGACACGCAGCTCGATGACAGCCTGGCGCGCGTCGTACGCTGCCTGGGAGGCGAAGCGACGCATGCATCGCAGTGGTGGGTACCGGAGTGAGTGCTGATGATCATTAGCCTGCGGAAAAAATCACTTGCCGATGCAGAAGCTGCCGAAGATCTCGCCGAGCAGGTCGTCGGCAGTGAATTCGCCGGTGATTTCGGCGAGCGCATTCTGGGCTTCACGGAGGTCCTCGGCGAGGAGTTCGCCAGCCCCGTGCCCCTGTAGCTGGGCGATGCCGTTGTCGAGTGCCTGACCGGCGCGGTCGAGGGCGTCGAGATGGCGTCGCCGAGCCGAGAAGCGTCCTTCGGTGGTGGCATCGAAGCCCATCACCGTCTTGAGATGATCCTTCAGGTTATCCACACCCATTCCGGTAATGGCGGACATGCGCACCAGTGGTGGGGTTGTGGATAAATCACTCGCAGCATCCTCGCCGCTTTCATCGATCTTGTTGCGCACCAGCGTCAAGCGCTCGGGGTGGGGGAGGCGTGCGACGAATTCCGGCCAGAGCTGCATGGGGTCGGTCTGGGTCGTGGTCGCCGCATCGACCAAGAGCAGTACGCGGTCGGCTTTCTCGATTTCTTCCCAGGCGCGGGCGACCCCGATTTTTTCAATGGCATCCGGCGTGTCGCGCAACCCGGCGGTATCGATGACGTGCAGTGGCATCCCATCCAGATGAATGTATTCGCGCAGTACGTCGCGGGTAGTGCCTTCGATGTCGGTGACGATGGCGCTATCACGCTCGGTCAGCGCGTTGAGCAGGCTCGACTTGCCGGCATTGGGGCGTCCGGCAATGACCACGTTCATTCCTTCGCGCATCAGTGCCCCCTGACCGGCGGCGGCGCGCACCTCGCCGAGTGTCCGGTGCACTTCGTCGAGCATCGCTGCCACCTTGCCGTCGGCGAGGAAGTCGATCTCCTCCTCGGGAAAGTCGATGGCGGCTTCGACGAACATGCGCAACTCGATCAGCTTGTCGACGAGCGCTGCGACGCGCGTCGAAAATTCACCCTGCAGCGAGCGCAGGGCGTTTTCGGCGGCGGCGCGGGAACTGGCATCGATCAGGTCGGCGATGGCCTCGGCCTGGGCCAGATCGAGCTTGTCGTTGAGGAAGGCGCGTTCGGAAAACTCACCAGGGCGTGCCAGGCGGGCGCCCAGCGTGACACAGCGCTCGAGGAGTAGGTCCATGATCACCGGCCCGCCGTGCCCTTGCAGCTCGAGAACATCCTCGCCGGTGAAGGAATGAGGCCCGGGGAAGAAGAGCGCGATCCCTTCGTCGATGACATCGCCATTGGCATTGCCAAAGGGGCCGTAATATGCGTGACGCGGGGTCGGGCAATGGCCGAGGAAACCCTCGGCCAGCTTACGGCTGGCGGGACCCGAGATGCGTACGATGCCGACCCCGCCACGTCCGGGGGGCGTGGCGATGGCGGCGATGGTGTCCTGGCGATAGAGCGGCGTGGCGGTCATGTCGTTCTCCGACTGGTTGCCGGTATTGTCCCGATGGTAGACCCAAAACGCCAGACCCCCGCCGAAGCGGGGGTCTGATCGGGTGGTAAACGGAAAGGGCCGTCAGCTCTTGGCTTTACTGGCTTTTCCCGTTTCGCCGTCACTTTCGATCTTGCGCGTGATGATCCACTGCTGAAGGATCGAAATGACGTTGTTGCAGATCCAGTAGATCACCAGGCCGGCCGGGAACCACAGGAAGAAGAACGTGAAGACCACGGGCAACATCTTCATGATCTTGGCCTGCATGGGATCCGGCGGTGTCGGATTCAGCAACTGCTGAACGAACATCGAGGCGCCCATGATGATCGGCAGGATGAAGTAGGGATCCTGGGCTGAAAGGTCATTTATCCACAGCATGAAGGGTGCATGACGCAATTCCACGGATTCCAGCAACATCCAGTACAAGGCGATGAAGACTGGCATCTGCACGACGATGGGCAGGCAGCCCCCCAGAGGATTGATCTTCTCCTTCTGGTAGAACTTCATCATCTCCTGCGACATCTTCTGTCGATCGTCGCCGTACTGCTCCTTGATGCGCTTCATCTCCGGGCCCATCTTGCGCATCTTCGCCATCGACTTGTAGGCCTTGGCGGAGAGCGGGAAGAGCACGATCTTCACGACGACCGTGAGCAGTACGATCGACCAGCCCCAGTTACCGATCAGGCCATGGATCTTCGCCAGCAGCCAGAACAGCGGATTGGCGATGAACCATAACCAACCGAAATCGACGGTCAGTTCCAGGTGCGGCGCGATGGATTCCAGGCGGTCCTGAATCTTGGGACCCATGTAGAGCGTCGCGGCCAGAGTGGTTTCATTGCCGGGCTGGAGCTGCTGAGAGGGGCCGGCAAATGCGGCGACATTGCGATCACGGGAATCGATATTGGCGTAATAAAGATTCTCTTGGCTCTGCACCGGAACCCACGCCGAGGTAAAGTAGTGCTGAATCATGGCGACCCAGCCACCCTCGGACTCGACATTCTTGAAGTTGCCTTCACGAATGTCATCGAAGTCGATCTTCTCGTAATTGCTTTCTTGCGTGGAGAAGGTCGCGCCGAGGAACGACTTCATGCTCATAGGGCCGCCGCCCTGGCTGGGGTCGGCGCTATTGTCGCGAGCAAGCTGGCCGACGAAACGCGCGGTGATAGGCGTTTCGCTCTGATTATCGAGCAGGTACTCGACATTGACCGCGTAACTATCGCGATCGAAGGTATAACGCTTGATGATGTCCGCGCCATTGACCTCGGCTGTGAGGTCGACGCTCAGGCTGTCTTGATCGTCGCCGAGCGAATATTGCATTTGCTCGGAAGAGAAATCGATGCGCCCATCATGCCCCTCCAATTGGAGCCCCGACTTGGCAACGTAGCTACGCACGTTGTTGTCGCTGAGGAGCACGAAGGGTTGCTCGCTATTCAAGGACTCATGGTGCTTGGGTAGCGCAGCATAGACGACATCACCGCCACTAGGATCGATGCGAATATCCAGTGTATCGGTGCGTACCTTGATTAAGCTGTCCGAGTTGGTTTGCCCGTCCGCGCCAGGCATGTCGGCGGCCTCTTGCGATGAGGCACTGTTACCGCCGCTGTTGGACGTGGGAACCGAGAGGCTGTCGCTGTCGGCGTTACTCTCGGACGTATCCTGGGTAACGCTTTCAGGTGCGCGTTGCTCGACGCTGTTTTGCCCATAATCTCCGTTCCACTGAATGACCAGTAGATACGCGAGTACCGCGAGCGGGATGACGAGTAGGAGTCGTTTTACGTCCATAAGGATTCTGCCCGGTGATACATTCTGACGTCACGTCCCGACCGGCACTGCGGCCACGGTGAAACGTGGCGGAGAAATGCCGATCAAGGGGATGGCGTGGACGAGACCGACTGCTTGCGTACGTCTTTTTCCAGGCGTCGCCACATGCCGTGCAGTTGGCGATGCAAGGTATCGTTATCCAGCTCATGAGCCCCACGCCGAGCGAGAACGATGATATCTACGGCGGGGAGATGGTGCTGCTGGAGACGAAAGGATTCACGGACGAGGCGTTTCAGACGGTTACG
The DNA here is from genome assembly GCF_029889785.1 of Chromohalobacter sp. 48-RD10. Classification (NCBI taxonomy): domain Bacteria; kingdom Pseudomonadati; phylum Pseudomonadota; class Gammaproteobacteria; order Oceanospirillales; family Halomonadaceae; genus Chromohalobacter; species Chromohalobacter sp. 48-RD10. The sequence continues at coordinate 10,669 of NZ_JARANX010000003.1, read as the reverse complement.
GTCGACAGCACGACGTACGTTCTTCTTGCTGAATACGAGCCCCACTCGCGGTTCACCGAGAGCATTGGGACGCGCAAGCATCAAAAGGCCCTTGCCGTGCACCTTGAAGGACGCATGAGCGAAGACGTGCTGATAGTCCCCGGCGGTTAGCAGTCGCCGCCGCCGGGGAAAGCCCTGATCGGACATTCGTTGTCCAGTCAGGCGCTCAGACGCTTGCGACCTTTGGCGCGACGACGTGCCAGCACCTGGCGGCCGCTCTGGGTGGCCATGCGAGCACGGAAGCCGTGCATGCGCTTGCGCTTTAGGACGCTCGGTTGAAAAGTGCGCTTCATAGCTGCGAATTCTCACGTGGTTGTTTGGAAACGATTTGAAACTGAAGAGCCCGGTACGCTTGCACCAGGCGGTATTCGGCTCAAGACCGGCAATTCTAGTGAATCCCAGGGGCAGGTGCAATTTTTCCGGCGCTTTTATCCACACCTGTTTTGTTACGGCGGCGGGGCCTCGGCATGTGCTGAGGTAGTCGGTCCGAGCGGATGTTTGTTTGACGCTCGTCACTTGTCGGCCTGCCCTTGGACAAACGATATAGCTATCATAATTGTTAAGATCTTACTAACTGATGTTGTTATGAATAGTAGGGCTTGTTTGTGGATAACTATATTTGTACATTTATTAACAATAACATGAGATGTTCTTGAATCTGTGGGGAAAAGGCGGAGAAGCTGTCGGTAGCATTGTGGGTAAGTGATGGTTTCTCCACACCCTGCGATATCTCCATGTTTCACAGGCACGTTGTGCGCTGAGTTAGGGATAGGGTTTTCCACAGGAAAAGAGACTCGGCATCCATGTGGATAACCCGGGCGTCGAACGATACAATAGTCGGCCATTCATCAACGCTAGGTGAGGTCGTGTGTCGGTCGCTCTCTGGCAGCAATGCCTCAACTTTCTTCAGGATGAGTTGAGCTCTCAGCAGTTCAACACCTGGATTCGCCCTTTGCAGGCGGAGGACGGTGACGCCAACGAGCTGTGTCTGCTGGCGCCCAACCGCTTCGTGCGTGACTGGGTCAATGATAAATACCTGAAGCGTATCAATGAGTTGCTGAGGGAGCTTGCCTCCAGCAAGCCGCCCAAGGTGCAGCTGACGGTCGGCAGCCGCCGCAACGTGGCGATGTCATCGCCGCGTGATCTGGGGGCACCGGTATCGGCGGCGTCCATGAATACCTCGCGTCCCCCAGAGACGCCGCCCGCCGTGCATGCACCGAGAGCCCAGGGCGATTATGCGGATGAACAGGAAATCGATCGCATGCGTGAGCGCGAGGATTCCTCGCGCCGGGATGGTGGCGAACGTCAGGTGCAGGTGGAAGGGAGCCTCAAGCACCAGAGTGGGCTCAATCCTAATTTTACCTTTGAAACCTTCGTCGAGGGTAAATCGAACCAGCTCGCGCGTGCTGCTTCGCGCCAGGTGTCCGAAAATCCCGGTGGTGCCTACAATCCGTTGTTCCTGTACGGTGGTGTTGGCTTGGGTAAGACGCACCTCATGCATGCGGTAGGCAATCATCTGGCCGGCCAGCGGGACAAAGCCAAGGTGGTTTACCTTCACTCAGAGCGTTTCGTGGCTGATATGGTCAAGGCGCTGCAGCTCAACGCCATCAACGATTTCAAGCGTTTCTATCGCAGCGTGGACGCACTGCTGATCGACGACATCCAATTTTTCGCCGGCAAGGAGCGCTCGCAGGAAGAATTCTTCCATACGTTCAATGCGTTGCTTGAGGGCGGTCAGCAAATGATCCTTACCTCGGATCGCTACCCCAAGGAAATCAGCGGGGTAGAAGAACGCCTCAAGTCGCGCTTCGGCTGGGGACTGACGGTGGCCATTGAGCCGCCTGAGCTGGAAACTCGCGTGGCTATCCTGATGAAAAAGGCCGACCAGGCCAAGGTCGACTTGCCGCACGATGCAGCGTTCTTCATCGCACAGAAGATCCGCTCCAACGTGCGTGAACTGGAAGGGGCGTTGAAGAAGGTCATCGCCGACTCGCACTTCATGGGCAAGCCGATCACCCAAGATTTCATTCGTGAGTCGCTCAAGGACCTGCTGGCCCTGCAGGACAAACAGGTCGGCGTCGACAACATTCAGCGCACGGTGGCGGAGTATTATAAGATCAAGCTGGCCGATCTTCTCTCCAAGCGTCGTTCGCGTTCAGTGGCGCGTCCGCGCCAGGTCGCCATGGCCTTGGCCAAGGAATTGACCAACCACAGCTTGCCCGAGATCGGCGATGCTTTCGGGGGGCGCGATCACACTACGGTGCTGCATGCCTGCCGAAAGGTGGAAACACTCAAGGAAGAAAGCGCGGATATCCGCGAGGATTACAAGAACCTGTTGCGGCTGCTGACCAGTTGAGCATGGCGGCCAGAATATTCCCTTGGACCCCAGGACGAGAGTGGAGCCCATGAGATTTACCATCACCCGCGAAGACCTTTTGCGTCCACTGTCGCTGGTCGCCGGCGTCGTTGAGCGTCGTCAGACCCTGCCGGTGCTGTCCAATGTGCTGCTCGAGGTACGCGACACGCAACTGGCACTGACCGGGACGGACCTCGAAGTCGAACTGATCGGCCGTACGGCCCCGCATCACGTTGACGAACCGGGGTCGGCGACAGTGCCGGCGCGCAAACTAATGGATATCTGCAAGTCACTGCCCGAGCGGACCGATATCACCTTCACGCTCGAAGAGGGGCGTGCGGTGCTACGTGCAGGGCGTTCACGCTTCACCTTGTCGACGTTGCCGGTGGCGGAATTCCCGAATATCGAGGGAAGTCAAAGCGATACGACCTTGACCTTGACGCGTGGCACACTCAAGCACTTGATCGATGCGACCTCGTTCGCCATGGCGCAGCAGGATGTGCGTTACTACCTGAACGGCATGCTGCTCGAGTTCGGTCATCATTTGGTGCGTACGGTGGCGACCGATGGCCACCGTTTGGCGGTGTGTGCACGTAGCGCCGAGGTCGACGTCGAGCCGTCGCAGAAGCTCATCGTGCCGCGCAAGGGCATTCTCGAATTGGCGCGTTTGCTGGATGGCAGCGATGAACCGGTGGAACTCACCATCGGTGGCACTCATCTGCGTGCGCAGACCGGGGATTTCACCTTTACCTCCAAGCTGGTTGACGGCAAGTTCCCCGATTACGAGCGAGTGGTCCCGCGGGGTGGTGATAAGGTCGTTATCGCCGAGCGTGGCGAGTTGCGTCAGGTGTTGTCGCGTACCGCGATTCTCTCCAACGAGAAATATCGTGGGGTCCGGCTCAATCTTGAAGAGCACAATCTGCGTGTGACGGCCAACAACCCCGAGCAGGAAGAAGCCGAGGAAAATGTGGCCATCGAATACGAGGGCGACACCTTGGAAGTAGGTTTCAATGTCGGCTATCTCGTGGATGTGCTCGGCGTGCTCGATGCCGATCGCGTACAAATGACGCTTTCCGATCCCAACAGCAGTGCGCTGCTGGAAGAACCGGGCGGTGGCGATGCCATGTATGTGGTCATGCCGATGCGCCTCTGATCGCCTGCGCTGCTCTTTCACTCAAGTACGTCTCGGGCGCGGTCGGTTCACGCCGGCATTGCTAACCGCGTCCGAGATGGCATGCTGCCTCCGATCCCCTTATGCCCCTCGAACGCCTCAATTTCCTAGGTTTGCGTAACCTGGCAGCACTCGATATGCGCCCCGCGCCGGGGATCAATCTGGTGACCGGTGCCAATGGCAGTGGCAAGACCAGTTTGTTGGAAGGCGTACATATGCTGGGGATGGCGCGCTCGTTCCGCACCCAGAAGCTCAAGCACGCGATCACCCACGACGCCGATGCCGTCACCTTGCATGGTCGCCTGGCGGGTGATCCGCCGGTGTCGTTGGGCGTTCGTCGAGCACGCGATGCCGCCGAGTTGGAAATTCGTCTCGATGGCGAGCGCGGTATTCGCGTGGCGCGCTTGGCGGAAACGCTTCCCCTGCAACTGATCAACCCCGATGCATTTCGCCTGTTGGAGGGTGCGCCTGCGGCTCGGCGTGAGTTTCTGGATTGGGGTGTGTTTCACGTGAAACATGAGTTCTTCGAAGCATGGCGGCGGGTAAGACGCGCCCTGAAACATCGGAATGCCCTGCTCAGACATGATAGAATCGACTTACGATCGATGCGTGTCTGGGAGCAAGAGTTGGCGCATTGGAGTGAACAACTCGACCTCTTGCGCAGCGACTACATGGCGCAATTCGCCAAGACATTCGAAGCGACATTGCATGAGTTGTTGCCGCTTTCCGGTTTATCTCTTCGCTATTACCGCGGATGGGATAAACAACGTGGGTTGCTGGACGTGCTCGAAAACGGTCGGGATACCGATCGACAAATGGGCTTTACCCAGCAGGGGCCACAACGTGCCGACTTGCGTTTGCGTATTGGCAAGCGCGCTGCAGTGGAAGAACTATCGCGCGGGCAGCAAAAGTTGGTAGTGAGTGCGCTGAAATTAGCCCAAGGGCGCTTGCTGGAGGAACTGACGGGGCGTACCTGCGTTTACCTGATCGATGACCTGGCTGCCGAGCTTGATGTTTCGCATCGGCAGATCTTTTGTCATTGGCTGGCGCGCTTGCACTGCCAGGTCTTTATTACCGGAGTCGAGCGCAGTGCGCTCGAGAATGCATGGCAGTCGGAAACGGATGTCGCGATGTTTCACGTGGAACACGGGCGACTGCTCACGGAATGACTTCACGACGGAGTAGGCAATGAGCGAACAAGCTTACGACTCATCGAGCATCAAGGTTCTCAAAGGCCTGGATGCAGTACGCAAGCGCCCCGGCATGTACATCGGCGATACCGATGATGGCACGGGCCTGCATCATATGGTCTTCGAGCTGGTGGATAACTCAATCGACGAAGCGCTCGCGGGACACTGCAGCGAGATTCGCGTGGTGATCCACCCCGATGAGTCTGTCACCGTCAGTGATAATGGGCGTGGCATTCCGACTGATATGCATTCGGAGGAGAATGTCTCGGCGGCGGAGGTCATCATGACGGTGCTGCATGCCGGCGGCAAGTTCGATGACAACTCTTATAAAGTCTCGGGTGGTCTGCACGGCGTTGGCATTTCCGTCGTCAACGCGCTTTCCGAAGAGCTCAAGCTCACGGTGTGGCGCGCCGGTCAGGTTTATGAACAGATCTATCATCATGGTGTGCCCGAGTCACCCCTGGACGTAGTGGGAAAGACCGAGAAGAGCGGGACCCAGGTCAACTTCAAGCCGTCGACCGAAACCTTCGCCAATATCGAGTTTCACTACGATATCCTGGCCAAGCGCTTGCGTGAACTATCGTTCCTCAACTCTGGTGTGGCGATTCGGCTGACCGATGAGCGCTCAGGCGCGGAAGAGTTGTTCCACTATGAAGGGGGGCTGCGGGCCTTCGTCGATCACCTGAATACCAACAAGGCGACGTTGAACCCCGTTTTCCACTTCGAAACGCAGCGCGAAGATGGCATTGGCGTTGAAATGGCTCTGCAGTGGAATGATACCTTCTCCGAGAATATTTTCTGCTACACCAACAACATTCCGCAGAGCGATGGTGGCACGCATCTGGCCGGTTTCCGTGCCGCCCTGACACGTACGCTCAATCACTACATCGAAACCGAAGGGCTGCTGAAAAAAGCCAAGGTCAACACGGCCGGTGACGATGCGCGGGAAGGGTTGACGGCGATCGTGTCAGTCAAGGTGCCTGATCCCAAGTTCTCGTCGCAGACCAAGGAAAAGCTGGTGTCATCCGAGGTCAAGACGGCGGTAGAGCAGGAGATGGGGCGTCAGCTGAGCGCTTATCTGGTGGAGCGGCCCAACGAGGCCAAGGCCATCGTCAACAAGATGCTCGACGCCGCACGTGCTCGCGAGGCTGCACGTAAGGCGCGCGATATGACACGCCGCAAGGGCGCATTGGATATCGCCGGGCTACCGGGCAAACTGGCTGATTGCCAGGAGAAAGATCCAAGCTTGTCGGAGCTTTATCTGGTCGAGGGCGACTCGGCCGGTGGCAGCGCCAAGCAAGGGCGCGACCGACGCACCCAGGCGATCCTGCCGCTCAAGGGCAAAATCCTGAACGTCGAGAAAGCGCGCTTCGACAAGATGCTGTCGTCTGCGGAGGTAGGCACGCTGATCACGGCATTGGGGTGTGGCATTGGGCGCGAGGAGTTCAATCCCGACAAGTTGCGCTACTATTCGATCATCATCATGACGGATGCCGATGTCGACGGTTCGCATATTCGCACGCTGCTGTTGACTTTCTTCTTCCGGCAGATGCCGGAACTGATCGAACGTGGCCATGTGTTCATCGCCCAGCCGCCGCTTTATAAGATCAAGCGTGGCAAGCAGGAAACCTATCTCAAGGATGAACAGGCGCTGACGGATTATTTGACCACGACAGCGCTGGATGGAGCGCGCCTTTACGTCAATGCCGACGCGCCAGGTATCGCCAACGAGCAGCTCGAGGCCCTGGTCAGTGAATATCGCGATGTCATGCGACGTATCGACCGCCTCTCGCGGGTTTACCCCAACTTCGTGCTGCGTAAGATCGTGCATACCGCAAGGCTTGAGAGCGATAGCCTCAAGGACCGCGAGACCATGCAGCACTGGATCGATCATCTGCAACGCGAAATGGACAATCTCATCGCCTATGAGGGCGGCCCGCGTTACACCTTCCATCTTCAGGAAGACGGCGAGCGCGGTGTTTATCTACCCTGCGTATCACTGACGGCGCATGGGGTTACGACCGACTACGTGTGGGGCGTCGATTTCTTCCGCAGCGCCGATTACCGCGCCATGACCGCTTTGGGCGAAACGCTGGATGGATTGCTCGACGACGGGGCTTACGTCGCACGTGGTGAGCGTCAGCGTTCGGTAGAAACCTTCTACGAAGCGCTCGAATGGCTGATGAGCGAGGCCCAGCGTGGCTTGAGCGTTCAGCGCTACAAGGGGTTGGGCGAGATGAATCCCGAGCAGCTGTGGGAAACCACTATGGATCCCAATTCTCGCCGGATGCTGCGCGTTTCCATCGAGGATGCCGTGGCGTCTGACATGATGTTCAACACCTTGATGGGCGATGAAGTTGAGCCACGTCGTGACTTTATCGAGCGCAATGCGCTGGTCGCCAATTTGGATATTTAACGGAAATACCGGGTAGGCGATGTTTCACGTGGAACATTCATGATGAAGCGTCCTTGCACTCGATGAGCAGGTGTACGAGAGGCTGGCAACGTCAAGCGACGTTGCCAGCTTTTTTGTGGGGCGGCGGGCATTTATGCCGACGCGCTCAGGGTAAGCGGCAAGAAGCCGATTTTTTCTCAGCAGAGAAGCCAGTCGGTGAAGGCGGCAAGATCATCGAAAACACGTGCATGATCGAGCCCTTCACCCTTCTGCTCGGTGTGTGCTCCCTTCCCCGTGCGTACCAGCGAGCTTTGGCATCCCGCAGCATCGCCGGCCTGTAGATCGCGTAGGCTATCGCCCACCATCCAGGCACCCTCAAGTGTTTCCAACTTCAGTACGTCGCGGATGCCGTTTAGAAGTCCTGGCAGGGGCTTGCGGCAAGAGCAGCCGTCATCGGGCCCATGCGGGCAATAGGCGATGTGATCGATTTTCCCGCCTGCGGCGTTCACCAGCTCTTGCATCTTGGCATGCATCGCCTCGAGGGTGGCTACATCGAAATAACCACGTGCGATACCCGATTGATTGGTGGCTACCGCCACTGTCCAGCCGGCTTGCGACAGACGTGCAATGGCCTCGATGGCTTGAGGGTAGGGGAGGAACTCGTCGAGCGACTTCACGTAGTCGTCGGAGTCCTGATTGATTACGCCATCGCGATCGAGGATGACGAGCGTCACGGCGGGCGTCATGGCGCGCTCCGGTATAGGTCGGGAGCGGTAGTGTTTCATGTGGAACATCCGTTGCCAAGCAGGGGAGGCATGATGCGAACGAGGCCGGACGTTAGATCCGGCCCCGTGTTTCACGTGGAACATGTCGTCGATTCGCCATGCCCGGCGGGCGAGGAGCCCGGCGAGGCGTCAGGGAATCACCCGCCGCTCGCGCAGCCGATCCAGGGCATGCAGCAGCCGCTCCCGGGAGTCGCAGCGCGGCGTGAAGCCGTAGCGATAGATCTTGTTGACGTCGGAGATGACGTCGGTTTCGGTGCGGAAAATGAAGTCACCGAAGCCCCAGCCCACCAGCCGGTCGAGACGATCCTCCACCAGGCCGTGGCGGTGGGCGATGCGCTCCCACACCGCCTGCTTGTCGGCCATGTGCTGGGCCATAGGGATTGGCACCGGCGAGGCGCTGTCGAGGCCCAGGTGGGCGGCGGCCTCCGGCCACAGACGTTCCCAACGGAAGACGTCGCCGTTGGTGATGTTGAAGGCTTCGCCGGCGATGCCCTCGGTAGTCGCCGCCCAGGCGCTGACATCGCCAAGCAGGTCGGCGTCGGTGAACTGCATCAACACGCGATAGGCGGCCTCGGTGCCGGGATAGCGCATCGGCACACCCAGCTCGCGAGACAGGGCGGCGAAGACGCCGATGACCACCGCGATGTTCATGGGGTTGCCGTGCACGTTGCCGTCGATCATCAGGTCCGGGCGCAGGACGACGTGATCCCAGTCGGCCTTCCGGGCACGTTCGGTGAGGATGGCCTCCTGCGCCTGATAGAGGTTGGGCGGCAGGTGACTGGGATCGTCCTCCCGGGCGGGTGTCGGCACCTTGGCGCCCAGGTGGATGCCGTAGATTTTGAAGCCTTGGTAGATGACCACGCGGGTCAGCGGCGCGCCGGCGGCCTCGAGGGCGTCCAGCAAATTCTCGAGCATCGCCGCGTTGCGCTCGGCCTCCACGGCGAGGTCGTCGTCCGGAGACAGGGCCGCGTAGAACAGATGCGTCGTGTCGGCGGCCTGTTCGGCCACTACCCGGCGCGTGGTCTCGGGATCGGTCAGGTCGACGCACAGCGTCTCCATACCTTCGATCGGATGGCGTGCCAGGCTCCGGACCGTGTTGTCCGAGGCGTCGAGGGCGCGGTGCACGCCGTGGCCGATGATGCCGCTGGCACCGGCGATCAGGGCCTTGATGGGCTGGCTCATGGAGCCTCCATGTCATGTAGCAGAATGGCGATCAGTGGGTTGTGTGCCATGGGGCGGGTCAGGTATCGCTCAGGGCGATGCGGCGGCCGCCGCCCACGATGAGAGGGTCTGATTGGCGAAGTGTTGCATCTGTTTGCCTCCTTTGACGATGAGTCTACGCTCATCTTCGCCGGTGGCGGCTGTTCAATATACACTCGCATGACGAAATCACTCTTCGAAATAGGCGAAGAATGGACGAACTGCTTACCTTCCGGCTCTTCATCGCCACCGTTGAGTCCGGCAGCCTGTCGGCGGCTGCCCATCAGCAGGGCATGGCCCTGTCGTCGGCCAGCCACCGGCTCAAGCGGCTCGAGCAGCGCCTCGGGGTGACTCTGCTCAACCGCACCACCCGGGTGCTGTCGCTGACCGAAGAAGGCGCGGCCTTCCTGCAGGGCTGCCGCGAGGCCGTCGCGGCGATGGAGCAGGCCGAGGATCGCATGCATCGCCGCCAGGCGGCGCTGTCGGGCGAGATCGTGGTGACGGCGCCCCACGATCTCGGCGAGCGTCGCATCGGGCCGGCGCTTCTGGCCTTCCAGCGCCGACATCCGCGAGTGTCGCTCGAACTGCATCTTAGCGACGGCCTGTCGCGAGGGGTGGGGCGGGGCATCGACTTGGCGATCCGGGTCGGCCCGCTACCTGATAGCGCCCTGATCGGCGTGCCGCTCGGCGATGATGAGCGACGAGTGGTCGCCTCCCCGGACTACTGGGGGCGCCGCGGACGCCCGGCGCACCCCCGGGACCTGCTTGAACACGACTGCCTGGTGCTGACGCGGGACGGCGAGCCGCAGCTCCCCTGGCGGTTTCAGGAAGGCGGCCGAGCCCTGAGCGTGCCGGTGAGCGGCTCGCTGCGTTCCAACTCCGGCGCGCTGCTGAGACGCTGGGCGATGGAGGGGGCGGGGGTGATCCTCAAGTCGTCTGGCGATATCCGCGAGGCGCTGGCGGAGGGCACGCTGGAAAGCGTGCTGGATGACTTCATGCCGCTGTCCTCGGGGATGCATGCGCTGATGGCACGGGACCGCTATCGTCCCCAGCGGCTGGAGGCCCTGGTGGCTTGGCTCAAGCAGTGGTTCCGTGAGGCCGACGGGGAAGGCAGGCGAGGATAGGCAGAGAGCACGGAACGACTGCAACCGGCGCGATGTTCCTGTGAGATTGTTTCACGTGGAACAATCGTCGAGCTACGAGCTACGAGCTACGAGCTACGAGCTACGAGCGGAAGAGAGAAGAGAGAAGAGAGAAGAGAGAAGAGAGAAGAGAGAAGAGAGAAGAGAGAAGAGAGAAGAGAGAAGAGGCATATTCTCGGCGCTAAATCTGGAGCGCCATGTTTCACGTGAAACAAATCCAATTGTTGCCCAAGGGGAGTCGATCCGGCGAGGAAGATAAAATGCCGGTAGGCACGATGTTGGCGGTCTCAATGACCAAGTGCAACACGTAACCCATCAGGTACCGTGTTGCCATGAACTACTGCTATCGCCACCTTACTGCTGAAGACCGAGCTGCCATCATGATGATGCG
>NZ_JARANX010000029.1:0-16465 GCF_029889785.1 Chromohalobacter sp. 48-RD10 | reverse complement strand
GTCGGAACCGCGATACGTACGAGCACTATCCCACGCCGTGCTGACCATCTCACTGATGCTCAAACCGCTTTCAGCAATCTTCTGCTTGACGACTTCTTCGCTGTAGTCGGTATTACCTGCCGGAATGGGATCCTGCCAGATCAGGTCTTCAGCGGGCACTTCCGGGCCGATGTAACGCGACTTCGGGCCCAGGTCACGGTGGGTCAGCTTGAACCATGCCTTGGCGAAGGTTTGCTTGAAGTATTCCGGATCGGCAATGAACTTTTCGCACAGCGCCCGGTAGGTCGGGTCCATCTTCATCGCCATGTCCGCATCGGTCATGATGGGATTGTGGCGGATAGAGGGGTCGCTGGCATCAACCGGCTTGTCTTCTTCGCGGATGTCAACCGGCTCCCACTGGTTAGCACCGGCGGGGCTCTTCCTGAGTTCCCACTCGTAGCCGAAGAGCAGCTCGAAGTAGCCCATGTCGAACTGAGTGGGATTAGTGGTCCAGGCGCCTTCGATGCCCGATGTGATGGCATTGCTCGCCTTGCCGCCCATGCTCGGGTTGCTCCAGCCAAAGCCCTGATTCTCGACGTCAGACGCTTCGGGTTCGGCATCCAGCGCAGAGGCGTCGCCATTGCCGTGACACTTGCCCACGGTATGACCACCCGCCGTCAGTGCGGCTGTTTCTTCGTCGTTCATGGCCATACGGGCGAATGTTTCACGTACCTGCTGAGCGGTCTTAAGCGGATCGGGCTGGCCATTGACCCCTTCGGGGTTAACGTAGATAAGCCCCATCTGCACGGCGGCCAGCGGGTTTTCCATGGTCTCCGGAGTATCGACGTCTTCGTAACGCTCGTCGGAAGGCGCCAACCACTCTTTCTCATCGCCCCAGTAAATGTCTTTCTCTGGCTCCCAGATATCTTTACGGCCGAAAGAGAACCCGTAGGACGGCAGCCCCATGGATTCGTAAGCGACGGTACCGGCCAGAATCATCAGATCAGCCCAACTGATCTTGTTACCGTATTTTTTCTTGACCGGCCACAGCAGGCGACGCGCCTTATCGAGGCTCGCGTTGTCAGGCCAGGAGTTGAGTGGGGCGAAACGCTGGCTACCGGTCCCACCACCGCCACGGCCATCGGCAAGACGATAGGTACCCGCAGAGTGCCATGCCATGCGGATCATCAGGCCGCCGTAGTGCCCCCAGTCGGCCGGCCACCAAGCTTGGCTATCGGTCATCAGCGCGTGAACGTCTTGCTTGAGCGCGTCGAAATCGAGCTTTCTGACTTCCTCACGGTAATCAAAGTCAGGATCCATCGGGTTAGTCTTGCGGTCATGCTGGTGCAAGATATCCAGATTAATACCCTCAGGCCACCAGTCTTTATTGGAGGTGCCAGTGGAGGTATGGCCACCGTGCATTACTGGGCATTTTCCGCTCATATTGCTTTCCCCTTTTTACTCTTGACCTTGGCGATACCCAAGGAACCTATGGTCTGCACCTTAGTTATCGTGCTCACATTTGCGTGACAGCCATGCGTTATTGACGTCGCTATTTTTAAAGCATTCTTTCGATAGCCAAAATTTGTATTTTTATACGCAATCAATAGTTATAAACTATATAATGCTTTAGGCTACCGTTTGGCCTAGCGAGCTGACAGGTTCCAAAAAAGCGGCCTTATCGGCCATAACGTCAATGACTCACACTTGCGCAGCCGCGAGGGTGGGGAAGTGCCCTGAGGTGGGGAAGTTGACGGTGTGAACGGAGAACGAGGCAAGCGCCCCCTCGCCCGCCTGAACAGACGAGGGCAATGGCCTACCGAGCCCCGCTCAGCCTGTCCGAGCGGGGTCAGGTACGGTCGGGAAGCGCGGCGGGTACGCCTGCATGAAGGCGTGGCAAGCGCGCAGTACGCGGATATCGTCGAACTTGCCCCCCGCAAGCTGGAAGCCCACCGGCATGCCCGTGTCGGTGAAACCACACGGCACGGACGCGGCGGGCTGCTGACTGAGGTTGAAGGGGTACGAGAATGGCGCCCATTCTTCCCAATCTCGCATGCCGCTGCCCGGCGGAACTTCGTGGTTGGCCTCGAACGGTGATACCGAAACCGACGGCGTCATCAGCAAATGATATTTCTGATTGAAATGCTCGAGCCGTTGCGTCAGCCGCGCACGCGATTCCAGAGCGCGGAAGAAGTCCAGCGCACTCCAGCGTTCGGCGAGGCGCGCATTGGTGACAAGCCCAGGGTCGAGCAGAGTGCGTTCATGCTCGCTGCACTGCGACCAGACCTCCAGCGAGGCGGTGAACCATATCTTCTGGAAGATCTCGATCGGTGACTCGAAGCCGGGATGAACCTCCTCGACCTCGGCCCCTAACGCCTGAAGCTTCTCGGCCGCCTCGCGTACGCGGGCGGCGATCTGTGGCTCAACTTGGGCGTAGCCGAGATCCGGCGAATAGGCGATGCGCAGGCCGCGCAGATCACAGTCCAGATCCACGCCCCAATCATCAGGCTGACCGCGCGTGGCGTAGGGATCATGATAGTCATAGCGCCCGATCACGTTGAGCATGCGTGCGGCGTCGGGCACGTTGCGCGTCAACGGGCCGATATGCGAGAGCGTGGGGTCCGTGGCGGGCGGCCATTGCGGTGTCCAGCCGAAGGTCGGCTTGAAGCCGAACACGCCGGTAAACGCGGCGGGAATACGGATCGAACCACCCGAATCACCGCCCTGATGCAACACGCCCATGTTGAGCGCAGCTGCGGCTGCCGCGCCACCTGACGAACCGCCTGGCGTAAGGCGGGTATCCCAAGGATTATAGGTGGCCCCGAACACACGATTATCAGTGACGGCCTTCCAGCCGAACTCCGGCGTGTTGGTTTTGCCGAGGAAGATCGCACCCGCCTCGCGCAACATGCGCGCCGGCGGCGCATCGCCTTCGCAGTGCGCATCCGATGTGGTCAAAGAGCCGTCGCGGGCCGGCATGCCAGACACTTCGGTCAAGTCCTTCATCGACACGGGTACGCCGTCGAGGGGGCTCAGCGGTTTGCCCTGCCCCCAGCGACGCGCCGAGGCTGTGGCCGCCTGCTCGGCCCCTTCGCGGTCGACATACACAAAGGCATTGACCGCGTCGTTGAAGCGATCGATACGCGCAAGCGAAGCACGCGTGGCTTCCAGCGGCGAGGCCTCGCCGGACCGAAACAGCGCCACCAATTGTCCGGCATCCATCATGCCCAGATCGGTTTCTTGCATAACACCCTCACATCCTTGTTTGGTGAAAGACGTTCATTGGCTTGTCCTGCCTAGGCTAGACGCGACGCCCCCTGCAGGGCAACGCGGCGCTTCATGTCGACGCAGCTTCCAAGCGTTCAAGAACCATGGGCACGCTACGCGCCAACGCTTATCATCGGCCTATGTGTACGCCGGCCCGGAAACACCAATGCCCGAAAATCCATTCTATCTACAGTTGCGCGACCGCCTGGTGACGCTGATCGAGACGGGCGAGTTGTCGCCCGCTAGCCGATTACCTGGCGAGCGCCGCCTGGCCGAGCGCTTCGTGACGACGCGTGTCACGCTGCGCCAGGCGCTGGTGCAACTGGAAAGCGAGGGGCGACTCCATCGCCACAACCGCCGCGGCTGGTTCGTTTCGCCCCGGCGCGTGGAATATTCACCGAATCACGATCAAAGTTTTGCCCAGTACGTGAGTGCACAAGGGCGGCATCCGCATACCGAAGTGTTGGACGTGCGGCACCAACCGGCCCCTGCCGAAGTGGCACAAGCACTCGGCATTGTCTGCGGGCAAGCCGTTTTGCATGTGAAACGGCGTCGCTACATCGATGGCCGGGCGGTATTGTTGGAGCGTATCTGGTTGCGCGACGACCTTTTGCCGGATCTCGCCAAGGGCGATTTCTCGACGTCGCTGTGGCAGCGCCTATAGGAAGAGTTCGGCCTGGTGTTGGCGCGCAAATCGCTGCGGCTCTACCCCACCGCGCTGACCGGCGACGAAGCCGAGACGCTCGGGGTGCACAGTGGCTGCGCGGGCCTTTGCGTGACACGCGTCACGCATGACCATGAGGGTCGAGCCCTCGAATATGACGAGGATTACTGGCTACACGATGCCATCTGCCTGCACGTGGAAGTGGCGATGCCGTGAGGCCCATCGGGACGCCTCATTGGCCGGCGCCCATGGCGACCACGACGCAGTCCACACCCTCGCGTGCCAACTGCCGACACCCACGGCGCGCCTGGGTTTCCTCCAGATCCACCACCTGTGCTCGAAAGATGCCCCCATCGCCCTGCACCGATGACACCGACACGCGACCGTCGAGCTCGGCTGGCAAAAATTCGGCGGCTTGGTCGGCCTGCCGACGCGCTCGGGTACGGTCACTGAACGCCCCCACCTGCACGGCCCAGGCGCTGGCATCATCGGTCGCTGTCCTGGCGTCACCGTGCTCGTATTCCGCCTGGGCGATCAAGTCACGAATGGGGTCATCGGCAGGCGTGGGGGCGGGTTCACGCGTTGGAGTGGCCTGCAAACGGTCCCCGTAAATGTCTGCCTTCGCGATCCAGTCACCCTGCGCGACCGACTCGGCACGCGCGAAGCCACGATCGAGCAGTTCGCTCATGTGCGCATCGCGTGACTGGGCGGTAAAACCGCCCATGACCACGGACAGCAGGCGACGTCCATCATGTACGGCGGAGGTCGCCACATTGAAGCCCGAGGCACGAATGTAACCCGTCTTGAGGCCATCGGTGCCAGCATAGTTGTCGAGCAGTCGGTTGTGCCCTTTGTAGCGCCTCCCGTGCCATGTGAACTCGGTCTTGGCGAACACCGGATAATAACTCGGGAAGTCCTGCATCAGGCGCAGCGCGAGAATCGCCATGTCGCGCGCGGTGGTGACTTGGCGGTCATCGGGCAGCCCCGAGGCATTGCGAAACGTCGTGTGTGCCATGCCCAAGGCACGCGCCTTGTCGGTCATCTGGCTGGCAAAGGTGGACTCGCTACCGGCCAGCCCCTCGGCGACCACCGCCGCCACATCGTTGGCAGATTTGACCACAAGGATGTTGATGGCGTCTTCCACCTTCACCGTCTCGCCAGGCTTCACGCCCATCTTGGAGGGCGGCTTCGCGGCGGCATGCTGCGAGACCGGCAGACGCGAATCCATACTCAGCGTGTCGTCTTCGAGCGCCTCGAACAGCAAGTAAAGCGTCATCATCTTGGTCAACGATGCGGGATAGCGCGTTGCATCGGCGTTTGCCGAGTGCAGCACCGCACCACTCTCGGCATTGATGACGATGGAAGCATAGCGTGGATTGGGTGCCGCCTGGGCTGCAGGAAGCATGCACAACGCCATCGTGAAGGCAATTAAAATGAGCAGCGCGGAGACCGCACGCGATCGATGAGGAAACGGGGACGTCATTTGTTATGTCCTTGAAGGAGGAACCCCCTCGCGGGTCCACTCGTAACATTTGCCGCGACATTTGTTATGGCGACGCCACAAAGCGCATTGACATAGGGACTATGGGGATTATGAGCGAGAGACGCGCTCTGTACAGCCCTTATCGGCATTTTGGGCACCATTCGTGACATTTCGCAAACATTCGTCATGGGATGATAAGGCCCCATGGCGACGCGAGCGCTCGGTTGCGATCACGCCAAGTGTCATGGATGATGTCATCATTAATCTGGTATATACCAGATAGGAGCCATCGCACGTAACGTCCCTTGAACCTGCCCGGAGGCCCACGCTGAGCGCACTTGCCATCGCCTTGATCGTCATATCCGCCGTGCTCCATGCCGGTTGGAACCTGCTCGGCAAGCGCGGTGAGCCGTCGCTGGCGTTTCCGGATACTCGCTGATCGACAAGCATGCCCTGGGCTTGATGACCACGCATGGCTACACCCCGCTACAAGCCGGACTGCACTACATGGTGCTGCAAGCCATGGCCACCTGGTTGTGGATGTGGCCACTCGTACAGGCATTGCCCAACGAGCGTAACGCAGCACGACGACTGCACCGCTCCCCCGCCGCACGTCGTGCCTGGCTAACGGGTGCCATGATACTCGGTACCTACGGGCTGGTGCTGATTGCCATGTCCACCAGTGCCGACGTCAGCCACGTCGTCGCCCTGCGCCAGCTCTCGATTCCTCTCGGCGTACTCGCCGCCGGTTACTGGTTCCGGGAACGCCTCACCCCGTTACGACTCGGCGCCATCGCCGTCATGCTCGGGGGGCTGGCGCTCGTCGCGTGGTGAAGTAGGCTTGGAATTTGAGGCCTCGCCTTTAAGGCATGCTTGTCGTGTGCTTAGCACTTCCGATAGATAGGAGAAAAAAGCCATCACCCGGGCGGTACGCCGCAAATCGGGGTGCGTTAACAGCCACAAAGGCGTCTCCAATGAAGCCAGCGACGCACCGACTTTCATGAGGCTATTTTCCCTATCGGCGAGATAACACGGCAGCACACCACGCCCCATGCCACTGCGCACTCCTGCCAGCATGCCCAACATGCTATCGACACGATAACGGCATTCGGCATCGACGCCTTCGTGGGCCATCCAGCGCTCCAGGGCGGGATATCCCAAATGTGAATCAGGCCCTACCCAAGCACTTGTCTCAAATTGGTGCTTATGGACATAGACGGCCTGAGCGATTTGCCCCACTTGGCGCCCCACTAGCGTTTCCGGCGGCGATTTCGTGGGCCGAATCGCAATATCCGCATCCCGGTGCGATAAATTATATTCACGATTAGAGACTTCCACTTCCAATACAATGTGAGGGTATTGATGCTGGAAACCTGCGAGGACATCACTCAGCAACCCCATGAGCAAGGTGTCGGTAGTAGTGACACGCAACGTACCGGACAACCTTGCATCCTGTCCCACGAGACGCCTTTCAACGGCGCCGATATCTGTCGCGACGCGCGCCGCGGTCGTCGCTAGATCGTCACCCGCTAGCGTCGGCACATAGCCCGTGCGGTGACGCTCGAATAACCGTACCCCCAGCTGGGACTCAAGCGCCCCTAAGCGGCGAAATACCGTCGCATGACTGACGCCCAGTTCTCGCCCGGCCCCGGCTAGAGACCCCTGCCGCACGATTGCCAGTATGATCCGTAGGTCACTCCAGGCCAGACTCTGTGCATTCATGCAAACCTCACTTTCATCCATGGGGAATGTCATTCCTTTTATGCAAAGCCTAACGTAAGTCGTCTCATATCGTTACAAGGCTTTCCCATGAATATCTTGCTCGTGCATTGCCATCCCGAGCCACGCTCATTCAATGCGGCACTAAGCAACCTCGCCGTGACCACGCTGACGCGTGAGGGGCATGACGTCTGTGTCTCGGACCTCTACGCCGAAGGCTTCGACCCCGTGGAACGCGCCGAGCACTTCGTCGATCGTGCAGCTCCCGACTATTTTTCGGCACTCACCGAACAGCGCCATCATGTTCAATCGGATACGCTACCTGTCGACGTCCAGCGCGAGATCGACCGACTACAACATGCCGATCTGGTGATATTGCAGTTCCCACTGTGGTGGCATGCGCAACCCGCCATGCTCAAAGGCTGGTTCGACCGAGTGTTCGTCTATGGAGGACTTTACTCTGGAAGCCGTCGCTACGATCGTGGCCCTCTGGATGGTAAGCGAGTCATTTGTTCCGTCACCACAGGGGCACCAGCCTCGACGTTTTCTCCCAGCGGGCGAAGCGGCGATATCGCCACACTGATGTGGCCGATCCTCTGCTCTCTCTACTACGTCGGTTTCGATGTACTTCCACCGCACATCACATACGGCGTGCAAGGTGGTGGTTTGAGCTATAAAGACGAACCTGCCTTCCACGAGCATCTGGAACGGGCCAAGCAGCAGTGGGAAACACGCCTGCACCACTGGCAAACGGAGCAAGCGATTCCCTTTACCGGTTGGCAGGACTGGGACGAGCAGGGCCAGACCATGGACGAACACCCCTTACGGTGGCGTGTATGACCACGACATACGCCCTATCGGTTGTCCGATAGTCCTTGAGCGTCCCCCGGCACGGCACCTATCTTGAAAGGACGCGGCACGCAAAGGTGGCGCGTTTGACTCATGACGAGGAGATGACGAAATGGAAATCATCATCGAGAATGCCGGCATGGAGACCGACGAGTTTCACATGATCGCGAGCGGCGAGACAGGCGATGCTCTGCGCAAGACCGCCAAGAACTATCTCGGTAGCCAAGAAGTGACCGAGCATCAGCTCGAGGAGCTACGGATGGCAGGCGATGAGGAGTACGAGGCGCTGCGCCGCGATATGACGCAACATGCCTTGAGCATGGTCAACGTGCCCAAGGACACCGCGATCTCGCTGGATATCGCCTTCCAAGGCGGCGCCAAGTCGTAACCCCAATGCGACGATTCATTGCAGGGGCTATCTCAAGACGCCCACCCTACCGTGAGGAGCGTGTATGACGCCGCGCCATGACCCCATCGAAGAGACGTCCCTAGCCGACGTTGGCGATGTCGTGCCGGAAGAAACGGGCGATTACGCAGACACGTTCCAAGAGCAACGTTTCTGGCACAAGATCACCCGCTACGGGCGCCGTGCCGGTCGTGAAGTCACGCGACGAGCGCTGCAGCTCTACTTCGTGCTGCAGCGTCCCGACGTTCCAGTATGGGCGAAGACCACGATCTTCGGCGCACTGGGGTATTTCATCTCGCCCTTGGACGCCATTCCCGACCTGATCCCCGCGGGCGGTTATGTCGACGATGCCAGTGTGCTTGGCGCGGCACTGATTGCGGTATCGGTCTACATCGATGACGACGTCAAAGCGCGTGCCGACAACGCCATGCCCAAGTGGTTGTAAATCAGCCTGTACCATAAAAAGCCCCTGACGATGTCGGGGGGCCTTGGCGTCACGTCGGCATGATCTCGCCGCTCATTTCTCGACGAAGGCTCGCTCGATGACGTAGTCGCCGGGTTCGCCCATGCGCGGGGAAATGTTGAAGCCCAGCTCGTCGAGCATGGCGCTGGTGTCGTCGAGCATCGCCGGACTGCCGCAGATCATCGCGCGATCCTGCTTGGGGTCGAGATCGGGCAAACCGGTATCGGCGAAGAGCTTGCCGCTACGAATATGATCGGTCAGGCGCCCCATGGTGTGGAAATCTTCACGCGTTACCGTGGGGTAGTAGACCAACTTCTCGCTGATCTCCTCGCCCAGGTACTCGTGAGCCGGCAGGTCCTGGGTGATGAAGTCGGCATAGGCCAACTCGCTGACCGTGCGCACGCCGTGAATCAGCACGATCTTTTCGAAACGTTCGTAGACTTCCGGATCCTGAATCAGGCTCATGAACGGCGCCAGGCCGGTGCCAGTGGACAGCAGGTACAGATTGCGACCCGGTAGCAGGTCATCGACGACCAGTGTACCGGTAGGCTTGCGGCTGACCATGATCTGATCGCCGACCTTGAGATGCTGCAGCCGAGAGGTCAGCGGGCCATCCTGCACCTTGATGCTGAAGAACTCGAGATGATCCTCGTAGTTGGGGCTAGCCACCGAGTAGGCCCGCAGCAGCGGCTTGCCCTCGGCTTCCAAGCCGATCATCACAAACTGGCCGTTCTTGAAGCGCAGGCTACGCTCGCGCGTGGTACGGAAGCTGAACAGGGTATCGTTCCAGTGATGAACGCTGAGAACTTCTTCGAGTGCCAGTTTACTCACGACTGCTCCTTAACTTATAACCGAAAAGCATTATTTGCTTAAATTGAAGTTGCACTAATTATAAGACTGACCCAATATATCTGTTAAATGAATTATATGAATATCGGTTATCTACCCAACCGATATATTACGGCCAATAAGGCCGCCAGGAGATCGTCATGCGTTACACCCTGCGCCAGCTCGAAGTCTTCGTCGCCATCGCGCAGCATGAAAGCGTATCCCGCGCGGCGCAGCGCCTGGCGATGTCGCAGTCAGCCACCAGCACCGCCCTCGCGGAGCTAGAGCGACAGTTCGACTGCCAGCTACTCGATCGCATCGGCAAGCGGCTCAAACTCAATGCGCTGGGCTTTCAGTTGTTGCCCAAGGCCGTGGCACTGCTCGACCGCAGCGAGGAAATCGAGGAGCTACTCAAGGGCCAGCGCGGTATCGGTTCACTGGATGTCGGCGCGACGCTGACTATCGGCAACTATCTGGCGACGCTGCTGATCAGCGACTTCATGCGTCACCATCCGGGCAGTCGTGTACGCCTGCATGTGCGCAACACGGCTTCCATCGTAGAGCGCATCGCCCATCACGAATTGGATCTCGGTCTGATCGAGGGAGACTGTCAGCACGAGGATATCGTCATGCAACCCTGGGTCGAGGACGAACTCACGGTATTCTGCTCGCCACGGCACCCATTGGCCAGCGCCGGTGAGGCGGATCTGGAAGCGCTGATGCGCGAGGACTGGATCATGCGCGAGGAGGGCTCGGGCACGCGCCGTACGCTGGATCAAGCGATGCGCTACCGACGTGGCCGGCTCAATGTGCTGCTCGAGCTGGAGCACACCGAGGCCATCAAGCGCGCGGTGGAATCGGGGCTTGGCATCGGCTGTGTCTCGCACTTGGCCCTGCGCGACGCCTTTCGGCGCGGCAGTCTGGTCCCCATCGCCACGCCGGCACTCGACCTGACGCGCCAGTTCGCCTTCATCTGGCATCGACACAAATATCTGACCACCGCCATGCACGAATTCCTGCGCCTATGCCGCGAGATGACCGCCGGCGTCCAACGCAGCGACGACATCGACCTACCGGCCGTGCCTTAACGGTCATGGCGTCTGAGTCAACTTAGTAGCCTGGCAAGCTGAAACAGGGCTTTCTCCGCAGCCCGAGTGTTGAACTCACATGCATTGAGTCGCAGGCAATTTTTGAACTGCTGATCGACCGTAAACAACCCCCCTGGGGCAAACGCAACACCATGACTGAGCGCCTCATCAAGTACTGAAGCAGTATCATCACATCCAGAAAGCTCGACCCACAGTAAATAGCCACCTCGTGGTCGACTGATCCGAGTACCGATAGGAAAACTATCTTCGACACGACGAGCCATTGTAGCCGTCCGTCGGTTGTATTCTGCCGAAGCATGATTGAGAAATCGGTCGATATTGGTGTTTTTAAGTAGCTCTGCAGTGACCAACTGAGCATGTACGTCGACAGTCACAGTATGAGCATACTGAACTTCCCGTGCCTGCTGCATACGATCAGGAGGCACCGACAGCCAACCCACCCGGAATCCCGAGCCGAACGTCTTAGAAACCGAACCACAGTAATACACATGCCCCTCGTGATCCCAACACTTGACCGGACTCGGGCGCTGATGATTTTCACGCAACTCACCGAATACGTCATCCTCAATGACCGCCACATCATAGCGTCGCGCCACATCGACGATACGTTGCTTGCACACATCGTACATGCAGTAACCCAGCGGGTTACTGAAGTGAGGCACCACTATGAAAGCCTTTACTGGCCACTGCTGACAGGCCAACTCCAGAGCGTTCATCGAGATGCCATAGGCTGGATCTGTTGGGATCGGTAAGGCTTTGAGGCCTAGCTGTTCCAGAAGCTCCAGAATGCCGTAATGGGTCGGGGCTTCGACGGCAACTATATCGCCTGGCTCCGTCAGAAGTCGCAGCGCTAGTGCAATGGCCGCCTGACAGCCCTGAGTAATGATCAACTCATCGGGCGATATTCGACAATCGACCTTAGCCAATCGTTTAGCCACTTGCACACGCAGCGCCTCAATACCTGGCGGAAAAGATAGCGCCATTGATCGTCGGCGATCCACCTTCCAGACCTGGCGGCTAGCGCGCTGTAGCTCCCTATCAGGGATCATATCCATCGCCGGCCGGGCCGTCGCGAAGTCCATTACTCCAGGATCTTGAGAAGCCTCAAGCAGCTTTAAAATTTCAGCCCCACCTCTAGCGAGCATGGGCTGGGCACTGATACGGGCTGCTGCAGGCAGCTCAGCAGATTCATCAGGAGCTACGGCAAAATACCCAGATCGAGGCGCTGCTCGAACCACACCACGGCGCTCAAGCTCATGAAAGGTTCTCACGCTCGTCGATATACTGACCCCTCGCTCCTGACTGAAGCCTCGGATCGACGGCATGCGATCTCCTTCGGCATACATGCCGCTGCGAACTGTGGCCTCCACCGAATCGGCCAAGTCTTGATAGATCGGCGCCTGCATTTTTGCACCTCAATGAAACTTAGAGTACAGATCATCTATTAGAACATCTGTACCCTTCAAAATCTTATTTTCTGTGTCTGTACCCTTCTTACTGATATTACGAATATGGGGTTCTTCCAGAGAAGCGCAACAGTGTGCGCACTCAAGTTACCTGATTAGCCGAAAGCCCAAGCTGATCTCAACCGGGAGTCTCCATGTTCAATCTCCTACTGCTGTCCGGCGCTATGTTCGCGCTGGGCCTTGATGCCTATGTGCTGGCTGGTCTTCTACCCGACATCGCCACCTACTTCAGTGTCTCCAAAGGAGAAGCTGCCCAGGTAGTGACAGCCTTTACGCTCTGTTATGCCATTGCCGCTCCCGCTCTCGCGACGGCCTTGGCTGGCCAATCGGTTCGACGGATCTTGGCACTGGCTATGGCCTTGTTCGTGATTGGCAACCTTCTTTCGATTGTGGCCGATAGCTTCGCCTTGTTAGTCGTATCGCGCTGCATTGCGGGGGCTGGGGCAGGGACCTTTGCACCTGTCGCCGCATCCTTGGCCGGTAGCCTTGTACCGAAGGAACGCAAGGGACGTGCGCTAGGCATGATATTGGGGGGAATGGGCACCGGCACGGTCATCGGCGTGCCTCTCGGCATTCAGATTGCGCAGACCTTCGGCTGGCAATCCACACTTCTTCTGGTGGCTCTGATCGGCCTGGTAGCGGTAATAGGCGTACTTACAAAACTACCTACGATTGAAGTGGCAACTCCTCCCTCATTGCGCTCACGTTTACAAATGCTCACCCATCCACGCATCGCGGCCGTGGTGTCTGTCACACTGTTCACTGCCACAGCGAGCTTGGGGCTATATACCTTCATGGCGCCAATGCTGACTGACTTGGGGCTGGGCAATGATCCATCAGCTTACCTGTGGGTTTGGGGCCTCGGAGGTGTGGCGGCAGCTTTTTCCGTCGGGCACGTCATTGACCGGACCGGCCGTCCAGGGATGGTACTCCTGACCCTCCTGTCGATAATGTCGCTGGCTCTGCTGAGCCTTCCGTTGACTGCATCGGTGCCCATGGCCGTGTCATTCCTCCCATTTCTGCTTTGGGGCGCAATGGGTTGGTCCTCACTAGCACCGCAGCAACACGTTCTACTTGAACTACAACCCGAGCATGGCAGCGTGGCGGTCGCCCTAAACAGCTCTGCCAACTATCTGGGTAGTGCTATCGGCGCCATGTTGGGCGGACTACTGCTAGACCATGAGTTGCTAATGCCATCCCTTCTTCCCTGGGCTGCTGCCGTTTCCGCAATCGTTGCTGTAGGACTCCAAGTCATTGTGATGCTGACACGATTGAATACCCCGCGAGCACCTGAAAAGCAAACGCCTGACAAACAGAGCTGAATAGGGTTGATAACCTCAACGTACTGCCCATGCTTGTTACTTCGAGTAGGGTCTAGAAGACAGGCCTGACGAAAGGTTTACTCTCAACCCAGGATTCGCGATGCTCAATCTTTTACTCCTTAGCAGCTCCCGCGCCGACCGGTCCGGGTATCTTGAGATGGCCCGTTCCATGTTCGCGACATTTCTGGCACAACATGCCCCCAGTATTCGGGACGTACTATTTATTCCCTATGCTGGTGTGGGCAAGAGCAACGATGCATATCTCGCTCAGGTTCGACTGGCGCTTGAGGGACTAGACCTCAAAATTGATGGCTTACATCAGTACAACAACCAGGAAGCAGCCATTCACAATGCTTCGGCTATTCTGGTTGGTGGGGGCAATACCTTCATGCTGGCGCAACGTCTCCAAGAACTAAAGCTGATGGCACCACTTCGCGCTCGCTTATTGGCAGGCCTCCCCTACATGAGCTGGAGTGCTGGCACTCATCTGGTATCTCCCTCACTTTGCACCACCAATGACATGCCGATCGTGCAGCCTGAAAGCTTCGGGTTGTTGGAGCTAGTGCCTTTTCAACTCAACCCCCACTTTTTCCCCGGTCGGCCCGAAGGGCACAACGGCGAGAGTCGCGAACAGCGGCTGCAACAATATCTGGATCTCCACCCACATCAACGCGTCATCGCGCTACCGGAAGGTACGGCCTTATATCGCCATGACGATCAGTTAACATTATGGGGAACGCAAGCAGGCATACTGTTTGAATCAGGCTCACAGCAAGCATTGGCACCATATAGCGACCTCAGTCAGCTGCTGTAACAGCAGAGTTGAAGGATGTCACCCAGCACTTTTCACCCACCGGCCGCCAGCCTGCGAGCTCGGCGCTCCAGCGCTTTGCTGCAGGACGCGCAGGGAGAGCATGACACCGACAGCCGCTAGCGCACCACCCAGCCAGCCAGCAGTCGTTATCCGTTCGCCGAGCTGGAGTGCAGCCCAGAGCATCGTGCACGGTGGTGTCAGGTAGAACAGTATTGAGGTCGGTGTCACGCCTTGTAAGCGCAGGCTGGCGATGAAAAAACCATAACCGCCGAAGCTCGACAGCACCACGAGAAACAGGAGAGCTTGCCAGACGCCGGGCTCGGCGTGCGGTAATATCGGCAGGTGGCCCGTTTGACTCATACTCGCGATACCAAAGATCAGCGTCGCCGCCAGCAACTGCCACATCAAGCGCTCGCTCAATCCCAGATTCGCCGGTCGATAGGTTGACAGCAGGCTCCCCGCCGTCAGGCTAAAAGCCGAAAATACGGGTAGCACATAGGCCCAAGCCGGCGCATGGCCGACACCGTTCATGTCGCCTATGACGCTGACCACAACACCAATTGCCGCTAACACCGACCCCAGCCAACCGAGCGGCCCGATGCGCTCTCCCACCAGAGCACTCATCACCAGTGCTGCCAGCAGGGGCTGCAACGCCGTAATCAGTGACGTGAGGCCGGCGCTGACACCCAGGTTAATGGCGAATACCACACCAAGCAGATAGCCTCCAACACTCAGACTCCCCGCCGCCAGCTCTCGACCAACGGAAGAGTATGAGATGTGGGTACGGAGACCCGTCAGATAGTAACGACCGAGGAGCAGGAGGGCACACACGCCGGCCGCAATGAGAAAGCGCCAGAAGAAGACCGTGGTGGCTGGCAACTCGACGATCGACGCCATACGGGTACCGATAAATCCCGAACTCCAGCAGATCACCAATCCCGCACTGACCACGAGCGGCAGTAGAATAGCGGCCATGACAACACCCTTTGTTTATGAAAACCGGTTGTCATGGTCGACCTGCCCTGGTGATAATTAAATCTACATCTTATCTACTTATGGTTTAACAATGCTAAACCCATCGACCTGGCGGACGCTCGATATCGATCTGCTGCGCACCTTTCATCTCGCCTGTGCACTCGGCACCCTCCGGGCTGTGGCCGAGCGCCGCCATTTTACCCTTGGCGCGGTCAGTCAGCAGATCAAGCGGCTCGAACAGCAGCTCGAACAGCAACTGCTGCAGCGCTCCCGAGCCGGCGTCACACTAACCGCAGCCGGTGAACAGTTGCGCGCCCAATCCACCTCCTTGCTGGTCGAACACGATCAGTTGATGGACCGCCTGCTTAAACAATCCACTGCCGGCGTAGTACGCCTCGGCCTGCCGGAGGTGTATACGCCACGACTGCTCAACGACATTCTCCCCACATTGGCTGCCTCGCATCCGCGCCTGCAACTGCAGGTACAAACCTCCAACAGTGGTGAACTCGAGCGACTCGTCGATCAAGGCGTGCTGGATCTGGCCATCGTTGTGACGCCACAACCGAACGAGTCCTCCATGACGCGTTTATGGCAAACACGGCCGGTATGGGCGGGTTCGGCTAGCACGGCGAGCGTTGCGAACGATCCACTCCCGCTCGCCCTGCACCCGAATGACTGCCCCTATCGCGCCATCGGCCTCAAGACTTTGCAAACGGCGGGGCGCAACTGGAACACCGTCTTTGCCAGCGCCAGCGTAGCGGCCATCGAATCAGCTGTGGATGCCGGCATTGCCATTAGCGTCTTAGATCGTGCGCGGCTAACGCCGGGGATTCGTGAACTCGGCACTAGAGATGGCCTGCCCTCGCTCCCCGACTGCCATGCCTGCCTAATGCACGCACCAACCGCAAACGACATCGATAGCTCAGCCATCGATGTCGTAGCGCGTCAGTTGCAGTCCATCGACTTCATGCCCGGTCGTCGCTCGCATCAGTGAAATCAAAAAAGCCCACCGGCATACGCCGATGGGCCGTGGGCATGGCAACATAGCCCGACATGATCCGGATGCGAAGCGATGTGAACGTTAATGAGTGCCTATCGTTGAAGAACGCCTCCCTTGATTA